>JAYZJX010000039.1:0-23864 GCA_036164015.1 Verrucomicrobiota bacterium | reverse complement strand
AGACTAATGAAAGTTTTATTCGGATCTAATCCACGCCTTCGGGCTATATCTGAGGTTTGTCCAGCCAGATTTCTAAATTGTCGAGCCAATGTTGGGTTGGTCATCATAGTGCGAAAACCAAAATAACTCTTTCCCTGATCGCAATTCCGCAGCTCTTCATCTGCATCCAAAACATGTTCCACGATGTCACCCTTGGAAGCATCCCCCTGAGCATAAAGTTTAGAGATTTCCCGAGCATGGTCCTTAAAAAACTCTTCAATTGCCCGAAAATCTGATAGAAAATGTTCAACTAAATCCGACAAGTCGTAAACTTGGTCTCGGATTACATCTTCACCGAAAATCGGTGCTTCTCCGGTCTCTCGAATTCTAAGAATTTCTTCATCTATCTCATCTCTTTTTCTCGAAAGGTCTTTAATTCTTGCCTCTGGATCCGCATTAACACCTTGTGAAAGACTTTCCATTTCAACCAAAATTCGATTAAAACGTGACTCTGTAGTGGCATATCCGCGTTGTTGCATAGACAAAAGGTCCTGTAGCCAACTAAGAGCTTTTTCCGAATGCCTTGTGAGGCGAAAAACATATTCTTCCCGGTCTTCATCATATGTTTTGGTCATGTAACGATGTTCTTCGTCACACCATTCGTCCAAGTAATCCTGAGGTAACCGCTTTGGTGCATCAAAATCCTCCAACTCGCGTACCTGTTCAATATGTTCAGAAAGAGTCGCAATCAATTCTTCCTCGGAAGCCTCCGAAGAACCCCATTTTTTAAATGTTTTAAAAAAGAAACCAACTACAAATGAGCCAAGACGACCACGCATGAGCCGCAATGCAGGCGACTCTTCAAACAAGTGAAGAAAATCCTCATCCATCATTACAATATAGTTAAAATTACCACCTTGAACTCTGTTATATACAAGTCAAAGAGAAGTTATTCTCCTGAACTTAAGACTGTGAATAACCTTGATTTATGGGGCTAGAATGTAAAATTCATCGATCCAATAATCTTAGTCCTTCCAAAGCACCCATCTCCAAAACTTCGATTCCATCCGTAGTGCCTGTATCTCTTGGATTAATACGAATGAACAAAGCTTTTTCTTTCCAGCTTTGAAATAAACTTTCACAATTCATCCGCACAGTTGGTACAGCCAGACCTGCACCAATTTCAACAATTACCAATGATTTATTTTCATTCTCTTTAATCCAATCTCTGAAATTTTGATTTTGTTTATCGCCACGAAAAGAATTCCACTGGAAATCTGAAAACATCAAAATATTAGGCCTTGCGAGTGAACCACATGATGGACAACTGGGGAGGGGATCCTGTGCAAGTAGTGTATTTTCGTCTATGTTTATGGAATACATACGAGGAATAGGCCAGATTTCCTGTCCACAAACAGACATACATTGGAGATAATGTATCGATCCATGGCATTCAAAAATTTGGTTATCATGAAACCCTGCTTTTTGAAAATGTCCATCCACATTAGAGGTAAAAACAAAACATGATTCTTTATGAATTCCCCATTTTTTTAGTATGGAAAAACCTGCATGAGGAGCCGTCTTTCTATATTTATTTAGTCGATGACCATAAAAACCCCAGGCTAAATTGGGCTCATCATTAAACCATTGAGGGTTGGCCATTTCTTCAAATTGTATCCCAAGTTTTGCCAATGGAGGATAAGCTTTCCAAAAGCCTTCATTACCTCTGAAGTCAGGAAGACCAGAATCAACACCCATACCAGCACCTGCCGCGATTAGAAGCGATTTCGAAGTGCCTAAAGATCCTCTAATTTGGTGAATCCGAGTATTTATTTTTATCAACCCTTTATATAATTTTTTCCAAAAGAAATGCTTTTTCCTTTGAATCACAACTCAACTAGTTGTTAGTTTTCTGAAGCTTTTACAAACACACTTGAAACACAAACTTCCTTTACAAGCAATGCTTGGATTACTTTGCCTGCATTTTTTTTCAGGATGTATTTTCGTATCCAAAAACTCCAAGCAATCCCTTGAACAAGTATTTCAAAAGCAAAGGGAAAAAAAACTAAAGCAATACATAAATAGTCATTTAAGTAAGGCTGCAAATATAGCTTTTTCTAAGAATGGTTTGGTCTATTTTACCGAACTTGGTGCAGAAGAAACTGTCAAAAAAATGAGGTTAGATTTATTTTCGGAACCGGAGACTTTTGTGAGCTTACCCGAATGGATAAGCCCGGTTGACAACAATGAGCCACGGGCAGAAGGACTGAGAATAGACATCAATGGAAGAGTGCTTATTGCAGAGTCTGGCACAGGAAAACTTCTGCGGATGACCCCCGATGCACGAAAGCTTGAAGTACTGGCCGATTCCTACGACGGATATCGATTTACAACCGTTAAGGATCTCGCCATAGGTCAAGGAGATGACCTTTTTGTAAGTTCTCCATTTTCAGCAACCGTTTACAGAATTCGACCCAACGAGGGTTTTGTTGGAATTTTAAATGATGATCTGGTCCGGGTTGAAGGTATTTGCATAAGTCCTGATGGGAAACGATTGGTTGCAGCCGAGCCTGACGCGTCGAGGGTCGTCGTGTTTGATATTCCAGAAGATTTAATTCCCGTTGAATCTTGGACACTTGTTGATTTTTCTCCCACCGGTTTGGAGCCAAAAGGTCTGGCCTTTGATAATAATGGATTACTTCATGTAGGCCTTGGAGGTAACCAGGAAGTCCGTGTCTTTGATTTGGAAGAAGGAAGACAGCTTGAGGTCTTTGATTCTGGAGATGATGCGAATGTATTGAGATATTTTGAAGATTATCTGTATGTGGCAGGAGGAAAAGGCGTAAGAAGGTTTCCGTTTAAGTGATCATGAGAGATTAGATTTACTCGACAGTTACCGACTTTGCTAAATTCCGAGGCTTATCGACATCCAAACCACGCAGTCTGGCGAAATGATAGGCAAATAACTGTAAGGGAAGATTAGCAAGGATTGGACGGACCACCTCGTGTGCATCAGGTAGACGAAATACATCATCGGCTGCTTCTTCAGGTATTTCCACACTGTCAGGAGCAATCGCCAGAACAGATCCCTTGCGAGCTTTTACTTCCTGCATATTTGCAATAGTCTTGGCAGACAACTCACTTCCCTCAACGATGAAAACAGACGGGCATTCAGGATTAATAAGTGCAATTGGTCCGTGCTTTAACTCAGCTGCAGGATATCCCTCCGCATGAGCATAGGAAATTTCCTTTAGCTTCAGAGCACCCTCAAGTGCAACGGGATACAAACTTTGCCGGCCAAGAAAGAGTAAATGCTCTGCCTTTGAATACTTTACGGCAAGTTCTCGAATCTGCTCCCCTTGCTGCAATACTTGGGCAACCAAGTCTGGAAGCTGATTCAATGCCTCAACAATGGATTGACCATCCATGGGTGAAAGATCACGCATGCGACCCAAGGCCAAACCAAGCATTGCACACAAACATGCCTGCGATGAAAACGCTTTGGTGGATGCGACTCCAATTTCCGGACCAACCCGCTGATAAACTCCCCCATCTGTTTCTCTAGCCAAAGAAGAACCAACGACATTGGTAATCCCCAAGGTAAGAAGTCCTTTAGTCTTTGCTTCACGAACTGCTTCAAGAGTATCTAAGGTTTCTCCTGACTGACTAACTGCAATTACTAATGATTTCCCTGCTTTGGGTGAATTCCTGTACCTAAATTCAGAGGCATGCTCGACCTCAACTGGGACTCGTGCAAGCCTTTCAATAAGATACTCCCCGACCATACAAGCATGCCTGGCTGTTCCGCAGGCAACAAAGATTATGCGATCAAGATCACGCAGAACATTCTCATGCCCTTCGAGTCCTCCTAATTTCGCTGTTGTACCGTCATCCCCAAATCTTCCACGCAAAGTATTTTTTAATGCTATGGGTTGCTCATAAATTTCTTTTTCCATGTAGGAATCAAAATCACCCAGCTCAACCTCTTCAGAAACCTGATCAACAGGATGGGCGATAGCCTGTGCTTCATGGCCTTCCAAGGTTGTAATCCGAAAATCTGAACCATTGAGAATGGCTAATTCACCGTCATTTAAAAAAACGGCCTCTTTGGCTCTACCAACAAAAGCAGAAGCATCACTGGCAATGAAATTAGCATCATCCCCAAGTCCAACAACCAAGGGAGAGCCTCTGCGGGCACCAATCATGGTATCCGGATAATCCAAGCAAAGGACGGCAATACCGTATGCTCCCCTGCATTGAGGGAGTGCCTGTCGTATGGCATCAACAAAGCGATCCTCTCCCTCAGATAATAAAGAATAGTGGTAGGCAATCAGATTACACAGGACTTCAGAATCAGTTTCTGAAGAAAATTTTATTCCTTTGCTGGCAAGAAATCTTTTGAGAGTCCCATAATTTTCAATTACTCCATTATGCACCATGACAAACTTGCAGTCATGGCTAATATGGGGATGAGTATTTGAAACAGTAACAGCACCATGCGTCGCCCATCTTGTATGGGCTATTCCAATAGACGAAGTTGAGCTATGTTCCTGAACAGACTTGGCTAGGTTTTTAACCCTACCAGTTTCACGAGCCATGGAAAATTTGCTTCCTTCGTGAAAAGCAACACCAGCTGAGTCATAACCTCGATACTCAAGCCTTCTCAATCCATCAATCAATGAACTTTGAGCCAATCCTTTTCCTAAATAACCAATGATCCCGCACATTTTGACAATAAAATCCTTAAATAATTTTTATTCAATAAAATTGAAATATATTTAGTTCTTTTTGTCTGGGATTATTATTCACTAAAAATCCTTTTCGAAATCTTGGTAATAATTTACTGTAGAAATGATGGGTTTTTTCGACTCCAAGCTTTACAATAAAAGAATCACATTTATTACGCTCGCATTAGTCTTATTAGTTTTTAAAGAAATCTTTTCTAAAAGTAATAAGCAAAATTTTGCAATATTCGTGAACCAAGATCATGCCGTTAGTGCATGGGGAATAAAAGATCGTAGATTTGAGGAATTTAACCCTACCCCAAATTTAGACGAGATAAGTAGACAAGGTTGCACATTCTTTAATGCATTTTCCTCAAGCAGTATTGCTAGTTCAAGCAGTGCCACAATGCTCACTGGTAAGTATACTCATAATCATGGCCTAATATATGATGGTCAAAATTTTGATACAAGTCTGACAACGCTACCGAAGCTACTCAGTTCCGCTGGTTATGAAAGTGGGCTTTGGGGCAGATGGGACTCAAAAAACGAACCCTCAGATTTCGACCATTGGGAAGTGCTCACTAACAGTGACACATTCTACAATCCTACTTTCTTATCAGTTGGAGGTACTAGGCAAATAGAAGGACATACCACAGATGTAATAACTGACCTTTTGATTCAATGGATAAAAAACAGGAGGAATCAAACTAAGCCTTTTTTTGCTCTAGTCTTCTACAATGCAACTCGCCGACCTTGGATGCCGTCCCTAAGGCAACTTGATACATATAACAATGTACTTTTACCAGAGCCTGAAAGTCTTCACTCAAGCCAAAAGAGTATGGGTCCTGCGTCTAGGTATCAGAAAAATGAGATTGGAAATGATTTAAACATGACGGATGACCTTTTTATTCAACTCTCTGATAAAAGCACCAAGGATATCGACTCTTTTTCAATCTACGAAAAAAACCTCAAAAATATGAATGGGGAGCAACTTACAACATGGCAAATCCTAATGAAACCTCATAATGAGGCATATCTTAGAGAAATACTAACGGGAGAAGAACTTTTGAGATGGAAATATCAAAGATTTGCCAAAAATTATCTCAGGTGTATCAGGGATGTAGACGAAAACATAGGTAGATTTAAAAAATTTTATGAGGAATATATAGATCAGGAATGTTTTCTAATATACACTGCAAATCAAGGAAGGTTTTTGGGAGAAAACGGATGGTTTGGGAACTTATGGATGAAAGAAAGTAGTTTTAGGATTCCGCTGTCAATATCTTCCATAAAAGGAAATAGTATTCCAAAAATGATAATTGATGAAAATGTTCAAGATATAGATATTTTTCCAACTATTTTAAATTTTATTGATTTGGTACCCAGTAAAGTAGATGGATTGCCATTAAATTCTAACAATTGGAACTCTTTGGCAGTTAAAGAACGTGAGGCTATTTACTTTCATCATTATAATTTCCCGAGTACTCAAATGGTGGCGAGACATTATGGGATTCGAACTAAAACACACAAAGTCATTCATTATTATCAATTTAATGAATGGGAGCTTTTTGACTTAAAAAACGATCCCGAAGAAATATACAGTATTACCGACAGTCAGGCTCAATTTGAATTCTTAAAAAATAAACTCCTAACCATAAAAGAAAAAGTTGGCGACTATACTGATGTATCGATTATGCCTGAAAAATGGAGACGAATTTACCGAGGACCATCAGCAAGAAATCTTGAGTAATAGATTTTTTGGTAAATAGCTACAATTATTGACTAGAAAAGTAAAAAAAGTATTGAATTTATGAGATTTTCTTGCATAAAAAATAGATATAGGAATGCATATCCTGAGAGGCACCGTTTGGGAGGACGGTGCCTTTCGTCTTTTTAACTAGCTGTAATTTCTAACTCTAATATGAAAAAATTTATCCTTTTCCTAATAGCATTTTCATTGTCTTTTTCTCTATCAAGTAAAACTAGCAAAAGACCAAATATACTCTTTGTTTTTACCGATGACCATGCACCGCATGCAATTGGTGCTTACAATGGCTGGCTAAAATCACTTAATCCTACTCCGGTCATTGATAAACTGGCAAAGGAAGGCATGCTTTTCGTTAATAGTTTTTGCACGAACTCAATTTGTGGGCCAAGTCGTGCCGTCATTCAAACTGGTAAGCATAGTCATAAAAATGGCTTTATGAATAACGGAAATACTTTTGACTGGAATCAGCAAACTTTTCCCAAACTCCTACAAAAAGCAGGGTATCAAACCGCGATTTACGGAAAGAGTCACTTAAAAGGTGAACCGCTCGGTTATGATGATTGGGCAGTCCTCCCGGGTCAGGGGTTGTATTACAATCCCGACATGATTTTTCCTGAAGGTCGAAAAAGAATTGATGGTTACTGTACAGATGTTGTAACTGACCTTGCGGTTGAATGGCTTCATGAAAAGAGGTCCAAGGATAAGCCGTTTATGCTGATGGTTCAGCATAAAGCACCCCATCGTAACTGGATGCCGGCCTTAAGGCACCTTTCCTTGTACGATGATATTGACATACCCGAACCGCCCACTCTTTTTGACAAGTGGAAGGACAATGCTCCAGGTGCACGCGTTCAAGAACTGGAAATCGATCGCCACATGGATCTGAACTACGATTTGTTCGTAGATTTGACTCCCGATTTTAATCAGCCACCTTCTCAAAAGAGACAGGACCGTTCAGCTTGGAATAACATGAAAAGAATGTCCGCAGAACAACTACAGGCATGGAGGGATCATTATGGTCCTAGAGACAAAGCTTTTCACGAAGCTAACCTCTCAGGGAAAGAACTCGTGCGCTGGAAATTTCAAAGATATGCAAAAAATTATCTTCGTTGTGTAAAGGGTGTAGATGAAAGCCTAGACCGCCTGCAGAATGAGTTAGTTAAGCTAGGTCTAGATCAAAATACAATTGTTATATATTCTTCTGATCAAGGTTTCTACATTGGAGATCATGGATGGTATGATAAGAGATGGATGTATGAAGAATCCCTCAAAATGCCATTTATTGTCAAATGGCCCGGAGTAGTTAAAGCCGGAAGCAGAAATAGAGACCTTGTTCAAAACTTGGATTACGCACAGACCTTTCTTGAAATTGCCAACGCACCACAGCCAAAAGATATGCAAGGCTTGTCCTTGGTTCCACTTCTTAAAGGCGAAACTCCAAAAAACTGGAGAAAGGAAATATATTACCACTATTACGAGTATCCCAGCGTACACATGATACCCCGACATTATGGCATCCGAACTAAAAGATATAAACTGATGCATTTCTATCAGTTTGGGAATGAATGGGAGATGTATGACTTGAAATCAGATCCTGATGAACTAACAAATATTTACGGAAATAAAGAAACGAGTAATGTACAGAAAAGCCTTACAAGCCGTCTAAGGAAAATCCGTAAATATTATGAGGATGGTAGTGATGTATCTGTACGCCCCGATTACATTGAACTATATAGGAAGCAATCGTAACTACTTACAGCTTTAACTGCTTACCATCTGATACTGAAGCAAGCATTGTTGGATGCAGCCAATCCTTAAGTGACCACTTCATGGTCAGGACTCTATAAACATTAGGTTTTTTCTTAAATGATGGCTCATAATCACTGTAAAAAGCAGTGAGTAGAGTTCCGTTTTTATCAAGGGATACAGTTGATGGATAGCCAATATCTGTTGCCTCATTACCAAACTGGTGAATAACCCAAGGTGGTCCCCAGGTTTTACCAGCATCAACACTTAGCCTTGCTCCTATTCCCATAAGCCCTCGATTGCGAATTCCGTAGGTTAATAAGAGACAATTATCCGAAAGTTTAGTCAAATCAGAAGGATGCTGCATTGGAAGGGTAAGGGGGCCTTTTTCTTTCCACTTTCCAAAAGAAAATGTCTCGCACAGTTTAACATGGTGATCATTATGGGTACGCACAGCAGCAAGGATTCGATTTTCGCCAAGACTGCAAAGCGTTGCTTCATTAGAATCATTCGATCCAAATTTGCTTATTTTATTCCAGGACCTACCGTCATCTTCAGATAAAATCAGCCATGTTTCACTTGGATTTCCCCTACCCTTTGAACGATAGGAAGAATAAGCCAATCTAGTTCCACCCATAGAAATAATCCTACCAAAGGGAATTGCGTTTTTTATGATCTTCGGAACAGAAGGAGAAAAATCAACCACCCAAGTTTTTCCACGGTCCGTTGATCTCGAAAGCCAATGACCAGAAAAGCCCGCGAACTTCTTTTCTTTGACATAAAACCCACTACTAAAACACAACAAGTCTCCATTATTTGCCATACCAACGGCTAGGTGCATGCGATTCCCACCCTTTGGATGTTTAGCAACAATTCCTCTTTTTCTCCAATTCAAACCTTTACTATCCGAGACCGAACAAACTAAATCACCCTCCATCAGTCCATGACTTGGAGAATTAAAGTAGGTACAAAGGATCTGGCCATTTTTTAACTTTGTCAGATTTGGCCACCCACATGCCTTCGTAGCTACCACGCAAATCTTTTTTTTCATTATTTTTAAGTGTCTGTCCGTTTGCTAACAATTCAAGCTAGAAAACTACTGTAATTTAATCTCGCAAAAAAGATAACCGACTTGATTTCCACATATGGAGCAAATACCATATGTGGAATCATTAATATATGATTCTTCGTATAAATATAGCATTTTTTTCATTCATTCCCTTCTTGGCAATGGCAGGAAAACCAGACCTTGAGTTTTTTGAAAGCCGAATCCGCCCCGTACTTGCCGAAAATTGCTACGAATGCCACAACAGTATTAAACAAGCAAAGTCTGGCTTAGTATTGGACTATAAGAATGGTATATTAAAAGGGGGTAAGCGTGGACCCGCAATTTCATTAACCAATCCTAAATCAAGTCTTCTTCTACGGGTTATGAAACATGAGATAAATAACCTAAAGATGCCGAAGGGCGGACCTAAGATAACTGATAAGATCATACAGGATTTTGAAAGTTGGATATCTAAGGGAGCCTTTGACCCACGAGATATGCCACCAACCGCAGAACAGTTTGCACAAGAGACATCATGGGAAAAAATTCGTGAAAAAAGAAAAGAATGGTGGAGCTTTCAGCCTGTAAAAAACCATGAGGTTCCATCTGGATTGATCAGTGAAATCAATCACCCAGTTGACAAGTTCCTGAGGCTTAAAATGAATGCAAAAGACCTCGTTTTAAACAAACCAGCGGATTCATACAATATATTACGCCGACTTACTTTTTCTTTGACCGGTCTTCCTCCATCCATTGAACAACAAGATAGGTTTAACGCACTAGTAAACAACGGATTAGACCAAGCTGTCGCTAAATTCTCTGATGAACTTCTACGCAGTCCGCATTTTGGTGAAAGATGGGCAAGACACTGGATGGACTGGGTCCGCTATGCAGATTCTCACGGCAGCGAAGGCGATCCTCAAATCCCTAATGCCTATCGCTACAGGAACTATTTAATACGTGCTCTAAATGCCGATGTTGGCTATGATCAATTGGTAAAAGAACATATTGCTGGAGATTTACTGGATAATCCACGCGTGAATAAAAAGCTTGGCATTAATGAATCCGCCGTTGGTACTTCACACCTTCGTTTCGTTCTTCACGGATTTGCCCCCACTGACGCATTGGATGAGCATGTTCGTTTTGTTGACGATCAGATCGATGCAGTCACCAAAACTTTCCTCGGACTAACAGTCTCCTGTGCTCGTTGCCATCACCATAAGTTCGATGCCATCAGTCAAGACGACTATTACGCTTTTTTTGGTATTTTTTCCAACGGAAGGCCCGCCCAGAAGCTAATCGATGATCCATCCATTTTATCTCTTCATGATAGTAAGCTGGGTAAGCTCAAGGATGAAATTAAAAATGTCTTATCCAAAAATTGGCAATCTACTGATTTTTATTCGAAAATTCTGAATAGAAAATCTAGTGAACCATCGAAAGATCCCCACGATTTTTTAATGGTATGGGATAAATTGCAGTCACTGGACAAGAAAAACTTGAATGCCCAGTGGAAAAAACTCGAAGCGGAGGTGAATCAGAGCAAAAACCGTCTGAAAACTTTTGCTACAACGGATTATCCTAAATCATGGGATATGAGTAATAATAGCACTTACAATTCTTGGAAAAAGAGTGGCACCGGTTTGAAAGATAAAGCTGATAAAGCTGGTGCATTTACAATTAGCATCAAAGGAAATAAAATTCTTGAACATATTTATCCGGCAGGAGTTTACACCCATCTCTTAAGCACAAAGGAAAACGGAACTTTTTCTTCTCCAAGGTTTAAATTTAATGAAGGAAACCTCTGGCTTCGCGTCATTGGAGACAAAGGAACTACATTTCGATATTCAGTGTGGAATTATCCCAGAAGGGGTACTGTTTACCCAAAATCCTCCCCTGAACCCTCTTCCTTAAAATGGTATCGTTTTAATACCAATTATTGGGCAGGTGAAACTGGCTACATCGAACTTAACACTAACCGCAATCATCCGGTCGAAGCTGGGAACGCAGATCGATCTTGGTTTGGAATAACTGAAGCTGTACAAGCTAAACCAGGTCAACCGAATCCACAAAATGAAGTCGCGGAGGTTCTTTCTTCCTTATTTTCAAAACCGATCGAGGAAGTTAATCGCACAAACCTTGCCATACGATACTCAGAGGTAATTAAACTAGCAGTTGAAGCTTGGTCATCAAATACAATGTCTAACCAACAAGCCCTCATTCTTCTATCACTCCTGAATCATGATCTGCTTCCAAATAATATTAGCGAGATTCCATCTTGCCTCGAACCTTTAAAAAAATACAGAGAACTCGAAGCCGAGGTGCCAGCACCAAAACTCGCTCCGGGTGTTCTTGATGGAGAGCCTTTTGATCAAGCACTTTTTGAGAGAGGAAATCATAAAAAACCTGCCCACAAAGTTCCGAGACGTTTTCTTGAAGCCATAGACAACACTCCCTACCCCAAAAATACTTCGGGAAGGCTAGAGCTTGCTGCTGATCTTCTTCGTGAGGATAACCCTTTTACAACCCGTGTTATTGTAAATCGAATATGGCATCATTTGTTCGGACATGGAATTGTCAGAACCCCGGACAATCTTGGTCGTCTTGGAGAAAAACCCTCACACCCAGAATTATTAGACTATCTAGCAAATAAATTTCGGGAAGATGGTTGGTCGATTAAAAAGATGATAAAATTTCTTGTTACCAGCGAAACTTTTCGCTCTTCGTCAACCCCTTCCCTAAAGGCAAAAGAGATCGATCCGCAGAATGTTCTGTTTTCTCATGCTAATCTGCGGCGAATTGAAGCGGAACCCATTCGTGATGCAATACTTCTGTCTTCTGGCCAACTTCAACTAGATCGCATTGCAGAAGGCAAATCCGAAGGTAAAAATAGTCCCCGAAGAGCAGTCTACAGGCAGATCAGAAGAAATTCACTGGACGCGTTTCTTACAGTTTTTGATGCACCTGTTCCTTCATCCACAAAAGGGCGAAGAGATATTACCAATGTACCTGCTCAGTCTCTAACACTAATGAACGATCCTGAAGTTACAAAAGCTGCAAAAGAATTTGGTAATCTTCATAGAAGTGGTAATTTAAACGAAAGTATTTCAAAAATGTTTCGAATCGCACTTGGTAGACCACCATTAGAAAATGAAATTTCAAGGTCACTCGAATACTTGGATAGGAATGACAGAAACTCTCAAGAAATTGAATCTAAATTAGCAGGCTTTCGGCAAAGCTTAGATGAGATTAATAATCATATTTCAAAAATTACAGAACCTGTTTATAAAAACATATTAAAAGAGAGAAAATTGGCATCCAACAACACGGCTAGCTCTTCTCCCGAACCATCCCTTCACTGGAATTTCAGTCAAGGATTGGAAGATTCAATTCTAGGAATCAAATGTCAGTTAAAATCAGGCGCAAAGATTGAAAATGGGGTGTTACAAGTTAGGAATGGTGGCTATGCCTTATCCGAGAAGATACCTTTCGGAGTTTCAGAGAAAACCCTTTCCGCTTGGGTAAAGCTTGATGATTTAAAACAGCGAGCAGGTGGCTTGATTACTTTGCAAACACCAAATGGAGTTTTCTTTGATTCAATCGTTTACGCTGAAAAAGCATCTTATCTATGGATGTCAGGAAGTAACGGAT
The DNA here is from genome assembly GCA_036164015.1 of Verrucomicrobiota bacterium. Lineage (GTDB taxonomy): Bacteria > Verrucomicrobiota > Verrucomicrobiia > Opitutales > Seribacteraceae > Seribacter. Next base: position 10,948 of record JAYZJX010000039.1, on the reverse strand, counting down.
TTAGCAGAACTGAGAATTTCATTCTAGCACCTCAAGAAAGACAAGCTGATAAAGAGTTCGTACACATTGTCATAACTTATTCAAAAGATGGGAAAATTACAGGATATCGGAATGGAGAGGCTTATGGAAAGTCTTATCAAAAAAACACTTTTCATTTTAAACCAAATGATAGTGTCATCTCATTTGGAGTACGTCATCTCCCTGCAAGCTCTCAACGAATGCTACACGGGGAAATTAAATTAGCTTCCCTATTTGACAGAGAACTTTCAAATGATGAAATTAAGGCTCTATTCGATCCTTTGTCTCACATTAACCCTCAAGAAATAACCAATAGGTTTTCTACTGAAGAAAAAGAGCTATTCGATAAACTTTCTGCACATAAGATGGAGATTATGAAAAAAATTCAGGGACTTGAAAGTCAAAGAACCACTGATAAACCGAAACTTCAAGATCTTGCATTAGCCTTATTTAACATGAAAGAATTTATTTACTTAAGATAAAAATGAATATCAACTATTCCATGAATCGTAGAAAAATGCTCAGTAAATGCTCTACGGGTTTTGGACTTCTAGCTTTGCAAGGGTTGGTTGGGCAAAATCAACTTGTTGCAAAACCCCACTTTACACCCAAAGCCAAGAATGTAATATTTTGTTACATGTCAGGTGGGGTATCCCATGTTGATACTTTCGATCCGAAACCGAAATTACAGGAATTTGCCGGTAAACCTATGCCTGTTAAAATTGAACGTACGCAGTTCAATAATAACGGAAATGTCTTTCCTTCCCCTTTTGAGTTCAAAAGATATGGTGAAAGCGGAATTCCCGTTAGCTCTATCTTTCCCCACACCGCCAAGATGGTCGATGAAATCGCAGTTATTCGCTCCATGACCAGTAAGGTTAATGAGCATGCTCAGGGTAACTATGCAATTCATACAGGCTTTCCATTTATGGGACATCCTTCAGCTGGTGCGTGGATCAGTTACGGATTGGGCAACTTAAACCAAAATCTTCCCGGATTTGTTGTCTTACATAGTGGCGGTTCCGTTCCTCCTCACGGTGGAGTTGGCTTATATGGAAGCGGATACTTGCCTGCAAATAACCAAGGTTCGATCTTACAGGTAGATCAAGAGGAGCCAATCCAAAATGTAAAACCCAAGGAATCGTTCAAACAACAGCGAGACCGTCTAAATTTCCATAATTCTTTTGATATGGATTTTCTTCATACCACTGGAAAAAACTCTCAAGTAGAAGCAGCTATTCGAAATCACGAAGTTGCTTACAAAATGCAAGCTGCAGTTCCAGAATTATGCGATTTAAAGGGTGAAACGGAAGCCACAAAAATGTTATATGGACTAGATTCAACTGATGTTCAGACTGCGGGATACGCGAGACAGTGCCTTCTCGCCAGAAGACTGGTTGAGCGTGGAGTTAGATTTGTGGAATTAAGTTGCTTAAATGAAGGGATCGGTGCTGGAAATGCACCCAATCCATGGGATCAGCACGGTGCTCTTGAAAAAGGCCATGCCGCCATGGCTCACCAAGTGGATCAACCAATTGCTGGCTTGCTTCAAGATTTGAAAGTCCGCGGTTTATTAGATGAAACCTTGGTGATTTGGGCAGGAGAATTTGGCCGAACTCCTTTCTCTCAAGGAAGTAACGGACGTGACCATAACCCTTACGGATTCTCGATTTGGATGGCAGGAGGTGGAATTAAAGGAGGAACTGTATATGGCGAGACAGATGAATTTGGATATCATGTTACCAAAGATAAATGTGATTTTTATGATCTATGGGCAACCGTGCTTCACCAACTAGGTCTTGATCACGAGAATCTTACTTACAGGCACGGAGGAAGAGACTTAAGACTTACTGATGTCCATGGTAGAGTGCTCCGTACTATCCTTGCATAAACTACATCAAACTTCTTTTCCCAAATAGCGACAAAATTTTAAGAACTTCTCAGCTTGGGTATAAAGCCTAGTTTTCAGTTCTTCATCAGTAACCCCATTTTCAAAAGATGCTACTTGATGTACAAATGGAACAAATACACGTTGCGGGAAATTATAGGCATTACGATAGCCAAATACTTGTTGCAGATGCTCTACTGGACGTAGACCTGCGAATTGACCAGAGGCAATACCGATATAACAAACTGGGCGCCCTTCAAAGCTATCAGGGTATGGTAAAAGATCGATGAATAATTTAAGTGCACCAGGCATACTTCCATTGTATTCTGGCACAATCATTACAAGACCAGATGAGTTCAAAACTTGATCGGTGAAATCTAAAACTTTGGCAGGTTTATCTGCGTATGCATCGGGAGAGAAAGTTTCCAAGGGTAAGTCTGCTATTTCCAAGACTTTGGACTGCACTTCCTGTCTTCTATAAATTGAGGCAATTTCGTTTGCAAAGACGGAAGAGAGACTTCCCCTTCTATTTGTACCAGCGATAATTGTGATCATGCTACAGGGTTTTGTATGAAAGATATAAGTTCATTGTAATCTGTCCCAACAGGCATATCTGGGTATTCTCGAATGAGTCGATTAGGAGGATTGAACAACATGCAGTGATCTGCAGTTTTTAGCATACCTAGATCATTATAACTATCACCTGCCGCAACTACCTCGTAGTTTAACTTTTGTAGATATTGAACACTTTTCCTCTTATGATCTGCCAAGCGTAACTTGATCCCGTTGATCCGATCATTAGCAGTTTCCAGTTCGTGACAGAAAAGAGTGGGAAAACCAAGTTTGGCCATCAATGGACCAGCAAATTCCCGAAAAGTATCAGATAGTATAATCAGTTCATATTCTGATCTAAGTTGCTTAGTAAATTCAAGTGCACCAGGTAAAGGATCGAGAGAATTAATGACTTCTTGAATTTGACTCAATGTAAATCCGTTTTGATTTAAAATATCCAAACGGTAATTCATCAATACCTCGTAATCAGGTTCATCTCTTGTTGTACGGGTCAACTCGGTCACACCTGTTTTTTCCGCAAAAGCAATCCAGATCTCAGGAACGAGAACTCCTTCGAGATCTAAACAAACAATACGCACTGAAGGGGCTTAAGGGAGAGAAGTTTCGCCCATTAGATATCTATCGCACTCACGTGCTGCAGCACGACCTTCATTGATTGCCCAAACCACAAGAGACTGCCCTCTGCGCATGTCTCCCGCAGAGAATACACCATCAATGTTAGTAGTAAATCTTCCATAGTCAGCTAGGATATTGGAACGATTATCCCTCTCTAAACCAAGCTCCTCCGCAATCACATCTTCCGGACCGAGAAAACCCATGGCAAGGAATGCTACCTGTGCAGGGATTTCCCTTTCAGATCCTGGGACTTCAACGGGTGAAAAACGACCGTCATCTTGTTTCCACTCAATCTCGTGAATGAGCAAGCTTTTAAGATTCCCTTCTTCATCACCAATAAACTTCTTAGTTGCTGTAAGGTATTGGCGGGGGTCTTCACCGAAAACTTCCTTGGCCTCTTCCTGTCCATAGTCCATCTTATAAACTTTGGGCCATTCCGGCCAAGGGTTATCCGCCGCACGTTCTTCCGGAGGACGAGGCATTATTTCCAACTGAGTAACACTTTTACATCCATGACGAATAGATGTTCCCACGCAATCTGTACCTGTATCCCCTCCCCCGATAACAACCGCATCTTTGCCCTTGGCTGCTGTTTCGAATGCGGTGATATCTTTTAGCTCCAATAACCCTTGAGTATTTTTCGTCAAGAATTCCATAGCAAAATGGACCCCATTGAGTTCGCGACCTTCAATAGGTAAATCTCTTGGCTTAGTGGCACCACAGCACAAAACCACTGAATCAAAATCTTCAAGCAGATTCTTGGCGGGAAGGTCCTTACCAATTTCAGTGGAAACGACAAATTCAATTCCTTCTTCTGCTAAAAGATCTACCCTTCGCTGAACATATTTTTTATCCAACTTCATATTTGGTATTCCGTAGACAAGTAGTCCGCCAATCCTGTCAGCCCGCTCGTAAACGGTAACGGTATGACCGGCTTTGTTTAACTGATCAGCAGCGGCAAGTCCTGCTGGACCCGACCCAACAACAGCAACTTTCTTCCCGGACCTTGTTTTAGGAGGATTAGGTTTTACCCACCCTTCCTGAAATCCCTTATCTATAATAGAACATTCAATACTTTTAATGGTAACAGGTGGTTCTATCACTCCAAGTACACAAGATCCTTCACAAGGTGCAGGACAGACTCTACCTGTGAACTCAGGAAAATTGTTAGTCTTGTGCAGGCGATCCAGTGCATCTCTCCACTTTCCTTGGTAGACGAGATCGTTCCATTCAGGAATTAAGTTATTAATCGGACAGCCACTTGCCATATTGCTAAGTGTCATTCCAGTGTGGCAATATGGAGTGCCGCAATCCATGCACCGGGCACCCTGCTGTTTTAATTTCTGCTCCTGAAAGTCTTCGTGGATCTCATTCCAATCTTTAATCCTGTCGAGAGGGGCACGATCTGGAATAGGTGATCTTGTGTGTTCTAAAAATCCTGTAGGTTTTCCCATAACTAAATTCTGTTAAAAATTAGTGGCCAGCAGCCACATTCTCTTCAAACGCAGCTTGTATAGCATCATCTCCCTCCAGTCCTCTTTCTTCAGCTCTTTTGAGGGCATTGAGGACGCGTTCATAATCCTCAGGCATGATCTTTAGGAATTTATTTAAATATTCATCCCAATTTTCTAGAATACTTTGGGCTCTTGCCGAAGAAGTGAATTTATGATGTTCAATGATTTGATCCTTCACTTCCTGAATTTCCTGATCATTGCATTCGATGAGAGGATAAACTTTCACCATCTCGGAATTGAGTCTTTTGGAAACAAAATCTCCAGTCTCATCGAGTATGTAGGCTACTCCTCCAGACATTCCAGCACCAAAATTCCTTCCAGTACTGCCCAAGCAGAGGACAGAGCCACCGGTCATGTATTCACAACCATGATCACCAAGTCCTTCTACAATCGCGTTAACGCCGGAATTTCTGACACAAAATCTTTCACCAGCAACTCCAGCTATATAAGCTTTTCCAGATGTGGCTCCGTAAAAACAGACATTGCCTGTAATGATGTTCTCATGAGCTACAAAGGGTGCATCTTCGGGGGGACGAACAATTATCTTAGCTCCGGATAATCCTTTTCCGCAATAATCGTTTGTGTCACCTGTAACGGTAAATGTCATACCTTTTGGACAAAAAGCCCCTAAGCTCTGACCTGCAGAACCGGTTAAATTGATACGAATGGTATCATCAGGCAAACCATTAGGACCATTTTTACGTGAAACTTCCGCTCCAGTGATTGTTCCGACAACACGATCAGTATTTACGACATCAGAATCAATTACGACTGATTTTCCGTCCTCAATTGCGGGCTTAGCAGCCTCTAGAATTAAACGCTGATCGAGAGATTTTTCCAGTAGATGATCCTGTTTCATCTGACAATAAGTCCCAACTTCAGGTCCAATCTCTGGTTTGTAGAGTATTTTGGAATAATCTAAACCTTTAGCCTTCCAGTGGTCTATCGCCGAATTTAACTCAAGCTTATCGACCCGACCAACCATTTCGTTGATGGTTCTGAAACCAAGCTTAGCCATAGTTTCGCGCATTTCTTCAGCCACAAAATTCATGAAATTGACAACTGCATCGGCTCCACCTCCAAACTTTTCGCGCAAGCGAGGGTCTTGTGTGGCAATACCAACAGGACATGTGTTCTTATGACAGACACGCATCATAAGGCATCCCAAGGTAACTAAAGGTGCCGTCGCAAAACCAAATTCTTCAGCACCCAATAAACAGGCAATTGCGACATCGCGACCTGTTTTCAATTGTCCATCCGTTTCGAGAACAACGCGACTTCGAAGATCGTTAAGTAACAAGGTTTGATTGGTCTCTGCAACTCCCAACTCCCATGGAGCACCAGCATGCTGGATCGAGGACCTAGGAGAGGCTCCTGTACCACCATCATACCCAGAGACTAGGATTACATCCGCCTTAGCCTTAGCTACACCGGCGGCAACCGTCCCCACTCCGACTTCAGAAACCAACTTAACATTCACTCGGGCGTGCACATTTGAATTTTTTAGATCATGGATGAGCTCCGCCAAATCCTCGATAGAATAAATGTCATGATGAGGAGGCGGTGAAATTAATCCGACTCCAGGCGTGGTACCACGGGTCTTAGCAATCGCGGGTAAAACTTTGTGTCCTGGCAACTCACCACCCTCACCAGGCTTTGCACCCTGAACGATCTTGATTTGAATTTCATCAGAATTTACCAAGTAAAAGCTGGTAACTCCAAATCTTCCACTCGCGACCTGTTTGATGGCAGATCTGCGAGAGTCTCCATTTTCATCTGGAGTAAATCGCTCGATATCTTCTCCGCCTTCACCAGTGTTCGATTTTCCACCAAGGCGATTCATGGCAATTGCCAAGCTTTCGTGAGCTTCCTTGGATATAGAACCATAGGACATTGCCCCTGTTTTAAAGCGTTTTACGATTTCCGAAACAGGCTCTACTTCTTCAATTGAGATTGGACTTTCACCAAACTTAAACTCCATTAGACCACGAAGAGTATACATTTCCCGTGATTGATCGTTAACGGCATCAGAATATTCCCTAAAAACCTGATAATCACCAAGGCGAGTAGCTTTTTGCAATTTGTGAATTGTGGTAGGGTTAAAGAGGTGTTTTTCACCTGAAGCTCGCCATTGGTAAACACCTCCAGGATCAAGCGGAAGTGCCCGTTCATCCGGTCTTGGTGAAAAGGCAAAGTTGTGCCTATGCCTGGCTTCAGAGGCAATCGTTTCCAAACCTATTCCCTCAACTCTGGATGATGTCTTTGTAAAGTAGTCGTCAATTACACTTTGGTTCAATCCAATCGCTTCAAAAATCTGGGCTCCACGGTACGATGCAATAGTGGAAATACCCATTTTAGACATGGTTTTTATCACTCCATTCAAATTAGCCTTTAGGAAATTCTTACAGGCAACATCTGCGGCAAGATCAAGATTACCCTCAAAAATCATGTACCGAATGGTTTCAAGACTTAAATAAGGATTTATAAGATCGGCTCCGTAAGCTAAGAGAAGTGCAAAGTGCTGAACTTCTCTGGGCTCGCCTGACTCAATGACTAAGGAAACTTTTGTTCGGGTTCCCTTGCGGATGAGATGATGGTGCAGACCAGCACAAGCAAGGAGGGTTGGAATGGATGCATTATTTTTGTCTATATCTCGGTCAGAAAGAATGAGAATATTTGAACCATCACTTATTGCTTTGTCGGCAGACTCAAAAAGTACCTCCAGAGCACTAAGCAAATTGCTACCTTGAACATCTTGTTGATCTGGATCGAATAAGGTTTTAAGCAGCGTCGTTCTAAATCCATCAGGCAATTCACCCTGTAGTTTAGAAATCTCAACATCATCAACTAAGGGTGATTCATATTTGATCATCCGACAACTTCTAGGTCCAGGTTTTGTAAGATTACCCTCAGAACCAACGAAAGAGATTGAAGCCGTTACTATTTCCTCACGAATTGGATCAATTGGTGGATTTGTTACTTGAGCAAACAATTGTTTGAAATAATTATATATTAGCTGTGATTTGTCGGAAAGAACAGCTAATGGTGAATCATTTCCCATGGAACCAAGAGGCTGCTTGCCTGATTGAGCGCTTGGTCCTATAAGAAATCTCATGTCTTCGAAAGTATATCCAAAAGCTTTCTGACGAGTAATTATGGAATTGAAGTCGTCATTATATTTTGGAGTGCAATGTTCGAGTTGATTTGACTCCAAAAGACTTTTCTTAAGCCAATAGCCATAATCTTCTTCGCTGGCAATTTTCTCTTTCAATTCCTTATCACCGACAATCTTACCTTCATCCATGTCGATCATAAACATCCGACCGGGTTCTAGTCTCCCCTTTTTAATTACCTTTGATGGTTCTATATTGGAGAGAACTCCAACCTCAGAAGCAAGTATGACTCGATCATCAGATGTTACATAATATCTAGATGGACGAAGACCGTTTCTATCCAAAACTGCACCAATTTGAACACCATCGGAGAAAGCAATGGATGCTGGTCCGTCCCAAGGTTCCATTAGGCACGCATGGAATTTGTAAAAGTCATATTTTGCCTGATCCATATTTTGATGCTTTTCCCAAGGCTCGGGAATCATCATCATCATAGCGTGTGCAAGACTTCTTCCGGAAAGAATTAGAAACTCAAGACAGTTATCAAATTTCTGAGAATCTGAACCATCTGCCCGAATAATAGGGAAGAGTTTCTCCACATCATCTCCGAAAACTTCACTGGCAAGTTGCATCTGTCTTGCATAAAGCCAATTTTCGTTTCCTCTTACTGTATTAATCTCTCCATTGTGGCATAAGTAGCGGAATGGTTGAGCCCTAGGCCAACTTGGAAATGTGTTAGTTGAAAAACGAGAGTGGGTAAGAGCTAACGCGGAATCCATATCCGGATCAGTCAAATCAGGAAAGTAGTCACTCAATTGTTCTGTCGTGAGCATTCCCTTATACACAAGAGTACGAGAAGAAAATGAGCTCGCATGAAAGTCTGTATGTGAAATGTCAGATGAGTACCTCAAGCGGAATGAGATAATCCGCCTCGCCAAATAGAGTTTTCTTTCAAACGGGAGACCTTTTTCACAGTTTTCAGGGCGTTCAACAAAGAATTGCTGCATTTTTGGTTCACATGCAGCAGAAGCTTTTCCAAGTATTGAACTTTCAACCGGCACATCACGAACGCAGATCAGATTGAGTGAAAGTTCATTCAATACATCTTCAATAACATTCAGCTCTTTTTCGTAATGTGCATTATTTTTGGACAGGTAAAAGAATCCTACACCGTAGTTTCCCTCACTGGGTAAATCAATGGAGTTGGTTTTTTTAATAATCTTTCTGAAAAATTTGTCCGGAGTCTGAATAAAGATTCCAGCACCATCACCAGTTATAGGATCGCAACCGCAACCACCACGATGGTCTAGATTCACACATATTTCAAGTGCACCTGAAACAATATCATGGGACTTTCGTCCCTTCATATCCACAATCAGTCCAATACCGCAATTCTCGTGCTCATTGGATGGATCATATAAACCTTGTTTTTGGGGTAAACTCATGATTACATAATTTAAGCTTAAGAAGATACTCTGCAAGAAATCGAGTAGATTATTTTGAATTAGGACTTAAAACGGTCAAGGTTATAAGAAAAGTTACTGACTGATTTTAATGTACACTTTTTGGAGCAATCTTATCTGTAAGAAAGCTTTATGAAGACTTAGCTTTTAAAAAATTTTAAAATATGCATAATTTACAACAGAAACATTTGCATTTGTTTAGTAAAAATCTATTAATAATCCAATGAAAATCAAAGCCTATCTAAAACCACACTGCGGATGGAGCATGGGTGTTCGTGCAATTATGGACAAGTATTCTTTGGAATACGAGGATCTTGATATTATCAACAATCGTGAAATTTACGAAGAAATGGTAACTAAATCTGGTCAGCCGCTATCTCCATGTGTAGAGGTAAATGATATCATGCTTGCTGATGTGAGTGGTGAAGAGGTTGAAAATTACCTCTTAAGCAATAATTTAGTTCAAGAAAACAAAAATAAAACAAATGTCCCACTCAATTCTCCTTGTTCCGACGAAGAACACGAAGCAATGAGACAAAATTCAGAAGAAGGATCTCCAATCAGATTTTTTTAAATTATGACTTATGTAGTTACAGAACAATGTGTCGATTGTAAGTTCACGAGCTGCGTTTCAGTTTGCCCAGTTGACGCATTCCATGAAACACCTGATCGACTATATATTAATCCTGAAACTTGCATTGATTGCAACGCATGTATGGACGAGTGTCCGGTTGAAGCAATATATCCTGATATGGATGTTCCAGAAGAGATGCAGGATTGGATAGAACTTAATGAAAAAGCTGAAGATTTTCCTCAACTAGTTTCTCAAAAAGAACCTTTAAAAGGGCCAAAGTGTTCTGATCCCAATGCGGATCAGTAAAATGCACAATCCTGCTTTTCGCCACTCAAGCGAAGCATAATAGTTTAACTCCCTAAATTCAAATTGACCTATTTGTGATAGGTTGCGATGTTAGTAGATTAAAAGTTGCACGATTTTATTAATGTAAACAATTCCTCATGAAAATTAGACTGGTTGATTTAAATACTATTATTATTAAACCTGGTGAAAATGCTATTGAAAAGGTCTCTGATGGTTTCGAATTCTATCTTTTCAAAAGCGATGCATTGCTAACCCGTTCAGATCAGTTATTCGAGGCTAAAAATGGTGATTGCATATTATTTTCTGCAAATGAAAATATTAATATAAAGCCAACTGTCTCTGATTTAGAAGTGTTACATCTATCTTTTAAAAGTGCAGACTTCTCAAAATTTCTTTCATCACTTGACTACCAAACTAATACTTTACAAACCCCGATCCAGACTTATTTTATTGATAATATTAAAGATAAGATCGCTAAAGAAAATACATTGAAAGATCTTCACCACGAAAGTATTATTTCAATCCTAATAGAAGAGCTTTTTACCAAAATATCAAGATTTGTTAAACAAGACTTCGTGCTCTCTATGCCAGACCATGCACAAAAGCTTAGAGAACTTAGAACGGAAGTTCATGAAAATTTCCCGAAGCGTTGGACAATCGACAATATGGCAGACATTATGGGACTAAGCTCCAGTAGGTTTGCCTCATTGTACAAGCAAATTTTTAAAATCAGTCCGACCGAAGATCTTATTCAAACAAGAATTGATCAATCTAAGAAAATGCTATCATCAACCAAGGTTAGCATAAAAAAAGTATCTGTGGCATGTGGCTTTGAGAGTGTTCACTATTTCCATCGTGCATTCAAAAAACGCATCGGTATGACA
>JAYZJX010000038.1:0-7005 GCA_036164015.1 Verrucomicrobiota bacterium | reverse complement strand
AGACTGTTTATCTCGAAAGGCTCGACTCTTACAGACTTGTCCTCTACCAATGCCCGCCCAACCGGCTTTATCCCACCATTTTCTTGCTGAACATTTTGTACGGCAAAATATTTTAAGGTAATTAGCTTTTCCGGGTCATCTTCAGATGCTTCCACCAAGGATGGTTGCCCGCGCTTTGGTTCAGGCAACAGTTTGTAGCTTTTATTTACCTCAAGCCTGTTTCGGACTTTCATTCCAAATTTTTCAGTAAGTACAGTATCCTCAAGGAAAGGGTTCTCACCAATCCACCCACCGAGCTTAAACCTGTAGGGCCTCGGTAAGAAACTTAAAGCAGTTACCCCAAAAGGTTCTTTTTTTTCTTCCACAGGAGCATCAGGTAAACTTGTAGTCAGTTCTCCATCGATCAAATAAATAAGTGGTGGAGTGAACAGGTCATAAATGGAGCCATTTTGGTCAGTTTCTACTTCGTTCCATAGCGGCTTTTTTAGAATTTCACCTGTAAGGTTTACTTTTTCCAATGGTTGATAGAACTGTAAATCGGAAGCTCTAAGCGTTCTCAAGTCTATCTCCTCGGCAAGAAAATATTTAGGCTTTCCCGCAATCATGGATATATCCTTCTGCTGTACAGTCTTGGAACCGTCGGTCGAGTCAATAAGTATGATTTGGCTGGAATTCTTCCAATTTTCAGAGAGGATTATGCCTTCCTTGGCCTTTATTTTACCTGACAGTTGCGACCCATCATTTAGCTGCATTTGCACAGATGATCTCCGCTTAAAATGCATACTTTTAATTTGTACCTTACTGTAATTCTTGTCACTTTCTCCGGCATCCCGATAATATAAAAAGTCTCCGGGCATGAGGCTGTGCTCTATCAATGGTTCGAAGTATACTCCATCAGAAGATTTTCCCCAAAAATCTTCACCATAAGATGAGCTTTCTGCAGAAATTTCATCTGGCGTCTGCAGAAAATTCCAAACAAAACTTCCAACTAAGCACAAGGTGGCAACCAAAAGAAGTAACTTGTCATAAAATTTAGCGATCATCTTTATCGAAAAGCTTTTGTGCAACATCAACCAACTCAACATTTCCCGACTTCTTGAGCCAATCAATGTATATATCTGGATTTGCGCCCGACCAAATACTCTTAGTTCGATGTAATATCGAAATCGATTTGTCGATATTTGTAACATATTCGACTAAAATCGTAGCACGAGAATCTACCTGACTAACGATAGGTAAAAATTGATCACTGGTTGCACCTATTGCTGCAGAAGGTTCCGCTGAAAAAGGATTGGGGTTTTCAGCGAATCCGGTGTTTGAAAATCCATCGCTTTCTTCGAATGGAGTTAATGATAACTTTCTTATCATAAAAGGAGGTCGTAAAAGATTTAAAAATTTTCTTACCGAGTAAGTTTGGCACTGCAAGACTATCTCAAAGGCATAACTAGTAATGCCCTGATTTTGCCGAAGCAAAAAGGGTGCAACATCGTTAACTCTTAATTTATCAACTCCTATATTTCCATTGTCTATTTGACCGGCATTTTCCCTTTTGAGAGAAACTATTGAAATCGAATGATTCCCGTCTGTTGAATAACAAAGGGCATTTATAATTTCATTTATAATTTCTATTTGAATTCCTAATTGCTGTGCCTCTTCAGCAGAAAAACTTGGCCAAGATCCATCATAAGATGAGAAAGCAAAACCATAATTGTCCATGGATGATGGGGTACTTTCATCTAAAAAACTTGAATTTGTACTTAGATTTTCATTCGAGGGCATTGCCACATTGTCTTTTCTGCAACTCTGCCTCCATCTCGAAAACATTCGAGTAAGAGAGGCATTCACAGACTCTGCGCTTTTTTTCTTCCAATTTAAAGAAATGTTTTCTCGCTTATTTAAAACATCATCCCAAAAGTTGTTTAATGTTTTTTCCGTTTCGGCCAAATTGTAAAGGTCAGATTGAGCAAAATTTAAGTCCGAACTTATATGATTTAATCCTGAAATTGATAGCTTAGTATCGCTTATGCTATCCTCTTTGTTACGAATATCTGATATTAATAACTGACCTTGATTTTGAAGCAAAGAAAGATAGTAAAATAAACCAGAAAATATTATTAAAAATACTAAAGAGGAAAATATTATTAAAAAATTTTGTTTGAATAAGGATTTCATTTTGTATCGATCAAAATTTCGTATTCAAAATGTGAAAAGTAGCGATTAAATAAATCACCCTTGCCCTCAATGGAAAATGTTTTTCGAGTTATTTCTTTACAGTAAGGAACTTCTTCAAGATACTCGGTTAAAGACTCTTTTTTTTCGCGATCCAATTCAATTAGAATATCGCGTGTAGAGACTTCTTGATCTTCTTCAATATTAGGTCTGACAAGGTATCTACCTGAAAGAATTAGTCTGTATTTTTTTTCGTTAATTGCACTATCATTTCTTTGATTATTTTGTTCACTAAATTCATTCAGATCAAAACTATCAAGCCAAACATCACCAATGGAATTATTATCTATTATTCCCTGCACATAGTTAATGATTTCAATAGCAAGCCAACTTGATTTACAGGATGCTATGAAAGGCTGGTGTAGTTTTTGTACCTCTGACGAAAACTTTCTGATAAATTCAAGTTCATCTTTTTTTCCCTCAAGAACGGACAATTCGGTCTGCAGTTCTCTCGCTTGCAGATCAATATTATCCTTTTGTTTCTGATATTGTTTATTGGCTTCCAGGCTTTTCCAAATGAAGGGCAAAGGTAGCAAGCATATTAAAAATGATGATAATATTAAAATTGGTGTTTTTTGCTTAAACCCAATGGATTGGATTTTTGCCTGCGGTAAAAGATTTATTTCTTTAGATCTCGCATCACTTTCTATAAGTGCACTCTTGGCAAGGCCTATGGATTCCCCTAGCATAAAGGGAAATAACCCCCTCATATTTTCTGGAATCTTCTCGGAAAAAGAAACGCCAACGAGCGGATTGTAGTACTGAACTTCTATTTGCTGTGTTTCATACAAATATTGAGCAAGATTAGGTAGGAGTGCCCCCCTTCCCATTAGCAAAATTTTACTTGGTGATTTTCCTTTTTTTAATCTTTTGTATGTAACGATTGACCTGGTTATTTCCTGGCTTGCCCTTGCGAGAAATTGGTTTGTGGCAGTTGATATAGCTGTTTCTGCAGGATCATTCTCCGCAAGTTTGATCTCCTGAGCAAAATATGCCTTTTTCAGGCTCTCTGCTTTTTCAAATGTTATTCCCAGTGAATCAGAAATGTTTTGAGACATTACATTGCCCCCAATTGCAATTGTTCTGATAAGGTAACCCGTAGGATTTATAAAGAGAAGGTTGGTAGATTTTGCTCCGATATTAATAGACAAAATCTCATGGTCTTCGCCCATTTGTCTGGCAGATTCTTTGACCGCAAGGTAATCTAATACAGGTGCTGGTGTAATTTGTATTGGATTTAATCCTAGTTTTACCAGTTTGTCACAGAATTTTTCGACTATTTCAGGCTTAACTGCAAACGCCAGTATTTCCTCTTCAACCCCATCATCATCAATTACAAGATAGTCCCAAATCAGCTCACTTAATGGAAGTGGCATTTTTTGAGAAAGCTCAAAAGAGATAATCTTTCTTTGTTTTTCAGGTTCAACATGGGGTACTCGAATAGTTTTACTTATGAGCATGCTACCCGGCAAAATTACCCTAACATTACCTTTAACCTTAGAGGATATAGACTCCAATGCCGTGATGGTTGCGTCCATCCATAAATCATCATTGGTCAAGTCTCGATGGAGAGTCTCCATGTATGACTCTTCAACCAACACCCCCTCATTGTTGAGGCTAAAGGCATTAGCGGAAACATGCGAGTTCCCACAGTTAAGAATAATCTCTCTCTTTTGTGCCACTTTTAGCTTTATTATAACTTAATTGTTCGGAGAAAATGCTTTTAATTTAGCATCTTTCAGGTGATAGGCTGGGAAAATGTAATGTGCAGGTACAAGAGTGTTTGAGTTGGAGGAGCTTTTTTCCTGAGCTTGTTGTTTAAATTTTAAGAGTGTTGCTTCATCTCTGTATTTATCAAACATTATAGCGTTGGATATTTCCATTGATCTTCCGCCAATAGAAATTTCTATGGCATAACCTGTTGGGTTTATATATCCGCCAGAAAAGCCATCTCTTTCGGCTATTGCCGCTGGAAACACAAAGTTTGCATATTTTGTATTTCTATCGAGCTTAATCGTTTCATAGGTAAGTTCTGCACTATAGTATTGATAAAAATTTGAATCCGGAAATTGACTACTCCTTAATGTTTTCTTTTTAAATTCGTTGGTAAAACAAAGGAATATTTTTACTTTTAAATCATCAATATACTCAGGGTTAAAGAGCTCTTCTACAGTCGAAGGTCTTCTTGTTCTAAATTGCTCCAATCCAGGGTGATTCAAGATATTAAAGGGTATTGAAACCCTTATCCATGAATCGTTTTCTGAACTGATTGAAACTTTATTTGCAAGCTTTACATACTTATCCTCCTCCGCAAATAAACCTATTTTAACTGATAGTAAGAAGGTGAGTAAAAGAATAAATGGGGGTTTTCTTTTCATAATTAGGGCTTAGGGTTGAGGTTATATCAATTCTGAGTTATAAGACAATAACAAGCAAATTCTCTATGCCCTATAAAATATCTTGTTTACTTTTTATTAAAGATTTAAAAGACAGGCTCTTACTTTTGAAAAGAAAAAAAGCTCCGAATTTAGGTAAATGGAGTCCTCCTGGCGGTAAACTTGAGACGAGTCTTGGTGAATCTCCGATTGAGTGCGGGATTAGGGAGGCTAAGGAGGAGTTGGGTATATCATTAAAAAATTCTGATCTGAATTTATTCGGGTATGTTTCCGAAAAGAATTACGAAGGAGAAAACCATTGGATGATGTTTTTAATTGAAGTTTTATTACCGCTAGAAATTATGCCAGATGATTTTGAAGAAGGAAGTTTTGGGGTTTTTGAGCGGGATCAAATTGATGCACTTGATATTCCGCAAATGGATCATCAGCTCATTTGGCCATTTTACGACAAACGAAATCTCGGCTTTTGGGGCATAAGGGCAGATTTTTCGTCCACACAAACCAAGATTAAGATTGAAGCAAGCCCCCTAAAATAGATAATATCATTAATGGAAGGCTTGCACCACGATACAGATCTAGAATCAACCCAAATGCCTGGCGAAAAAGACCTTGCTTCTAATGAAGAAAGAATGGCTGAGAATTTAAGTCCGGACAGTGATTTACCGGTTGTCTCTTCCGATTATTCATCTGACCCAATTAATACAGCACTAACGTCCGAACAAAAGATCGAACTTTATGAACAAATGGTTCGGATCAGGCGATTTGAAGAAAGATCACTTCGTGCCTATCAGCAGGGACATATTGGAGGGTTTCTTCATTTGTACATTGGGCAAGAAGCAGTTGCTGTAGGTTCGGTTTCAGTCTTAGGAAAAGACGATCACATTATTACAGCATACCGAGATCATGGACATGCACTTGCCGTAGGTATGAATATGGATGAGTGTATGGCCGAGCTCTATGGCAAAAAAACTGGTTGCTCAAAAGGTAAAGGTGGATCCATGCATTTTTTCGCCCCTGACAAGAATTTTTGGGGCGGTCATGGAATTGTTGGGGGACAGACTCCACTTGGTTTAGGTATCGCTTATGCGTTAAAATATAAAGGCCTGAAAGGTAGTTGTTTGTGTTTTATGGGAGACGGTGCAACAAACCAAGGCCCCTTTTATGAATCACTGAATTTAGCTTCATTGTGGGATTTGCCTGTTGTTTATGTGATTGAAAACAACGGTTACTCAATGGGAACATCCGAGTCACGGCACTCTGCTGGTGAACCGTTAGCAAGAAGGGCTGCCCCCTTTGATATATCATGGCATGTAGCACATGGACATGATTTGTATGAAGTTAGAAAAGTGGTTAATGACGCAGTAACTTTAGCACATACTGAAAACAAGCCTAGTGTCTTAGAAATTGTGACCTATCGTTACAGAGGCCATTCCGTTGCTGATCCGGATCAAACTTATAGAAGCAAGGAAGAAATTGAGGAATATAAAAAAAATAAGGATCCAATTAATTTATTCGCTGATAAACTCACAGGCGAAGGCATCCTTACAGACAGTATTGCAAGTGACATTGATAAACGGTCAAAACAAGAGGCCGATGCATCTGCGGAGTTTTCTGCAGCAAGCCCTTTTCCGGATCCAGAAGAACTCATGGATGACATTTATTGGGAAACGGACAACCCTGAAAAAAGAACATCCAAGGGTAGCATGTTTTTTGAACACCCATAATAATCAATACCGATGAATCAAATTACATATAGAGAGGCGTTAAATCAAGGATTGGCCGAAGAAATTGAACGGGATTCTAATGTTGTTTTAATGGGTGAAGAGGTTGCCCAATTTAAAGGTTCGTACAAAGTATCCGAGGGCTTGCTTGAGAAATATGGTTCTTCGAGAATAATTGATACTCCTATAAGCGAGGCTGCATTCTCTGGTCTTGCCGTTGGTTCAGCCATGATGGGGATGCGGCCTGTTGTGGAGTTTATGTTTTGGAGCTTTTGCTATGTGGCTTTTGATCAAATATTTAATAATGCGGCCAACCTTCGATATATGTCGGGTGGTCTTATAAATGTCCCTATTGTTTTTCGAGGACCGGCTAATGGCGGAACAAATGTGGGTGCCACACATTCCCACACACCCGAAAACTTTGCCGCAAATACTCCGGGCCTCAAAGTTGTTTGTCCCTCAACTCCCGCAGATGCCAAAGGTTTAATCAAGTCGGCTATCAGAGATAACGATCCAGTGTGTTTTATGGAAAACACCATTCTTTATAACCTTAAGGGCGAGGTTCCAAATGACGATGATTTCATCATTCCGCTTGGTAAAGCAAATTTACTTTGCGAAGGTAATGACATATCCTTTATTGCACACGGGAAGGCAGTTCA
>JAYZJX010000037.1:0-13918 GCA_036164015.1 Verrucomicrobiota bacterium | reverse complement strand
GGCTACCTTTTTTATTTTTAGCTGATTTCGTTCCGGTCGTTCCAGCATCAGGACCTGATGTCCCATGGGAGCGCGAGGTGAAACGGGCATAATCAAAACCGTGGTCACAGGGTCCATCAAAAACATCTTTAGTCAGATCCGCATCTTCCCAGCCGGCGGCTGGTCTTCCATCCGGTCCGGTGTATCTCAGACCAAGATGCCATTTGCCTACCATGGCAGTTGCATATCCACAGGAACGGAAGAGTGTGGCAAGGGTGGGGCGGTCCTCCTCAATTAATGGATCTCCCTGTACACCAAAGAGTACCCAATGTTTCATTCGGGCTCTCCACGGATATCTGCCCGTGAGTAATCCGTAACGAGTGGGGGTGCAGCGGGAGGATGGTGTGTGGGCATCGGTGAAAAGCATACCCATGTTTGCCAGTTTTTGCATGGCAGGCGTATGTACTTGTTGTGCGTCAGAATTCTTTGTGAAAAACTGGTAAGCAGAGCTATCACCCATTCCCATGTCGTCCGCCATAAACAAAACCACATTGGGCCGGTCAAGGAATTGTCCAGAGACGGCCAGAGGTAATAAGAAAAGAAATATTGGGTATTTCATATAACGATCCTATTTTGGATCGTCGATCCCTTGCAAGTCGATTGCTTGCGAGGATATTTAATGCCCTTAGTAACTAAGTTCAAGCGATGGGCCTGAAGATTGGGGGTGAGAATCACTCGCAAAGGTATGCACCAGGCCACTCCCTTTTGTTTCGCTCGTTTCCCTTATGATTATAAAAGTGTATTGCTGGCTTTGGTTTTCTTTTAGGAATTTTAAGAGTTCAGGAGTTTTCAACAGGATCGAGCCGCTATCCTGGCTTCGGGGAATTTCAAAGGTGCCCACCTCTGTACAATCCTCAATCTTCGGGGCCTCTTCCCAATTTAAAGTTTGATTCCATTCTATTCCTGTAAAACCCGCGACCGCCAGCACCTTAAATCGATTTGTGATTGGTAGATATACCCGGTGTCCCCACTTGCTTGGAACAAGATTAATTCTCAGACCAGCATCCTTGATCTCAGACCAGTCTATTTCACTGGTCATGAAGTTTACCAGCGACCTTCTTTCATAGGGCTTCCCCCCCGTGTCGAGTTTAACCATGAGATGATCGGGATCGAGGAATTCAAATTGATTGTTTCGAATGATGGTCAGATTTTTTCCATCCGAGGGAATCCTTATGCTTTTTCCATCGGTTTTGTTGGTGATGATTTCGGTGCTTTGATTGATTAGTTTTGACCCAATCCCACCTGGAGTGAGCTTGGTTGATTCATTCTGATTAAGGTACAAGGATTCACCTTGTTCGGAATGGACGGAGATTGATCCTTCTAACACATTAAAAGTAGTTTCTTTACCCGGCCCGTTAGCAAAAACCCCAAAACTTGTCCCATGGTCGACTGCATATCCGTCAGGCGTTTCCAGGATAAAGCCCTTGGCGGATTCAGGAGCCTTAACGATTACATTTCCCTGATAAAGCTTTGCCCTCATTGGATCCTGAATTTCAATTTTGCAGGGTGCTTCCATGGTAATTTCAGCACCGGAATCAAAGGTAATGGTCGCTACTCCAGCCTTTAAGTTCATGGTGCCAGGGATCAGTTTACTGCCTGCCGTTGTAGGCAAAGAACTTTCCCAGGCCGCATTTTCATTTTCTGTTAGAGTCGCAACAAAGTTCGGAGTTTTGGTTTTGAAATAAACCGCAAATATTCCGATGCTTAGAATAAGGGAAGCGGCTATGGCTAACCCATATGGAACCAATTTTCGCTTTGTTGGTTGAATTTCGATTACTTTTCCCGACGATTGCGTTTTCCCGAATTCTTCTTCCAGTGCTGATATCACATTCGTTTGATCATAAAAGTTCCTTCTTAGTTTTGGGTCTTCCTGAAGCAGTTGATCAAATTCATGAAGTTCATCCTCATTGAGATCTTCATTAAGATACCGATTTATAAGTTCTTCTTCCTTTTTCATTTTCTAATTCACAGAGTGGGGTTGGGTCATTTTTTTTGCACACTCCGAAAGCTTCTGTCGAATCCTGTAGATCCATTGGTAAAAGCCCGTGATACTCTTACCAAATCTCTGGGCAAGTATCTTTGTTTCATAGGATTTTTCATACAGCGATTTCAGTGCGGATCTCTGGTTTTGTTTTAATTTCCCGAGACAATGTTGAATAATTGCTTCTCTTTCCAATTCCAGCTGTTCGGTCTCATGATCCAGTTCATTAGCCATCAGTTCGATGGTTTCGCTGGACAACACAAGTCTCTCTTTAGAACGGGCGACATCCCGTCTCCAGGCAAGTATTTCAAACCGGGCAACTGCAAAAGACCATTTTTTAAATTCATCTTCCTCCTTTAGTTGGTCAAATTTTTTCCAAAGAACAATTGCAGTTTTTTGCATGACATCGAGAGCGTCTTCTCTTTTGTAGACAAGGCTACGAACATAACGATGGATAGCAGCTTCGTGTGCCGTAAATAAACTTAGAAAGGAGCGGTGTTTATCTTCTTCGTTTTTGAATCGCATAGGAGTAGTGTGGAATAAACTCTAACTCCATAGATTTGCAGAATTTAACGGAATTTAGATAAATTTTCTCTCATTTTACCCCACTTAGAAAAGTGCGAAAGTGATGACCCACTTCCTTTTTAGTGAGCAGTAAATCGGAATGCTGTTCCCTCACATAATTTAGAGCGTTAGTTTGATAACCATTAAAGCATTCTCTTGAGAGGGTTCCTTTTTCATCATCGATACCACCACATTTCAGCGAAAGTATTTCATCACTGAATTCAATACGGATTCCATCCGGTAATTGGGTGAGTGAGTTCTCTGAGAATTTCACCTGATCGGCACGGTTCATGATCATAGAGAGATGAAGCAGATTTCCCTGGAGTCGGATGAAAGGGAAATCATTCTTCAATTTCTTTCGGATCAAAGTAATCGTCTCAGGTGAGAAGTCTTTCATCTCGGGCAGACGGGCTTTTAACTGCCTGCCGAGTACTTTGTTTGCCATGGTAATTACCTTGCTTGCATTGCTAAGTCTTAAAGTCTGAGCACCACAGAGCCGTCCTTTGGCGTCCAGGTAGAAGCCTATGTTTTCAATTTCAATTTCAGCGAGCAGGGATTTGATTAATTCTTTTTCATGTTTTCCAAAAACTTTGCCTTCAGTTGTTAGTTCTTCTTCCTCATTTTTGAGGACCTCTTTGAGAGTATTTTGATTATATTCGAAAATCCAGTTGCTGAAGAAAAAGGCCTGCTTTTCTTTCAGGACCGATTCGATTTGCTCGATTTGCAACTGGTTGAGTTTTTCAGGTGTAGCCTTGTCTTCCGTAGTCTTCTGGTACGACGCAAATTGTCCACTCTTTTTAAGGTTTCCGAATATGCCTTCGTAGCACAGGGTCATCCGAATTTCGTCTTTTTCTTCATCATGGATGTAAGTTAATTTCTCCCGTTCGAATTCAATACAGGAACTAAATGAAAAGAGTAACAGGAGAAGAGGAAAACTTTGTAGGCGATTCACATTGGAATGATTTTGGATTTATATAATCCAATCAAGCCTTATAAATTTCAGATAGTAAAATTAGTTTGAAGTGACAACCATTTCGAAGTCGTACTTTTTACCGTCAAATCCGATAACGAGTATCGTAACTTTTTCTCCTGACTTAACTTCTTTAATAAACAGGGTACCGCCTTCCTTGAGGGATTGCTCAAGATTTCTGGGTGAAGAACTTTCACCAGCACGAAGCCCTAGCCATGCTTGCTTCCCGTCTTTTTCGAGCAGGGCACGAGGCTGTGATTTACTGAGATCCATTTTAAGTAATCTGTAACCGGATGCACCTTTCCCTTCCTCCAACCAAAAACTGCCTTCGGTAGTTGAGAATGCACCGTAAGCCTTTCCGTTAATGCGAAAGCTTCCGCTAAGTTCCAGTTTATTTACCCAGTCAGGTTGTGTATTCTCGGTAGGCAATTTTGCTTTCTTTGAAAATAAGCCAAAGATTTCCGTTTGTTTATCAATCCTCTTTGGGTCGTAGGTTCCATAAACGGCATATCCCTCCAACAGAATGCCATTTGCAGATACCGATGGTTGAACGGCCATTCGAAAGCCCTGTTTCTTGCCTGCATTTTTTTCTTGTTCCACTGCGATTACACCCCTTGTACCTATCAGCATGGACATAGTAGGAGCGGAAAGTACTTTGCCTTCATGAGATGACTCACGAAGTTTGGCCACAATGTTTACCTTTTTTCTATCGGTATGGTGATTTGCAAATAGTGAAAATGAGACAAGGAGCGGGAGAAAAATTTTCATATGATGATGGTTAGTTGGGAGTGAGTTTCGTAAATATACGGTCGTAAGCCGTACTCTTTAATATCAGGACTTTATCGTCCTTTGATACACAAAATCTTGCAACCATATCCATCTTTTCTGCCATCTTCATTCCGTCTTCCGGGCCCAGAATCATTAAAGCTGTTGCCCAGGCATCAGCATCCCTTGCAGTGGGTGCAAAGGCATTGACCGCGATAAGGTCATGCTCGATGGGTCTACCAGTCCTCGGGTCAATTAAGTGTGAGGCATTCCGATTGGAATCGGGATTTGGTTTGGTCAATCGGTAACTTCCGGAAGTGGCCACGGCATAGTTTCGCAAGGGTACGGATGCCATGCCGTTTTCATTTTTTGAATGTCCATCTTCAAGACCTACCACCCAACCTTTACCCTCTCTGCCTTTTCCCTCAGCACGGATCTCTCCTCCGATCTCGACCAAATAGTTTTTCAATCCCCAGCGTTCGAGAAGTTTGCATATCTGGTCGATGATTTCGCCCTTGGCTGATGCAGAGAAATCAAGCTGGAGAGTGGGCACCTTTTTCCGAACCATACCCTTTTGTACAATTTCTAATTTATCCAAACCTGTCAAAGGCATCGCTTGCTCAATTTGATCATCAGATGGAATGGTGGAACGAGTTTTCCCAACGGGACCAAACCCCCAAAGGTTTACAACCGGAGCGATGGTCGGGTCAAACGCACCGCCTGTCTCTCTGTGCATCCATTGGGAGTGTCTTAGGAGTTCAAGCAATTCTGGATGTATTGAGAAAGGCGTGATGGTAAGAGCGGAATTAAATTGGTGGAGCTCCGCTTCTGGTCTCCAATGGGAAAAGATTTTCTCCAGTTCTTCAAGTCGCCGCACAACATCTATCTTTAATTCTTTTTCATCTAGTTCATTCTTAGTAAGTACTTTGATCGTCCAGGTCGTGCCCAGTGCCTGCCCCTTTAGTTCATAAAGCTTTGTGATAGGCTGCTCCCCCGAATTCGTGCAACTGACTGTACAAAAAATAAAAAGAGAGATGACTGGAATGAAAATCTTCAAAAGAAAAAATAAAGGATAAGTGAAAATCCCAGGAGTCCAAAACTCAGATAGTCTCTTCGTGTCCATCCTTGGTCATTTTTTCCAAATTCAAAAAGTTTTAATACGGCACCTGTGGGACATCCGTATCGGCAATAGGCCATGGGTACAAAAGCGGACACAAGCAGACTGATCAGAGCAATGGCGATGGTGATAGCACCAGCCACTTCCCAGACATAGGCATCAAAAGGTTCGAGAATGGCGACGGTGTGAGCAGAAGAACTGAAAGCTAAAAATACCACCAGAAAAACGAGCCCAATGGGTGCAAGTTTTAATATTCTGTCCAATCTCTTGGACACCTGAACCGTTTTTTTTCTTAGTTTCCTCATCCATTGTTGGGCAGCTCCGTGTGGGCACAGTTGATGACAGTAGAATGATTTGCCTGTGGCCATTGGAATGATCAAAGCGGCTAAACTTAAAAGGGCGAGAATAGGAGCCCGTTGCCAGGGCACGCCACTTTGTGCCCAGCCCGCAAAGAGTGCCTGCGAGAGAATGTCCCCGTTGACCAAGCCTAAATAACAGACCAAAAGAATTTGTAGGGTGATCCGGAAGAATTTGGTTTTTCCACGGCGGGTGAAGGCCACAAAGCCGGCAAATAATATTACTCCCAATGACCCATAGTCTCTGGCTTTCCAGTAGATCAATGGTTTTGCGGAATCCTTTAGGCTTACGCTTTCCTCTTCCCAGTCGCCTGCTGTCTTCACGATTCCCTCGGCCATCGCCATGCTTGTCATTGTGGCTCCGGATACGCCTTCGACCTCTTCTTCAGTCAGATTCATGTCAGCGAGTTCCGCAATAGTTCTGCCGGTAAAAAGAGATTCAAAATAGGCATCATCATTTGGATAATCTGCATAGGGTTGATTTTCATAACTTGAACGGATTCTCATTTCTTGAAGGGAACCATTTTGATCAAAAGCAAGTAGGGTATCGACGGGTCCCTGATAGCCAATGACTTGATCCGAGAACGGCGATGTTCTTCCCACTTGTCCCAGTATGTTTCCATTTTCATCGATCACTTCTAAAAGTGATGGATGAGTCTTTGAGGGAGTTAATTTGGAGGCAGTGCTGAAATATTTTTTTACTTCTTCAAGTTCGATTGGATTGGGAAACCTACCTACTTTTTTCTCTCCACCAAACCGTAAAGCGATCGCATCAGCAATCGCCATGCTTGTGAGAGTTGCCCCGGAGACGGCTTCAATTTCCCTTAATTCAGCAAGTTCCTCCGCTGTCTTTCCCTCAAATTGTTCAAAAAAGTCAGGCTTTTCCAAAATTGCATCCACATGATCAACGGTATCTCCGCTTAATCGAATGGATACGGATGAGACCCGATCCTCTTCATCCCATATAACCATTAAGTTAGTGGAGCCTGAAAAGCCGATGGCTGAATCTCCCTGCGGGGATGTCTGGGTGATCAATCCGATTCTCTTTTCTTGTTCATCATAGGCATGAACCACCGAAGGATCATCTTCATCAGAATTAAGAGTTACCGCTTGAGGTAAAACCTTCTGTATATCCGAAAGCTCAATGGGCTGTCCTTTATCCTTAAGTCTAACAAGAAATTCCTGATGAGACTTATGGATCAATCCTACAATCGAAGCGAGGGCAATAAATCGGCAAAGATGTCGGAACCTACGCCCTGGAGATCCCTTAATCACGAAAAAGATCAGTCAACGGGGTGGAGTTGAGCCGCATCGACATGGACATTCCCCTGCGAACCTTTTGCGTGAAGACTTACCATCACCTTTTGCCCTTTTCTCAGGGTAATTTTTCCCACCGAATGAAAGCCATTTTCAAAGCTAGGTTTTTGCGTCATATTTACAATTGAGTTCATTTGAACGGCTTTATCTCCGGTGATGACTTCCACTGAAACTGATTTTCCACGGTTTGGATGAGGTTGATATGCAATACGAGTATCATACTGACCAGCCTTGGGAGCTTCCAAGGTGAAAGTCGCGACACTTTCAGGATTACTGGAGTATTGATATCCGAATGAAAAATAAGGCTTAAGTCCCTGTCCCCTTATCCATTTCCCCTTGAAAACTGCCTTGCTGTCATCGACGACACCGGGAAATTTTTTGGGGTTCAACCCATTGGGTGCTCCATACGGTCCGGCAAGTTGCATGGCATCGTCTGGAATGATGATCTTGTCATTAACAGTCCGACGAAATGCTTTACCGGGAAGGTTGATCAGTTCGATCAGATCATCGAGATGGGATTCGTAAACATCCCGGGGAAGGCAATCTTTTTGTATGCAAATGGATGCGGCACGTCCGACTACTTCCCCCATCATTCCGCAGGTTTTCATTACCCGTACCGTACCAAGTGCCTCGTGAGTTACGCTGATACAACGTCCTGCCATAAAAAGGTTTTCAATGTTTCGGGAATAAAAGCAACGATAGGGAACAGGGTATCCGTAACTTCGGTCGACTCCCTTGCCATGTACCGCATAGGAAATAAAAGGGTTGTCCGGAAATTTTTGAGCGTACTGCTTTTTTGGGTAGTGTAAATCAATGCTCCAGGTACTGGGAACACAACCGTCAGGAAATTCCCTTTTAGAAACGATATCTTCCTCAGTCAGGATTACATCACCAAGTAAGCGTCGGGATTCCCTTGGCCCGCCAATGTAGGCCACCCAGGTAAGCTTGGCATTTTTGTGCTTTTCCGCACCGTCCCGGTTCTTCATCGCATTGAACGCCCCGAAAACAGCTCGTAAATTCCAGTCACGAATACCTTCGGCATCCCCAAGTGGATCCTTATCATAACCACTTTCCCAGAACCATTGACCATGAAAATCGCGAGGGTAGGGGAAGTCCATCATTTTGAGATCCAGTGCCCATGGGGTCTCCGGATAGGAAACCTCGTTGGCGTCATTTGCCCATGCCCACATGTTACTCATTCCCATACGGCCTTTCTCGGTCATTGTATGATCCGCTCCAGCCAGAAAACCAATTGTTCCGTGACCTGTCGCATCCACAAAAAGCGGACCTGAAAATCGGGTTACCTGCCCATTACGTACGTTAAAGGCATGCACAGCAGAAACCTTATTCCCCTGTTTCTCGACTTTGAATGCGTGATGAAATAGCTGAAGGTCGATATTCTTCTCTGCCCTTACGATGGCTTCCTTTTTGGCATCCTCAAATTCTTCATAAGTGCCCGGTGACTTTTTGGCATGATCACAAATTTCTTCGATAATTTCCCCAATTCTCGGATATTTTCCCCGGCGAATATTTCCTTTTGCCCAGACACGAACCTCACTAGACCCGTTTCCTCCCAATACCCCACGATCCTGAATGAGGGCGACTTTACAACCCATGCGCGCTCCTGAAATAGCTGCACCCAGTCCAGAGTAGCCTCCACCAATCACGACCAGATCATACTTCTTTTCCAATGGTTTTTTTGTGATTCCTAAAAGCTCTCTCCTCCATTCCGCAAGAATATCTGAGTCATTGGGTGGGACTTCTTTATACTGTGTGAGATAGATGGCATCGCATCTTCCATTAAATCCGGTTAAATCGTGAAGGACTAAGGTGTTCTTTCCCCTTTTAAGCTGTATTTGTCCCCCGCCCTGCCAGTCCCATTCGGCCCCTCTGGTACCAAAGGTTGCTTTTGAAGATACACCATTGATAATAATTTGAAATCGTCCCGGCTGCCCTTTTGCACCCCAGCGTGCTACCCAGTCTTTAGTTCTGGCAAATAGCTGATAACTCCCCGCTTCCTTAACTTCGAAAGTAGTGGTTGCATCCCTAACAGGGGTTCCAAGACCATGAGCTAAAAGATAGGGCGAGCCCATTTCTCGTATAAACTGGGTATCCAGTTTCCAACCACCATAATCGGAAAATGCCTCGGCTTCTAGCAGAATCCGGTTCGCGTGAGTTGCCAAAAAGGGAGTAAGTAAAAGAAAAGAGGACAGGATGAATTTATTCATGAGAAATGGAGAATATAATTTAATATTTCGCTACTCCAAAAAATCTTATAATTTAACGGCTTCTCCCGTCGTCGAGAAACTTTTGCAACTCGGATTTCATTCTTTCAAAAACCTTTGGGTTCTTACTCGCTACATTGTTCTTTTCCGCAGGATCCTTGGAAAGATCAAAAAGTGCGTATTGAGGAACCGGTTGACCACGCTGACTGCTCAGTAATTTATTAACCTGAAAATTCTGGGTTTTTTTGGAGTCATGCCTTTGCAGTTTCCACTTTCCTGCACGGTAACCATAGTTGTTTCCTCGACCATTATCCTGCTGGATAAGATGGGGTCTTCCTTTAGCTCCTTTTTTTCCAAGTATCGCATCCATGACATCCAAGCTGTCGAGGCAGGCATCATCAGGGAGTTTGACATTCAAGTAATTGGCAAGACTACCGGCAAAATCAATGGTACATACCACTTCATCTGAAACACCGGGCTTAATGGTGCCTGGCCAATATGCTATGAAGGGTGTGCGTGTGCCTCCCTCATAGATGCTGTATTTTCCTCCGGAGTAGGGGCCTGCCGCCCGATGGTCTCCCATTTTTTCCAGTGCTTCATCGGCATAGCCATCATCCCCAACCGGTCCGTTATCCGAGCAGAAGACAATCATGGTATCCTTTTCAAGACCCTCTTTTTTCAGATACTTCACGATCTCACCTACGCACCAGTCGAGTTGTACGATCACATCTCCACGATAGCTCATGGCAGATGTATTACGGAATCTCTCATGCGGAATTCTAGGTACATGCAGATCATGCGAGGCAAAGAAAAGAAAGAAAGGATCTTTCTTATTTTTCCCTATCCATTCTTTTGACTTCTCGACCCATTTGTCTGCGAGGTCTTCATCACGGAAACGGGCTGCATGTCCACCGGTGTAGAATCCGATCCGGCTAATTCCATTATGAATGGTATGGTTGTGACCGTGGGTCCAGTCCATCTTCAGGCTGTCACGATGGGTGATCCCGGTCGGATGATCCTCGCTTGGTTTTTTCATTCCCACCCAGATAGGGTCTTTGGGATCAAGGTTGAGAACCCGGTGGTTCTCAACGTAAACCTGAGGAACCCGGTCATTGGTAGTGGGTAGCAGAAAGTTGTAATCAAATCCGATTTCACGGGGTCCTGGTTTCAGGAGGTCATTCCATTGTGGACCTTCTCCCTGTGCACCCAAGCCAAGATGCCATTTTCCAACCACTGCTGTTTTGTATCCTGCTTGCTTGAGCATATCAGGCAGGGTGTAGGTATCGGGGGGAATAATCAGGGGAGAACTGGGCGGAGCAATGCCGGTATTTTTTCCACGAAAAGCATAGGTGCCGGTAAGAAAAGAATAACGGGTGGGCGTGCAAGTGGATGCCGAGCAATATCCGCTGGTAAACTTGATTCCTTCCTTTGCCAATTTATCGATATTCGGAGTCTTTAAATTCTTAGGTTTTGCCCCGTAACATCCGAGGTCTCCGTATCCGAGATCATCAGCCATGATCACGATGACATTTGGTTTTTTGGCATTTACCCAGGAAGCAAGGGCAGTGAAGGCGAGTAGGCAGGTAATAATTTTCATTTTTGTTAAAATTTCTATCAATTAACGATTCATAATTTGTTCGATCTCTTCGGCTTCAATCGGAATTTTGGACATTAGATTAATGGGACCATTTCTAGTAATTTGAATATCATCCTCGAGACGGATGCCGAAGCCTTCATCTGGAAGATAAATACCGGGTTCAACTGTGAATACTGAATTTTCGCGAAATTCCGTCTGCCCATTACACACATCATGAACATCCAGTCCAAGTGAATGCCCAAGGCCGTGCATGTAGTATTTCCGACAAGCTGGTTGGTCCGGGTCCTGTTTCTTAACCTGTGCTTTGGTAATCAATTTAAGCCGAAGCATTTCCTCGGTCATCATGTCATGAGAGTCCGTTTGCCATTCCTTTAGCGATTTTCCAATGGTGGCATTTTCAATGCATTGGCGAAGAACCCGAAGTACCGCGTTATATACCTGTTTTTGTCGACGCGTAAATTTCCCGCTTACCGGAATTGTGCGAGTAAGATCAGCATTGTAATTGGCATAGCATGCTCCCACATCCATCAGCAGCAACTCACCCTTTCGGCAGGTCTGATCATTTTGCAGGTAATGGAGAACACAGGCATTTCCACCTGATGCAACAATTGGGGTGTAGGCAAACTTGCATCTTCTTCTTATAAATTCTTTGGCCCACTCGGCTTCGATCTCGTATTCAGTGACCCCCGGTTTTACCATTCTCAATACCCTGCGAAATCCGCGTGCCGTCACTTCGATCGCTTGCTTAATTTGCTTAACTTCAAGTGGGTTTTTACAAAATCGAAGGTCGTGAAGATGTGGAGCCAGGCGGTCAATTTTATGCAGCGGAAAGTCTATTCGAATCTTTTTATTGAACCGTTGATCACGAGTTTCCACTTCATTGGCAGCCCGACTATGTTCATTGTCGTTTAGAAAGAAAGTTTCTGCGTCGGCTGCAAGTAGTTGGAAAATATTGTCAAAATCCTTGGTCCAGTAAACTGTTTGGATTCCGGAAATCTTTTGAGCATCATCCTTTGAGTGCTTATATCCTTCCCAGATCTTTAGATGTTCACTCGGTTCCCGTACAAATAAAATTTCGCGATGCTTGGGGTTGGGGCAATCGGGAAAAAGCACCAAAATACTTTCCTCTTGTTCGATACCAGAAAGATAAAACAGGTCTGAATTTGGATGAATGGGAAAAGTTCCATCCGCGTTGGTTGGCAGGACATCGTTGGCATTGGTGATGGCCAGTGCCCTAGCTGGCAACCTATCGGCGAGATTTTTACGATGGGTCGCGAAAAGTTTGGAATCGATCGGTCCGTGGCGCATGGATTAGCTTACTTTTTTGAGTTTGGTTATTCTACCAGATTGTACCCATTCCGCGACATAAATGTCTCCATTGGGTGCAAAGCATGCATCATGAGGATGTACGAACTTTCCATTCTTCCAGGTATCGCTTTTCCCTCGGTGCACGCTTTTCTTTTTCACTACGCTTTCCACATCATCCCCCAGTCTAACAACCACTTCATTTTTTTCATTTAAGAGAGTGATTCTGGCATGCAATTCCGGTACGAGCATAAGTTTGCCCAAAGTGTCCAAGTTGGCTGGTAATCCATATCCGGTAAGGGTTTGCTTGTGGTTGCCTTTGAGATCAAGGAATTGAAGAGTGTGATGGGCCCGGTCACAAATAGCAACCTGTTCTTTACCGGACCGGCGATCTACACATATGCCATGAGGTGTAGCAAAAGTACCCTCTCCTTTACCCGGTCCGCCGAATTTGGATATCCAATTGCCATCCTTGTCGTATCGGTGAATGAAAAAAGATCCGTACCCATCGGCGAGCAAAAACCCTCCATCATCGAGAAAGCCAAAATTAGTTGGCAAAAAAGCATCCCTTCCCCAGCGTGGACGAGCACCTCCTGTGAACCTGACTGCATCTGGTCCGTCTTCTCCCTTCCGATAAACTCTACTTTCCATGGGGGCATACTTTTCCCAGACCATCTCTCCTTGTAGGGTTAGTTTGGCGAAAGCTTTGATATTTTGATATCCGCAAACATACAAAAATTCTTCATTCCCTTCCTGCCTTACTTCAATGCCATGGCCACCCCCTTGGAATTGGTTTCCAAACGCACGGATAAACTTCCCATTTGGATCAAATACGAAAATGGCAGGATGTTCCTTTTGGTTTCTGCGTCCCTCGTGGATCACATATAGGTTGCCTGTTTTGTCCACGGCAAGGTTATGAGTGGTCTGCCAGGTATACTTGTCGGGTAGTTGGGCAAAGTTGTGAATGACTTCGTATCGATATTCCCCTTTTCCAATAATCTGTTTTTTGTCTTTTGATTTCTGACCAAGGAGGAGTTGGGGGGCTGTTAGTGATACGCCCGTTGATGCCTTAATAAAGGAACGACGGTTACAATTATTTGAAAGGTTCATAGGAAAGGGGAAGGTATTTTAGGAAAGGGCTACATTTGAACGCTACAAAAGAATGATTCTCATGCAAGAATACTTATTCTTTTAGTCGAATTCATTTTCTTTGTTGATTTGTCTAAATTTTAATAAAAAGTGAAGAATTTACCCTACAGTTTCCTTGCCAAATAATCATAATCATTATGCTCCTTGTCCCTAAAATTAGGTTTACTCTCCTTGGGTTGACTTTGATTTTTAGTTTGGTCTTTTTTCAGACAACAGCATCCGCGTCTCCGATACGGGTTCTTTTTCTGGGACATGAATCAGAGCATCATAATTCCAATGCATATTACCCGATGCTTGCCCAAGCTCTGGGAAGGGATGCGATCTATTTCGATTATGTAACATCCGTGAATCGGGCATTGGATAATGAGACCTACCTAAATCAATTTGATGCACTCTTACTTTATGCCAATCATCCGCGTCTTTCCTCCACTCAATGGAAGAACCTCCTGTCATTTGTAAGATCAGGTAAAGGTTTCGTTCCCGTTCATTGTGCAAGCTGGTGTTTTTCAAATATTCCCGAATACGACCAGTTA
>JAYZJX010000036.1:0-27083 GCA_036164015.1 Verrucomicrobiota bacterium | reverse complement strand
TTGAGATGGGGTTACATCAGATAGCTGTAGAACATCTTTTCCACTACCTCCAACAATAGTATCATCTCCATCGCCTGTGTTGTAGATAAAGGTGTCATCTCCTGATCCGCCCTTAAGGATATCATCTCCCTGGCCTCCCTTAAGCACATCGTCGCCGGATCCCCCTTTCAATACATCGTCGCCTTTTCCGCCGATCAACTTGTCGTCGCCTGATCCACCCTTAAGCACATCATCGCCGGTTCCGCCGCGTAAGACATCATCTCCAGATCCGCCGTGAAGAACATCATCTCCCTGACCTCCCTTGAGCACATCGTCTCCGGATCCGCCTTTCAATACATCGTCGCCTTTTCCGCCGATCAACTTGTCGTCGCCAGACCGGTAGCCAAATTCCGGGGCGTCCCAGTTTGGGTGCGTGGCTCAGTTATGGCTTGGGTAGCATGAACCAGGATCTACCCAGTTATGTGGTTATGCATGCCAAATCCAAGCATGCCGAGCAAAGTTTGTTTAATAGACTTTGGGGAACCGGATTCATGCCGTCCGATCATCAGGGGATTCTGCTTAGAAGTGAAGAAGATGCTGTTTTGTATTTGAAAAACCCGGCGGGTGTTAGTCGTTCGGATCGAAGAGCTCAGTTGGATGCTTTGGCTGCCCTCAATCAAAATCACTACCAATCATATGCCGATCCCGAGGTGCTTTCTCGAATTCAACAGCATGAAATGGCCTATAGAATGCAAGCCTCGGTTCCCGAGTTAATGGATCTTTCCCAAGAGCCTGACTCAACCTTTGAACTTTATGGACAGGAGTCGAGGCAAGCGGGTACTTTTGCCGCTTGTTGTCTGAATGCCCGCCGGTTGGCTGAAAGAGGTGTTCGAAATATTCAAATTTTCCATAGAGGATGGGATGCTCATGGCGGATTGCCTCGCGAGCATGAAAACCAATGCAAAGATGTGGATCAGGGGTGTGCGGCTCTGATTACTGATCTTAAGCAACGAGGGCTTCTTGAAGATACACTTGTTATCTGGGGCGGGGAGTTTGGAAGAACTTCATACTGTCAGGGAAAATTGACCCGTGAGAATTATGGCCGTGATCATCACCCGAGAGCTTTTACCACATGGATGGCAGGGGGAGGAGTAAGACCCGGAATTACTTACGGACAATCAGATGACTATGGGTACAACCTGACAGACCGAGATGGAAATGTGATTAGGCCAAACAAACATCATTGGACTCAAGACACTATGCATGTACATGACCTGAATGCCACAATCCTTCATTTGCTTGGCATTGATCATCGTAAGCTCACCTATAGATATCAGGGACGTGACTTTCGTCTGACCGACATTCACGGGCATGTGATAAAAGATATTATTGCTTAGGCATTTTACATTGTAGTGGACTTGACGGTTGATTCGCTCTTATTGAGTGAGTCATGCAATACTTCTCCATATTTTTCCTTTCATTAGTTATTTCTGGATTCATTTGGGCGAAAAAGCCTAACTTTGTATTCCTCGTTTCTGAAGATAATTCGATTCACTATCTTAAGCACTATGGTGCCAAATTTGGAAGTATGCCAAATGTGGAAAAGATGGCATCTCAGGGATTGACTTTTAATCACGCGTTTTCGAATGGACCCGTTTGCTCTGTGGCACGGTCAACATTAGCATTGGGTATATGGGCTCCAAGGGTGGGGGTTCAATATCACCGCAAGGCTGAAGCCGTCACTTTGCCTAAAGGAGTTTTGCCATGGTCGGTAATTCTTCGAAATGCAGGATATTACTGTGCCAATAATTCCAAGCAGGATTACAACTTTATCATTAAGGGAATTAATGCTTGGGATCAGTCGAGTAAAAAAGCGAGTTGGCGAAACCGTCCAAATAAGGACATGCCCTTCTTTTACATGCAATCCATGGGGCAATCCCATGAAAGTTCGCTTCACTTCAAAGACGCGTTGATGGAAGAGGAGAAAACGCTCACACCTATGGAAAGCGTTAATTTACACCCCTATCATCCGGATACGCCTACATTCCGATACACGCATGCCCGTTATCATGACCGGATGAGTGTAATCGATGACCTGATTGGATCCGCACTTAAAAAACTTGAAGAGGATGATCTTTTGGAAGACACCTTCGTCTTTTATTTCGGTGATCATGGCGGTGTCTTACCGCGAGGGAAAGGATATGCATATGAATCTGGTGTGCATGTGCCCTTAGTCGTTCGTATTCCTAAAAATTTTTCTCACCTTGTTGATCATAAAGAAGGAACGAGAACAGATGGTTTTGTAAGTTTCATCGATTTTGGACCTACGATCTTGAATCTAGCCGGGATTGATCTGCCTATTTTTATGGACGGGAAACCTTTTATTGGGAAAGGAGTTAAATCAAATGATCTTAGCAAGCGAGATGAAGTCTATTGTTATGCCGATCGGTTCGATGAAAAATATGATTTAGTGCGAACGGTAAGAAAGGGAAAATGGAAGTATATTCGAAATTATCAGGGATTTTATCCTGATGGACTCCAGAATAATTACCGTTACCGAATGCTAGCCTATCAGGAATGGCGAGAATTGTTCAATGCAGGTAAGCTTAACGACAAGCAAAGTCAATTTTTTCGACCCCGCCCGGCTGAACAATTATTTGATTTATCGGTTGATCCTCATGAGGTGAATGACTTATCGGGCGAACCTCAGTTTAAAAAGAATCTGTTGGAACTTCGCTCTAAATTAAAGCACCAATTGGTTAAAATGAATGACCTGAGTTTGTACCCAGAAAGTTATATGATTGAAAATGCTTTGGGCGATCCATTGGCTTTTGGTCGATCCAGAAATGAAGAGATAAAATCACTTGTTGAAATTGCAGATCTGGCTCTGCTTCCCTTTGAAAATGTAAAAACTCAAATAAAAAAGTTTCTTAAAAACGGTTCAGTTTGGGAAAAATACTGGGCATGTATGGTATGCTCCCAGTTTGGAAAAAAGGCGAAAACGATATCCCCCATTCTTAAGTTACTTGTGAAGGATAATAATCTTATGGTACGGATGCGTGCGATTGAGGCACTTGCATTGGTCGTAGGAGAAAACCCTATGCCCGGTTTAATTGAGATTTCGAACAAGTCCGGTTCAAGGATAGAAGTATTGCTGACTATGAATAGCATAGCATTTTTTCGGGATCATCATGGATTTGAACTAAAACCGGGAGCATTCTCAGTTTCTGTGCCTAAGGGAGAGTTTTATCGAAGGCTTGAGTACTTTAATGATCAATAATGCTTGCTCGTCTCAGATGTAGCCTAACTTCCTTGCAGAATTGTTACATGCATCAGCGAAAATCTTCAAAAACTTGTCATATTATTTCATCATCTGGCTATATGAAAATAGCACTCTTCTTTTGTTCACGGGCAAAGAACTAAAGTGAGTAGTTTCAAAATAAGACGCATGGTTCGGGCAAACCATGCGTCTTTTTTGTTGATATTACAATTATCAGATCACTTATTTAAATGTAGTGGGTTTTGATAAAGCAATAAAATCAGTAACTTGGCCTTTGGCAGCAGTTTTGTGTTTCTTTTTAGGTTTTTGTGCACAAAAAGAGGGTACGGAGTACATTCGCGAAATGAGACAAATGGAACGAGTGCCAAAAGTCTCTGTAAATCATATAATTAGTGGAGAAGTAAGCATCGAGGGAACTGCTAAAAAGTCTAAAACTTTCCTTCGTTCCCGCTATACCAAAACCCCGTGTTTGTATCATCGCTATTTAAAAGAAAGAGAGGAGAAAGATTCGGAAGGAGATACCAAATGGGTAACGGTGGAACGGGGTTCTCAATCTAGTGATTTCTTTCTTAGTGATAAGACAGGAAAGATTCTTGTAAAGCTAACACATGGAGGAGTTTCTCCAGATTTAAATCAAGATTACAAACGGAAATCAGGAAGATATAGATATACCGAATGGAGAATTGACCCAAACGAAAATATTTACGCTTTCGCAATGGCGAGTACAAAGAGTAAGGAACATTATATATCTTTTGATCTCTCAGGCTCGTATACTCCGATTCTTTCCAATGATGGAGCTTTAGAAAATCGAGCATCTTGGGGAACAAAAGGCATTATGTTTAATGCTCTGGGAATTTCTTTATTTTGCTTCGGGTGTTTATATAGCTGTTTTTTATTTCGTATTCACAGAGTGCTTGTCTTTCTCTCTTTGGTCTCAGCACTGGTTTTCTTGGTACTTCTATTTGCCTCTATGTCGATGATGAAGAATGACCTGCAAGACGGTTATGATCGCATGGTTCGGTTGGAGGAATCCTCTACCACTGAGTTGAAAAAAATCTTAAGTACTAAGACTGTATCAAGGAATGACGAATCGAAGTCGGTACGTCCAGTCTTGGATGAAAAATTAATTGATAGGGCAAAGGGAATTAAGAAAAATTATTATGCTTCGATTTCTCGTACAAATGAAATAATGGAGCGGTTTCCTGAAAACTTATTGGCTCCACTATGGGGAATCAAAAAATGGAAACTTCCGGAAGGAATGACTGAAGTCGATAAAGAAACAATTGAGAAAACACCTGTTAAGACATGGGTAGTGCTTGTTTCGATGCTCGTTGCGTTAATTTTAATTTTACTCGGTGTGTACTTCGGTTTCCGTCGTATCAAAATAAAGCGATATGTTGAGAATATTCCAACATCCTTATCCAGTGGAATCTCTTATGGACCTTCGGAGTTGAAGGGAATTACTGAATTTATTGAAGATTATACTCCTTTAACGGGTCCTGAAACAAAGGAGAATTGTGTTTATTTCAGGCATAAGATTACTGAAAAGCGAGGCTCCGGTAAAAAAAGAAGAACTGTGGTAATCAAAGACGAAACTCATGAAATTCCTTTTTACTGCAAAGACCGAGAAGGAAATACCAAGATTATTCCAAATGGAGCAGAGGTGACCGCGGAATTGAAATTTCAAAAAAAGCGAGGTCGCAGGACCTATTACGAATGGCATCTGCCAGAAAATGCTGAAATCTATGTGCTGGGTTCCGCAGTTGTAGATGAGGTTGAAGGGGATAAATTAGCCATTTCTGATGGCCAAGATAAATTTCCCTTTATTATTTCCAGTGAATCCGAAACTGAGGTAATGCTTAGGCAAGGGAGGAAAGGACTCCTCGGTTTAGGTATTGCTCAAAATGCAACAGTCTTTCTTGGATTAATTCTTTTCGGTGCGGTGGGTTCATTTGCGGCGACTGATTTTCTTTTGGCATCGGTATTTGCTCCATTGTTTCTTGCCTTCAGCATGTTTGCATTGATGTATAATGACTTAATCTTTCTTCGAAACCGAGTGAAGAGGGCTTGGGCAAATATCGAAGTCTCCCTTAAAAAAAGGTGTGACTTAATACCCAATCTTGAACAGGTGGTGAAAAGCTACCTTTCTCATGAACAAGGAATTATGGAGAAAGTTGCACAACTTCGTAGTTCCGTAATTGGAAAGAGTACTTTTTCTCCTTCGGAAGTAGATACGGTGATGGGGCAAGAACTGGTGCTGAGTAATAAAATATTTGCCTTGAGGGAAGCCTATCCAGATTTGAAAGCTAATGAGATGGTGGAAGACTTTATGAATCGTTTAGCACGGATGGAAAATGAAGTTTCAATGATGCGCGCAGGATATAATGACGGAATTGAGAGATACAGAACTGTGATGCAGCGATTTCCTGAAGTAATACTAGCAAAAATGTTCGGGTTCAAAGATCAGAAGTCATTAACTTTTAAATCAGATATTCGTCAGGTTCCCAAAATCGAACTGAATCCAGATGAAACTGAAACTAGAGATACAGGTGAAGAATTATCCAGACAACCTGTTGAAGGTGGAAAGAAAGATGAGGTCGCAAAGGAGGTAAATCAAAAAGCGAGCGATTCAATACAACCTTCTGAGATATATTTGCATAAGCAAGGTGAGCAGTATGGACCTTATAGTTTGAAGCAGATTGAGGATTTTCTAATATCCAAAGATTTTACTTTGGAAGATCTTGCTTGTTGGGATGGTAAAAATTGGCAAAGGGTAGTTGAAATACCGGGTCTAAATTATCCCCCAGAAGATCATTAATTCTTAGTTCTTGGTCTTCTTTGATACTTTTCAAATAATCGAGTATGGCGGCTGGATAAGTCGACTTCCTGGCCAGCAATTCTCATGTGTTCCACTGAAGTCCGAAGATCAAATATATCTCCAGAGCATGCAATAAATGTTGCATCCTTTCCTTTTTCCAAGGTGCCAAGCTGATTTTGTACTCCCATGAGTTTTGCAGGATTTATTGTAACCGCTGCCAAAGCATCTTTTCTTTGCAAACCAAGGGGTATTGCGTGGGCTGCATAGTAGGGGAGGTTTCGTTGATTGGCAGCTGACCATGCCCCAAGTCTAAGTCCGATGGAAAGTTCTACGCCCGCATTTGCTAAAATTCCGGGAGCACGAAAATGGGTGTCGAAAGGAAGGTTTGCCTGGGTGGGAGCGGTGAAAACATGTCGAAAAATGACTGGCACATTATCAGAGGCAAGTCTTTCCGCAATTTTCCATGCGTCCCTTCCTCCGGAAATAACGATATTGTATTTTCTTTTTTCTGCCCAATTCAAAGCAGAGATAATTTGCCTCTTCTCATCTGCATGAATAATGATTGGCATTTTCCCGGAAATGAAAGGGGGCATGGCTTCCCAACTCGGATTAAAGTCGGTCTTATTCATGGGAGCATTAGCTTTGGATTGGATATATGCCTCTGCCTGATTAAAAAATTCATCCAACTTATATACACTCTCATTTCTGTCTTTTACCTGCTCATCTATCGATTTACCGCTTTTATTATTACCATGAGTGGAAAGTCCCTGTCCCGGCCACCAAAGATGAAGTGCGACTTTTTGTTTAACCGCCATTTCTTCGATGCCCCATCCGCTAAGAGCAATGAGCCCCGAGATGCCGGATACCGTTCCGCCCATAGGTACAACGAGGGAGTGAGTTATCCCATTTGCCCGGGCAACAGGTATTAATTCCGAGTCTGGGTTTACAGCGGTCCACGCTTCTATCTCTGGGGTGTGAGTCCCCACTTCTCTTTCGTCACGAGTAGGACGTATGGCGTTTATTTCTGCTAATCCCAAGGAAGAACCTGGACTTATAAGCCCAGGATATATCTCATGATCTGACCAGTTTACTAATGTGAATTCTTTAGGTTTTTTAATGTCTTTACCTACCCGTATAATTTTGGATCCACGAATCAACAATTCCCCAGGTTGATAAGCCAAGTCAGGTGTTACCTGAATCTTTTTTGCTCGGAAAACATAATAGTCCTGTGCGGAAATTAAATTGTATACAAGGAGGAGAAGCCAAAAGATTGAAAAAGTCTTCATCATAAGCTACCTCCTTGTTTCAAGCAATCGTGTGACCGACAGGAATGTGTGTATAAGTCACAGGCGGACTCAAGTGACGAACGGAAAAACTTTCGTTTTGAAGCTTCAGAGGCAGCTCTGTTTTCAGGGGTGACTTGCTCGTTTCTTGCTTTCTTTAATAGAAATTGCCTTTCGCTCTGACGTTCTTTGTCCCTTTTGCGTGCGTATTTCAGATCATGATACAATTTTCCGTCAATCCAAGTTTGATCGCAAATTGAGCGGTAGTCCAAAGGATTGGTTGTCCATATGGCAAAATCAGCATCCTTTCCTACTTTTATAGATCCTACCTTGGAGTCAATTCCAAGTTGGATAGCTGGATTGAGAGTTACAAATTTAAGAGCCTCTTCTTCGGAGAGCCTCCCATATTTGACTGCTTTGGCAGCTTCAAGATTGAGTCTTCTTGCATGGTCTGGAGAATCAGAATTAAAGCTTACCACGCAACCTCGTTCGTGCATCATCGCACCTGCATAGGGAATGGCATCGTACACTTCGAATTTGTAAGCCCACCAATCAGAAAAAGTCGAGGCACCAGCCCCATGCTTGGCAATTTCGTCAGCAACCTTGTAGCCTTCCAGTACATGTTGAAGACTTGCTACGCGAACGCCGAAGGATTCCATTGTTCGAAGGAAGATCAGGATTTCATCTTGCCTGTATGAATGACAGTGAATCAGTCTTTTACCTTTTATAATCTCCAGGATGGCCTCTAATTCAAGATTCTTAAGAATTGGTTTGTTTTCTCTATTGTTTTTTATCTTTTTTTCCTGATATGCGAGGGCAGCATTAAAGCGATTTGCAAAAAAGGTTTTAACCCCCATTCTCGATTGGGGAAATCGTGTTGTGTATTTATCTCCCCAGTTCGATTGTTTCACATTTTCGCCAAGTGCAAATTTAATACCTGCTGGTGCTTCATTAAAAAGAAGTTCTTTTGGCGAACCTCCCAATCTCAATTTAATGACGGCGTTTTGTCCACCGATGGGGTTAGCCGAGCCGTGAAGGAGGTTACATGTGGTGACTCCACCGGCAAGTTGTCTCTCAATGTTTATGCTTTCAGAATTGATTACATCAGCAATCCTTACCATGGCAGTTGATGGTAATGTGGATTCATTTACTCCACCCAGAATCATCGCATGACTGTGGCAATCGATTATTCCTGGAGTTAAATGTTTGCCTTTTCCGTCTATTATCTCCGTCCTTTCTTCTGGATTAATAGAGAGGTTTTTACCAATTGCTTCGATTCGGCCATTTTTGACTAAAATGTCGTGGTTTTGAAGAATACCTTCCTTTTCACAGGTCCATAAATGAAAGTTTTTAAAGAGGGCAGTCTGAGGATTTTTAATAAATCCTCCTATTTTTAAGGTAAATTTATTGTTGTGGTCGATTTGTTCAGGCAGTTCATTCGTCTTTTTTTCATCGATTAACTGGGGGCTAAAAATGAATCGATCCGGAAATCCCTCAATCCAGGTTGAGTGGACTTGAGGAGATGCCACGAAGTAAGAAGATCCCTCCATGATGAAAAAATTCGCCATCTTACCTTTCTCTAAAGTACCAGTGAAATCAGAAATTCCACATAAATTTGCGGGATTAATCGTCAAGGATGCAAGTGCGTCCCTCTCAGATAACCCGTTGGCTATGCACTTGAGTAAATTCTTGTGGAATTCACTTATATCACATCCTGATGTTGTAAAGGAAAGTGATCTTGATTTCTCGGCAACTATACCAGCTAATTTTGGAGCGTTATTCCACGCTCGAAGTTGATCCAAAGAAATTTGTTCCCAGTCATCTTCCTGTGGAAGGTTGGGAATAGAAGGAAAGTTAATCGGCAAAATATAGTCATACCTGTTAGAAATGGACAAATCAGGTCTCCTCCATTCATCGCCAGAAAGAATTATTGTTATATCTTGAAGACCAAATTCCTCGGCAATTTTGATGGCCTTTGCATTCATCGACATACTGCCCGTTTCAAACCATGTAGAGGAAGAATTATCAGGAGCTAGATTTTGGAGTAGGCTATGTATGCCATCGTGGGTATAAAAAGGTTTTACGGATGGATTAGTTTTTTCAAAAGCAAACATTTCCCTTGCATGAATTGTCTCCAAAAAAGTTTGACGAATGACTGACAGAACTCCCATTAAGGAATTCGGATAAATGGATGGTGAGGATTGTCTGCCAACTGGGTCAAAAGCAATAACTTGTGCTACTTTATCTCTCAGAATTTCCTTCTGTTCAAACTTATCTCCTAGCAGAATGCACGGTCCGGTACCCCGAAAAATTCCCTTGCTTGGTGCAAGGTGGGCAGATGTAAAACCAAATTTTCTAAACTCGTTCCATTTCTTTTCTTTTAGCTCAAATGAATTAAGCAACCACTTTTCGGGGTGCACACCTGAAATTCCAAATTTAGACTCATTTTTCGGATCAGAACTTTCGGGGAGTCCGAAAAACTTTAGATCTGATTGTGCTAATAATGTTTGCTGATGGCCTAGAGAAAGTAGTGAAGGATTTTCTTTTCCTGTAAGGAGATAAGGATCGATAAAACCGGGATATATAGTTCTTCCGCTACAAT
Source organism: Verrucomicrobiota bacterium (assembly GCA_036164015.1). Classification (GTDB taxonomy): domain Bacteria; phylum Verrucomicrobiota; class Verrucomicrobiia; order Opitutales; family Seribacteraceae; genus Seribacter. The sequence goes on along the minus strand of JAYZJX010000036.1, from coordinate 17,121 downwards.
TCCATTCGCGGTAAAAGGAAGGGATTTCAAGGTTTTTTGCAACACTTTCAACTTTTCCATCTCTTACAAGTAGTATTCCATTCTTAATTCTTAAGTCGGGGCTGACTTGAATGTCCCCTCCTACAAATGCATGAAAGCCAGGGTCTGAAGGTTTTTCTCCAGGGAAAGGGAATTTATCCGAGTAAAGGGAGTGAGCACAAAGTGTAAGAAAACTTATGAAAAAAGGATTGATGCATTTTAGACGACTGATTGTCATATTTAAGAAAATGAATTCAAACTTTCTAAGTGCAAATCGAATATTTATAGATCAAAGCTTTAAATACCTGTTTTACATGTATTCATTTAACGATGATAATCTGTAATTGATGGTTACCTCTTTTTATTTCGATTATTACTTTTATTCGTAACATACATAAAATTCCCGACATAACATCTTTAATGATTACTATTTCAGAACTCACCATGGGGACACCAGAAACTTTGAAGGCTATTAATCGATTACTTCCTCAGTTATCTGCAAGTGCAAGTGCAATAAGTTTGGATCGTCTTTCTGAACTTGTTAAGTCCGATAATACACTCGTCTTCTTTTGCACCGATGAAAACGGTTATATTCTGGGTATGCTAAGCCTTATTGTTATAAAAATTCCCACTGGAAATAAGGCCTGGATTGAAGATGTGGTAGTGGATGAATCAGCAAGGGGTAAAGGAATTGGTAGAGACTTAATGAATCATGCACACGAAGAGGCAAAAAAACACGGAGTGAAGAGCATTGATCTTACTTCAAGACCAAGTCGTGAAAGTGCTAATGAACTTTATCAATCATTAGGTTATGAAATCAGGCAAACAAATGTTTACAGGTATAAAATTTCCTGATTCCATAATCCTAAAAATTAAACAACTTAAATCATGAGTGCAGAGTTACTTTTTTCCTTCCTTCTATTTTTTCAAGTTCAGATAGAATCCATCAAAGAGAGTGGGTTTTACAAGATGCTCTTAGAAAAATATCCACAATTATCCGAAAATATCGAAAATGAACGCGAACTGAAGGAGATTTTTGACTTTTCTGGGCTTAATTTCGATGATTTGGCTCAATTTAGTGTTACGGTTGAGGCTTCTGATGCTATAAATAATGCATCGAAGGAGGGAAGATCTCCTAAAATTGGATCCGAGATAGATTTTTTTCTATCTGCAAAGGTTAAAGGTGAACTCGACAGCAAGAAGATGTTTTCATTTATCCTCAAGAAAATTGAAGAAGAGAAGGGAGGAGAGTTTAGCGAGAAAGTGGAGAAAACCATCAACAAAAATGCTGACTCCACTTCGATCATCATTCCATCCGATCTATTAGGTAAAACTGTCTCTGAAACTGATCTAATATTTTCTATTTCTCAGGATGGAAATTACTCGAACATTCATGTTGGATTACCTGAAAAGATGAAGTCTGCTTTGGATGTCGATGCGAATTCATCGCTCGCTTGTGTTAATGCAATGGCGAAAGATCGCCAAATTACCTTGGCTGTAAGAGTCGATCCGGCTGTTTGGGAAAGACCAGAATTTAATTCTCAGCAACAAAACCCACTTTTCGCTGGTTTGGCAAATTCTGTTAAAGGAATACGCGAATTTGGATTCTCGGTAAGTTTTCGAGAAGAATCCTTGGGGCTCGAGATCTGCGTAAATTGCAAAGATACGCAATCTGCACTTGGTTTATGGACTGTTGCCCAAGGGGGTTTAGGAATGGCTCAGTTAGCGATGGCACAGGACGGCGGTCAGACTCCTGCAATCCTTTCCAGGATAAAAACCCAGGCAGCAGAAAAAAATGTTTTTGTACGAGTTGATATTCTAGAGAGTGATTTAGAGGAGTTAGAACGCATGCAGATTATTCCAGAGCAAGACGAAATCAGTGCGTCTAAGGATCCATTAATAGGGCAGGAAGCTCCAGAGATTCAGACTGTTTTTCTTGATGGGACTGAATTTAAACTTGCTGATCACAATGGAAAAGTGGTGGTGCTTGATTTTTGGGCAACATGGTGTGGTCCTTGCGTTAGAGCTCTGCCTGTATTGATGAATAAGATGTCTCAGTTTGAAAAAGATGAAGTGATCTTAATTGCCGTTAATCAAGGTGAAAGTCGAAAGGTAATCTCACAATTTCTGAAAAAAAAGAAACTCCAAAAATTAAATGTAGTATTGGATCGTCAGCAAAATATTGGCAGTGACTACAAGGTACAAGGAATTCCCAAGACAATTATAATTGACCAAGAAGGTATCATTCGTCATGTGGAAGTTGGATTTTCCGAGAAAACTGGTGGTCGAATAAAGGGAAAAATAACTAAGCTTCTTGCACAGTAAAGCTTTTCGCGGAATAAACCTGCAAGCCCTTTTTGGGAAAATTTAAGCTATTATTGTCTTAAATTGTTCTTCTCGAGCTATATGACTATGTTCTATTTTATTTATTCAGTCCAAACGCTTAACAGGAGATAAAGCCATGATGAAAGTCAATGATTTCCAAAAATATGAAGTTACCCTTAAGATTCCATACGAAGATTACTTCAGTTTAATTTACGAAACCAAGTATCTTTTAGAGGCCCGGTTAGGACCCGATCGCTGTTTCATAGCCAATGTACCAATGTATGGTAATAACAGACGCAAGGGAGTAGAGAAAGCCGTTGAGTGGTTCAATAAGGAATTTAAAGGTGTTTTGGGTTCTGCTTTTAAGGTGATGACCGTGGATGATCCATTTGAAGAAGTTTCATATGATGATGATTTCGCATGCAATGATCTTGGTAATAAATATCTGAATCAAGATACTATTGAGCGAGTCATTTCCGAATCAGATGGTGACTTGGTTCAGGAGGATCCAAAATCCGAAAATAGTCAGCATAATAGTCTTCGTCGTATTAAGCGCAGAAAAAAGGAAAACACCCAATTAACATCTAGGCTTTCTCAAACCCCGAGCGGTACGATTTATTACAGAATGAGCGAACCCTTATCTTCTAATGGAAAACGAATGAAAACCACATCTGTAAAACTTTCTTCAAAGAGCTTGGAAAAGGCGTTGCGTGAAGTAGCCAGGCGTGGGCTTGATAAATTCGAGAAATTAGATGATTCTAAATCTGTAAAAAAAGTTAAGAGTCTAATCACTAAAAAAGCTGCCTAAAGCGTGTCAGGTTCGTCTCCAGATCGGTCAACTGAGCTACTTCAACTTATGATGAAGTACCAAAGACGCATATTTGCCTATATCCATACCCTTGTTCCATCTAGGAGTGATGCTGAGGACATTCTCCAAGAAGCAAGTCTTACAATATGCAAGAAATTTAATGATTTCGAGCTAGGGACCAACTTTTATTCCTGGGCCTGCCAAATTGCTTATTGGAAGGTCAGAGCAGCCCGCAAAAAATACGCAACTTCCAAGGTAGTATTTAACCAAGAAGTTTTAGATGTGATTTCGCAGACTAGGACTCAAATGGAGGATGAATTCGATGTACGACATGAAGCTCTTTCTCGTTGTTTGCAGAAATTAAATGATCGTGATCGTAGGATGGTGCTTACCAGATATGAGTCGGGTAAAAATGTGTCTGCCGCGGCACAAGCTTGTGGTAGAACGGTTCAAGGTGCCTACAAGGCTTTGAATCGTATTCGAAAAGTACTCTTTGATTGTGTCTCTTTCGAACTTACCGCCGAACAAACACAGGCAAGATGAAGTTAACAGACGAGGAAATTTTAGAATTGCATGATCTTCTCAATGGACTGGTTGAAAAGAATCTTCCACCTTCCAAGATTAGAAGGCTAGAAAATTGGTTAATTGATTCTAAGGAAGCTAGATATGAGTATGTAGCTTTCATGGATATGTCTTCAAGTCTGGCTCACTATGCTGATGAAATTGTTGCTGATGAAGATATTTCTGAAGATGAGGAGAAAACTACTGATAATAAACTACTACAGTTTTTTCGACCTGTTTTGGGGATTGCAGCTCTGCTTGTTTTTGCATTTACAATCCTAAATTTTCAAAATCTTAGCCAAGAGTCTAAGAATACTCCTCTAACGAGTAATCAAAAAAGGATTGGTGACTCCAGTATCTCTGAAAAAACTGTTTTTGCAGTTCTCACGAATTCTGTCGGTCTCAGGTGGAATCAAGATGCAAGTACAAAACCAAATCCTGGTGAAAGTCTTGATTTTAGTGTTTTGGAAATAGAGTCTGGACTCGCACAACTCGAATTTATTAAAGGTTCTACTGTAATTTTGGAAGGACCTGTTGAGTTTGAAATCAAAGGTACAAACGCGGGTTCTCTTAAAAATGGAAAATTGCGAGCCAATGTTCCGCCAGTTGCCAAAGGGTTCGCAATTGATTTACCCCATGGACGGTTAATTGATTTGGGTACTGAATTCGGTTTACATGTGCATGATGGTGGTTCGACTGAGATATATGTCTACGATGGAAAAGTTAGATATGAAGGAACATCGGATCCTACAGAACCTTTTTCTCGTGAAATTTCGAAAGGCGAAGCTTTATTCATCGATCCTTATGGGTATTCCAGTTGGATTGAGATGCCCAGCGAACCATTTATGGGAACAGCTGATTTAGCTTTTATTTCAATGGAGCAATCTCAGAACCGTTACGCATCTTGGGTTGATTTAAGCAAAGAGATCTCTCAATTACCTGAGACATCTCTATACTATTCCTTTGATAATCATGCACCTTGGACGAGAACCCTTAATGATTCCTGTCGTAGATCGAATGGTGCTATTATTGGATGTAAATGGACTGATGGTCGGTGGCATGGAAAAGGTGCACTTGATTTCAGTAGAAAAAATGATCAAGTGCGTTTTGATTTTCCATTTGAACATTCTTCAATAACACTGGCAGCTTGGATTAAATTAGATGAATTAAAAGATTATTGTGCTCCAATAATTAGTTCAGATAGCAAAACTAACGGCGCTGCTTCATGGTATATTAACCAAAAAGGGAAACTGGTTCTGGAACTTAGAGTTGATTCAAAGCCATTCAGATATGAATCTTCTGTTGCTCTTAGAAAAGAGCGTATAGGACGCTGGGTTCATGTAGCTACTACCATTGATCCTGTATCCAATCTTATCAGTCATTATATAAATGGACGCTCATTCAGTCGTGAAAAAATCGAGTTAATTCATCCATTGGTTTTTGGACCATCTTTATTGGGCAATTTCGCCAATAATTCGTTTGTGGAAAATAAAAGAAGTATTTCTGGCAAGATCGACGAGTTTGTGCTTTTTCAAAATGCTTATACCGAAATTGAAGTTCGTCGTTTGTTTGAAGTAGGAACACCATACGAACAACTTCGTGCATTCGGCAGCTCCTTACCGTAATATCTGTTCTTCAAATTTTTCGAGTTGCATGTAATCCTTGAAATTTATGGCCTAGGTGCACTGGATGAATAATGTTTTTTAATGTATTCAAGCCATCCGTTGCTCTGTAATTACTTTTAATACATCGTTTTATTTCATTTTGAGCATAGTTCATGAAAAATGATTCTTGGCTTTGTAAGGTTGGTTTAGGGAATCCATTTTCATTCAAGATTCGTACTAGGGAATTCCAGCAAATATGACAGGTTATATCCTGAGTTCCAGGTTGATTAAGTATATTATTAGTTTGTTTATGATTGGAATAAGCCCTTGCAGTTCCTTCAGGAAAATCGCGAAAAATTCTTTCTGAATCTAGGCCGTAATCAAAAGTTAGAAAAAGTCCATTCCACTTTCTTTGTAGAAGTTCTGTTAAGGCAAGCTCTGCACCAGTCGGCCAATCAATTACATATGAAAAGTTGTATTCACAGGGAAATTTTTTGGGAGTATTGGTATCTGACTGATCGATCGGTATTTCAACTTCAACCCATTTTTTGTTTAATACTTTTACTCCCATTTCTCTCCACCTTCTGGAATTTTTATCAAATCGGAATCTTTTAAACGGCTGGGCATCAAGCCATTCATTGGAAAAAACAATGGCTAGTTCGGGAATATCAGTTTTTTCCCCAAGTCTAATTGTTCTAGCATCTTTGAATGGATGATCTAAGTTGCCAATGGAACTCTCCATTGGCTCTGCAGCAATCTCTATAAATGAATAATTTTTTGGGTCTTTTCCTGAAAGCAGTTTTTGAGAAGCTTCGATTATCAATTTGCCCCATAATTTCCCCAGGCTTGTTGAAGTATAAAAATCTGTACTTGGTGTTCTGCCTATTCGTAATCGTTGAGATGTGTAATATCCGATTTTAGGATCATAAAGTGCCCATTTTAGATATTCGTCATATGGTAGAGACTCTCTGTGAGAGAGAACCTTATTGAATGATTCAAAAATATTTTCTTTTTCCTTTCGCATTGGCTTTATACATTTCATTGGCTAAGTCGTTATAAGTGAAAGGCAAGCGGGTACTACCTAGAAATTTTCTGTTATGGATTATTGGATCTGGTGTTATCAGTTCTTTAACTGGCTTTATGTTCGCACACTTTTGGCACAATCCATCATCTAGAGCATGGTTTGAAATTGAGTTTTGGAAGCAATGGTTGCGATTTGGGGAGACTTTGAGACTCTCTCATACTGAATATCATGATGTTAATAAATCAGGCTATGTAAATCTCACAGAATCTGCAATCAGAGGAATGATTTCTGGTTTGGACAACAACTCGATTTATTACAATTCGCAGCAGTATAGTATTTTTCAAGATGACTCGCAAAGACAATACCATGGTATTGGTGTAATGATTCGTGCAATTGAAAGTGGAGTTCTGGTCACTAAGGTTTTTCGAGAAGGTCCTGCGGAAAAAGTTGGTCTAAAAGTTGGTGATTTGATTGTTAGAGTTAATCAAGAAAATGTGGAAGGATTAGAATTGGTTTCTATAAGTTCTCGCATTAAAGGCAGTGAGGGGAGTTTTGTTGAAATAGAAATTAATAGACAGGGAATTTCACATATATTTAAGGTAAAAAGAGGTCAGATTAAAGTTTCAACAGTTAATAATTATTTTGTTGATGAAGATAAGATTGGGCTTCTGCATTTAATGCAGTTTTCGCCAAGATCTAGAGATGAACTAGCTAATGCATTGCAGGAAATGATGTCTCAGGGCATGAAAGGACTCATTTTAGATTTAAGAGATAATGCAGGTGGATTATTATCGTCAGCTATTGATGTAGCGTCTTTTTTCCTGCCGAGTGATCAATTGTTGGTTGAATTAAGGGGAAGAGGTGAAGATAAAGCACGTTCATTCCGAACGAGAGACATTGAGCCTAAATTAGAAATCCCAATGATAGTTCTGATTAATGAATCTAGCGCAAGTGCTTCGGAAATCGTTGCAGGTTCACTTGCTGTATTGGGAAGAGCACAAACTTTGGGAGAAAAGAGTTATGGAAAAGGTTCAGTCCAGACTGTTTATCCATTAAGGGGTAATAGTGGGCTAAGACTTACAACGGCAATGTATTACTTACCAGACGGGTCAACAATCCATGAACAGGGTTTACTTCCTGATCATCTTGTTGCTTGTAGCGATGAAAATGAAAGTAAACTAAGAATACAAAGAAATTTAAATAACGAAGATATTGATTTATTAGAATTTCCTGATGTTTTCGGTTTTAAGCCGGTGAAAGACACTCAAATAGAGGAGGCAAAAAAGATTCTTTATCTAAAACTCAATAAAAGTCTTAAGGATGATTAATGATTCTTGGAATTGAAAGTTCATGCGACGAATCAGCTGTTGCCTTAGTCAGAAATGACGGTCAAGTAATGGGGGAGTGGGTTCACTCTCAAATATTGAAGCATGCAGACTATGGGGGAGTAGTTCCCGACCTTGCGGTCGCTGAACATCTTGAAAATTTCTTTCCTTTGCTGGATTTTGCCCGAAAAGAAATCCCGAATTTTGAGTTGATTGAAAAAATAGCCGTAACTTGCGGTCCAGGATTAGTTGGTTGCTTAGGTATTGGTATTAGTATTGCCAAAACCTTGTCATTGGACACCGGGATTCCTGTTTATGGGATTAACCACTTACGGGGGCATGCATTTTCTCCTTTTATGTCACTTGGTTGCTTTAATGGCTTAGAGCTATCCAATTTTTTGCCTCATGTAGGCTTACTTGTATCAGGAGGTAACACCTTACTTTTTAAAATTAATCGTGATCTAGTTATAGAAGTAATTGCTGCAACAGTTGATGATGCAGTAGGAGAGGCTTTAGATAAAGGTGCTAAACTATTGGGTATACCTTATCCTGGTGGTGCAGATTTAGAAAAATACGCTTTAAATGGTGACGAACAAGCCTTTGATTTTCCCAAATTCAATGGTAGCAACAAAGACTTGAGGTTCAGCTTTTCAGGACTGAAAACCAGTTTGCTTTATAGACTCAAGGAAATGAGTCAAAATGAAATTGAATCAAATTTTAGCGATATCTGTGCTTCCTATCAAAAAGCAGCTCTCGACCAGCTTACTAAAATGACCAAAACAATAATTTCCTCGACCTATTGTAAGTCATTTGGGTTATCTGGTGGAGTTGCAAAGAATCAAAGACTTAGGAAGGAATTATCCGAGCTTTGTGAAGAGATGAATCTCGTTTATTTACCTGTTGACTCAAGACACACGGGTGATAACGCCGCCATGATTGCGTTTTCTGCTGCGTTCGACCCAAACGGTTCATGGGAAAATAAAAACCATGGACTTACTTTTCAGCCTAGTCTTCAAATACATGAAATTGAGAATAAAGATCATTTAGCCTCGTAGCATCTCTTGCCTCTTTTGAGAAAGTTGTCATAATAAAATCTATATGATATCCGATCCCAATAAACCTAAAAAACTTTCTGCAAACGAAGGAATCAAAGAAAGCAGTGATTATCTTCGTGGAACCATCATTGAAAGTTTGCTCGATGAAAGCACTGGTTCCATTCCTGCCTCGGATGCCCAACTTACAAAGTTTCATGGGACCTATCTGCAGGACGACCGTGATAAAAGAACAAGCTTGATAAAGGAAAAAAAGGAAAAGGCCTTTTCTTTCATGATTAGAGTTAGAGTACCCGGTGGGGTCTGTACTCCGAAGCAATGGATTGGAATAGACGACCTATCCAATAAATTTGCTGATGGAACACTCAAGCTAACAACCCGTCAGGCATTTCAACTTCACGGAATTTTGAAGCGTAACTTGAAGCAAACGATGAAAGAAATCAATGACACGCTTCTGGATACACTAGCAGCTTGCGGAGATGTAAATCGTAATGTTATGAGCCCAGCAAATCCGTTCGAATCTAAGTTGCACGAACAGGCTTTGGACATTGCCCAGCAAATACACGATCATCTCACTCCACAAACTTCTGCCTATGCAGAAATCTGGCTTGATGGAGAGAAGAGTACCATAGGTGAGGGGGAAACGGAGCCGATTTATGGAAAAACATACCTGCCACGAAAATTTAAAATAGCTGTTGCTTTACCACCACGAAATGATGTCGACGTATTTTCCAATTGTCTTGGATTCGTTGGGATTGCTGAAGGTGAAAAGATTGTTGGCTACAATGTGTTAGTTGGTGGAGGTTTGGGCATGACTCATGGAAAGCTTGCAACATTTCCCAGACTTGCCGATGTAATAGGTTTTTGTAACCCTGAGCAAGTTGTTCAGGTTGCGGAGCATGTAGTGAAGATTCAAAGGGATTATGGTGACCGCACCGATCGTCGACATGCTAGATTGAAATATACAATTGAAGACCGTGGCGTTGAATGGTTTACAGAAGAACTCAATAATCGCTTAGGTTGGAATCTAGAACCAGCCCGTGATTTTTTCTTTGAATCAACTACCGATCGATATGGATGGAATCAAGATGGCGATGGCAAGTGGAACTATGGCTTATTTGTTGAGGGAGGGCGTCTACATGGTGAAGCGAAAGCGATAATTCGTAAAATTGCAGAGAACATAGATTGCGAGTTTCGCCTCACAGCTAATCAAAATCTTATCATCGCAAGAGTAAGTGAAGTAGACAAAATAAAAATCGAAAAGGTTTTCTCTGAATCCGTTGTAACTGACCCTCATAATCTTTCCGCTTTGCGTTTAAATTCAATTGCTTGTACCGCACTTCCCACTTGTAGTCTGGCCTTGGCCGAGAGTGAAAGGTATTTGCCTACCTTAATAGACGAACTGGATGAGATTATAGACACTCTTGGATTAAGAGAAGAGTCAATTGCTATTCGTTCTACCGGATGTCCGAATGGTTGTGGCCGTCCTTATCTTGGAGAAATCGGTTTAGTCGGAAAAGCTCCCGGTAAATATAATCTTTATCTTGGTGCTGGCTTTGATGGAATGCGTTTAAATAAATTATATCGTCCTGCTATCTCGCATGATGAAATCATTTCCGAACTTCGTCCAGTACTTGAAGATTATTCAAAGAATCGTCTAAATGATGAGAAGTTTGGCGACTTTTGCATAAGGAATGAATATGTCAAGGAAACCGGTCAGGGTTCAGATTTTCACGATTGATCTTAAACTTTGACGACTTTCCGTGGCCAAAAGATACTCCAAGTCATTAGGAAAAAAAACTCATTCCAACCCTAATAGTGGAATTTCCACTATGGATGAGGATGAAGGCCTTAGTTATCTTGATAATATGTGCGATGATCCATTTATTCTTGTTCTTGATCAGGTTCAAGATCCAAGAAACTTGGGCGCTTGTTTGCGATCGGCAGAAGGGGCTGGTGTAAATCTTGTAATCCTTCCGTCTGACCGATCAGCCGGTCTAACCGAGGTCGTAAGGCATGTTGCTGCAGGAGCCGCTGAGTCAATACCATTAATGAGATCAAGGAATTTGGCTCGCACACTTCGCACTATAAAAGAGCATGGGATTTTCCTGTTAGGGACCAGTGATCAGGCAAAATATTCACTATATGATGTAGATTTTTCTGGGGCAATTGCCCTAGTCATGGGTGCTGAAGGTAAGGGAATTCGTCGTTTAACCGCTGATCTTTGTGACCAACTTATAAAAATCCCAATGTCCGGAGTTGTTGAGTGCCTAAATGTTTCAGTTGCGACCGGTGTTTGCTTGTTTGAGGCAAAAAGACAAAGGAAAAATTAATTCTGCTTAAGAATCGCTTTCTGATTTACCGAAGCCACTTCCGTAGATTTCTTTTTATCAATGAGTCTAGCAAAAATAGCTAGAAATACAGAAAAGAATGATGTGCTAAGTATTGAATTACGAAGAAAAAGATAAGAAGGAGCATAACCATACTCTCCAATAAATATCGCCTGCCACCAACCAGATAAGGATTTTAAGTAAAATGGATTTACAACCCAAGCGAAAGTGCACGTCGCAATGTGAAAAAATAGAGCAGAAAAAATGCCTGCTCCAAAAATCTTTGAAATAGAGCATTTATTTCCCATGGTCCTCCCAAAGAAAAAAATCAACAAATAGGAAGACAGTGTAATTATCATAAATGGTTCAAACAATCCAACTCCATAACCAGGATTAAGAGTAAGATCTGACACTATGACAGCAATGAGAGGAATAATCCAAGTAAACTTTCCTCTTAAATATGCACCTCCAACCAAAAAAATGGCAAGAACAGGCGAGAAATTTAGAAGGTTGGGATAGTCGATCGGAAGGTGCCTTGAAATTCCAATTACAATGAGTAAACAACCAAACAGAATAGCGGTGTTATTTTCCTTAATAGTCTTAATGCCAATTAATGAAGACATGTTCTTACCATAAATCAATTTCGCTTGCTATTCAATCATTAGCATCACTAATTTTTAAGTTCTTTTACTAACAAAAAAGCAATGAATGCCATTCGTTTATCAACTTTCTGCTTAGTTGTTCCGTAGAAACCATCATAGCTTTATCGATTTCTGGATGTGTACAAATTTTTCTAGAATCTTTTGTGTATTCCATAGTTATTTTATTACATTCTGGAATCTTACCTTTGAGCTAAGTGCAAGGGCATACCGAAGCATAGATTTGTTTTCTCTTCTTTTGAGAATTGTAGCTAAATCAATGTATCGACCTGAGACCGTATAATCGGTCTTATGTGAAATTTAGATAGTCCTACTTCAAATATTCCTACGCCTTATGAGACTCATCTTAGTGAGGACTCAAGCATCTTATATCTTTATTTTTTAAGGATGCTTCACCTGAATGTGCAATATGCACTTTCAATTCAAATCTCATATTACTATAATAGATCAGTATAACTTTACTTCTTTTCGAGTCAGACACTATTTTTTTTAGGCAGGTTGAGTGACATGAGGATAAGATCATGCCAGCAATCTTCAATAAGTCTGCTTTTTCTCCGAATGGCTTTTTTTCTAAACCCCAGACTACGATAGCAGGTCATAGCAGGAACATTACTAGTAAGTGTGTTGAGGGAGACTTGTGTGATTCCATTCAACTGGCTGATTTCAGAAATAAGTCTTTTACAAAAGTTTTTTCCCATGCCCACACCTCGATTTCTAGGGTTTATTATGATTCTACATAGACTTACTAAAGTCGCACTTTGTATGACAATCTCTCCATAAGCTTGTATGGATTTAGATTTATCTGAAAGCTGAAAAGCCAATAGGTCGTTTCTTTCTAAGTGCTGAAGAAAAGAATCGCGACTCAATCCATTGTTAAAAGAATTTCCCGACCACAAGATACGATCTTTCTCACATTTAACCCACGAAAGAATCTCGTCGATGTTCTCTACACTAAAGCTGCTAAGTTTAAATGATCCAAAGGGGTTCACACCAATTTGTTGTATATGGAAAAGAAAACTTTCAAGCGAGGAACTGGTAAGAAAATTAAATATAAAAATTACATTTGTTTTTGCGTTATCTTTTTAAATCCTCTTTTATGCAAACTTAACCTCTTGTGGAAGGATGGATATGAAAAATAAAAAAAAATTATTTGGGATAATTGTATTAATAACCGCTAGCTTTTTGATGGGCTCATTTTTTAACCAGTCTGAGGCCAAACTGAAAGTAATTAAAGCTGGTGTAGATGAAAAGGGTAATCAAGTCTGTATAAATAAATCGCAAGTGTACCTATTCAAAAAGAATCAGGCAGAAAATAAAATCCTTTTTTATTTTCATGACGCTCAAAGTGAAAATGCCATGGTTGCTAAATCATTTCCCGATTTGGAAAGCTTGGATAAGTATTGGGAGATTCTCATTCGTGACTGGTAGACTTTTTGATCTACCTTCGATGAGTTTTTTTAGCTAACTAAATATATTTAAATGGTTCTTGCTCTATTATTTGGTAATTGAGCAATCTTTATTCATTTATTGCAAAAAATATACAATTAATGCGTTTAGATAACTTGGCGCTCTAATTGCAACATCTACGACAGAGGAAAGGGTTTACATGGCTTGTACCATGTTGTGCGTGCCTCGGTTGAGGCACGCACATCTTTAATTATCAACTTCTGTATAATTTTTAATTCGTAATCCGCCGTCTTTTCCTATCGGTAGTATTTCGCATATTTTACATTTTGTATGATCAGCAAAGAAAACTTTAGGTTTCCTTTCTGGACCTATTTTTCGACTTAGTCCGCTCTTGCTTGAGATTTCAACGCATTCCAAAAAGTCTTTTCCGTTAAAACCTTTTTCATAAGATTCGGAAAAAATTTCATCTGGATGAACAAAACTTACAATTTTACCAAATTTAACACGACCTGCCTTCGAGTATCGTATAATATCACCAATCTCGAAATTCTTTTTTTTGTAATAGCGAAACAAGTTTAAGCGCCTGCATTTCTTTTCGTTAACAGTGAATGTCTTAATCCTGAAGTCACTGCGTGTCATCGGAGTTAAGTCATGTTTTTTTAGCTGAATTGCTTCGAATTTTTTGATTTTATTTCCTCTGATAAAAACAATCTCACCGATTCTTTTGTTTCTCAGGTTTGAAACTTTCTCAACAATCAAATCCCCAACTTCAAGAGGAACATTCCTTTTTTTGTAATCATAAATAAGCATAAAAAAACATATACATAAATATACTAAATAGCAAAATAAAAGTTATTTTTTATTTCTTGGTGGACTCTTTTCCTTACCTTTCGATTATCCAGATATTACGAAATTGGAGAGGATTTCCATGACCTTGAAGTTTGATTGGGCCAGGGGTTCCTTCGGCCTCTGAACGGGAACCACCAGTCTTTCTAGGAATTTCGAAGTTTTCATGGATTACTATACCGTTCAAGCGTGCGGTAATACTGGCATTTTTGATTTTTTTTCCGTTTTTGACCACTGCATTAGTAAAATCAATGTCATATGTTTGCCAAGACAGTGGAGGGAAGCATGCATTTATGTCAGAATCTTTGATTGAGTAAATGCCCCCACATTCATTATTAGCTCCCTCTAACCCGAAAGAATCTAGAATTTGGTTTTCATACATATCGATTTGGTACAAACCGCTATTACCGCGTCCCTGACCTCTTGCTGCTGGTCGGTAAGGGAGCATAAATTCAAGATGCAAGATGTAGTTTGAAAATTTTCTTACCGAACGGATATCTTTTCCATCCGTGTTTAATAATTTTGTAGACTCATCGAGACGGCCGCCTTGCCAATCTTTTTTATTGGATCCATCGAAAAGAATAATGGCTTCTTTAGGAGGTTTTTTGTTCAATGTTGGGCTCATTCGAATAGTTTTTAGTAGAATATGTTCTCTTGCATCTCTCTTAACGGTTAATTGACCTTCTTTAATTGAGCCCTCATATGATTGATGTCCCTGTGGTGGAAATTGTCGGGTTGCACTGAATTGCTCAGCTGGTCCAGCCAGGTATTTACGGTTTCCGGAAGCAGGACTTAGCTTCACTTGTTTACCGTTGAGATTTCCTTGTAAGAGGCTTCGGTTTTTTCCATCCCATCCTGCTCCCGGTAGTCCGCCAGGATATAGCACAACTTGAAATGCACCCTTGTCCAATCCAATAACCTGTGCACCCATGATATTGTTTGAATATTCTCCCTGAAATTTAAAGTCTTCTGGTAGGTGAGGGTCTTTAGGGGATATGTAGGTGCCAGCAAAAACTTTGGCTGCACTTAATAAATTAAAAAATAGAGAAATGAAAAGGAGGATTAGAGCAAATAATTTCATAGCCTTTACCAAGAGATTAAAAAGATTTCCTGCAAGCAGGAAAATAATGGAATTGAAAACTAAGTAGTAAGGGACGGGCGGATTAGACAGTCGTCTTTTCCAATAAATCAGCGAAGCTGTTCATGTATTCCATAACATCCAATCGGTTGTTACGCTTTAAATGCCGAAAGCCTCCTTCGAGATTATCCAATACTTTACGGTCCGATAGATTTTCCAATTTTACGATATCTGCATGGGTCATACCGTGTTTTTCGATGGTCAAAAAAATATCATCCACCTTACAACCAGTTTTTGAGCAGTAGTCTGTGGCATGCTCGGACCATTCATTTAGTTGAAAATCGATAGATTTTACAATTTCGTAGCTGCTCATTCCGGTAATTGTTTGAATAAGATGCCCTGCATTACACTGTCCCATATGTCCCCACTGGTATTCCACACTGTCATCCAATAGCCTTCTTGAAGTTTCTCTGAGAGCATTGATGAGAAATCTTTTGGAATGGTCAGAGTTTGTGGAAAATGAATTATTTGTTCGCATGTTATCAATTGTAAGAAAAGACTGAGATTTTCTCAACTCATAGATCAAATTTTATAACCCCTAAACGAATAGAAAGTTCTCCTCATGTGCTCGCCCGCAATCATTGAACAAGTAAAAAAAAGGATTACCCGTCGCAACCTTCTTCAGGGAATTGGACTCACAGGGGCTGCTACTGCTACAGGCTGTCTTTCGGATCAAGAATCTTCCAATCGAGAAACCTCATCGACTTCTCTTCCTGAATCGGTTTCTTTTTCCCGAGTTATTGATTTAAGTCATACCCTACATCCGGATTTTCCTGCATGGTTTGTCGCCGGGCAGGAAGTGACCACGCGTGGGAAGCGTACTTTTATCCCTCCAGCGATTGTTGAGGTAAAATCAGTGTTTGAATGGAATCCTGATAAAGTAAATCTCAAGCAAATTACTTACTGGGAACATGTAGGGACTCATATGGATGCTCCCAGCCATTTTTCTGAGGGAAGTACAGTGGATGAGATACCGGCTGAGGATTTGGTTCTTCCCTTAGCTGTAGTAGATATCAAGGAGCGTGCTGCGGCTGATCCGCTAGCACGCCTTAACATGGAAGATATTAAAAAGTGGGAGAGCAAGCATGGCGAGATTCCTCAGCGTGCGATGCTTGCTCTCAATAGTGGATGGGCCAAGCATGTGGACAGCCCAAAATACAAGAGTTTGGATGAAAATGGAAAACATCGGCAACCAGGCTTTCACCCTGAAGTAGCCCAGTTCTTAATGGAAGAAAGAAATGTGGTGGCGCTGGGCGTTGATACCTTTTCCTTTGACAATCAGCATTCCGAAAATAGCGATGTCCATTATCTCTGGATGGGGGATAATCGATGGGGTGTTGAAAATTTAAATAACCTAGATGATGTTCCTGCTTTGGGTGCAACCGTAGTGGTGGGACAGCCTAGTATTCAGGGCGGTTCGGGGGGGCCAAATCGGGTCATGGCATTAGTCTAGTCTCCTTCGATGATATTATGAAAAGATTCAAATCTATCTTAGCATTTATAATTTTTGGGATTTTTTGTTCCTGTAGTGAAGTTCCTATGCATCATGGCACCTACAAAGGAGTCTTGGTAATGGAAGACGGTAAAAGTAACATTACTCTGGAACTTAGAAAAAATGGTACTGCTAGTATAGATGGTTTGTATGGAAAGAAAGTAGAAGGTACTTGGGAAACTGAGAGGGTTGGCGGAATTCACGAAGACGATGTATGGGCAACTTTTAAGTTTCCTGATTACAGGATGAAAATGAAGCTTAAGTCAGATAAAAACGGTCTGATTCTTGCCGATATGAGTGCCCGTCTTGAAGGTAAAACAATACTTAGAACTATGCATATCAAAGAAAAGAATCCACTTCTAAAAAAGTATCATTAACAATCTTAAACTACCACTGATTATTTTCGTCAGAGTAATTAAAATTGCTTGGTTTGTAAATGGTGCGGGCACTCGGAATCGAACCGAGGACACCAGCTTGGAAGGCTGGGGTTTTACCCCTAAACTATGCCCGCAACACTGCTTTTAATAAATCT
>JAYZJX010000035.1:0-12136 GCA_036164015.1 Verrucomicrobiota bacterium | reverse complement strand
AATCCTCTTGACCCACCTAGAGAGGGTAACCGTTTGCTTTCAAATGTTGAGAAAATCGAAGCCTGGATGAAACAAGTTCACAAAATCCATGAGGAAAAAGGAATGGGGTGGGTATCCCCTTATGGTTGTCCTGAAGATGGTCAACAAGCCTATGACAGCAGAGGAAAATGTCTTGAGAAACTAACCAAAATTGTTGATTCGATAAACAGCAATTTTGATGGCTGATTTTCATTCTCTTTTTGTAAGATAAATTCGTGGTACGCGCTTTGTTATCGAACAAAGTAGTTCCCACGGAATAGTTTTTCCATGAAGTGCCAAGTCCTCTAGAGGAATTGATGAATCATTCTGTTGACCAATTAGGGTTACAATTTCTCCATTAGCCAAATCATCCGGCCCATCGGTCAAGTCTATAAGCGTCTGGTCCATGGTGACTCTACCTACAATCGGGTAAATTTTTCCTCGAATTAAAGCGGAAGCCTGATTTCCGCAATGTAAAGGAATAGCATCTCCATAGCCTGCACTTATAATACCTATTCTCGATGGACGTTCCAATGTGTGAAGCCTGCCGTAACTTAGAGAAGTTTGGGCTGGTAAATCCTTAACCAAGGCAAGCTTTGCATGAAAGGAAAGAACAGGTTCAACCGAAATCTGGGCTAGGGCACTGTGAACAGGAGGGCTGACTCCAAACTGAAGTAGACCAATTCTGACCGCATTGAAAATTGAATCCTTTTCCATGACCTTTAAGGAGGATGAGTTGTCTGCGTGAACAATGAAGTCCGGAGGAAGTGGACTGGGTAGGTAATCTTTGATGATCGTTTGTAAACGAGTCCTCTGCAGTTGGCTAAATTCTTCATTCGAAGGTTCAGCAAAATGAGTAAGAATTCCTTTAAGTTCGATATCACTTGAAGAGTAAACTTGTTCAATCACTTGAGGTGCAATTTCCCACCAAGCTCCCATCCGCCCCATGCCAGTATCAATTTTAAGATGAACTTTTAATTTCTTGCCTGTTTGCTGGCAAAGATTTTGGAATCTTTTTACCTCATCCACCGAAGAAACAGAAGGAATAAGATCTAGCTCAATTAAGGCATTATCTTCTTCTGCCAATAAAGGACCGAGGACAAGAATGGGCCACCCTGATCCCATTTCTCTAATTTCATTAGCTTCTTTGACATTTGCTACGGCTAGCAAATCAACCCCGCTTTGCATTAATCGCGACGCGGTCGGAAGAATTCCATGTCCATAAGCGTCTGCTTTAACAACAGAAATATATTTGAAATGAGAAGGAAGAGTTTTTCTAATTAATCGGAGATTTCTTTCCAACTTGGCTAAATCGATTTCAGCCCACGATCTCATTCCGTTCATAGCGAATTAAAAATGATTACTTTTTCAAGAAATTTGGTGACCATTTTTTAAATTCAGGAGCTTTTGGATTATAAGGCTTAATATGAGCACAAGGCTTCGAGATTACTTTCAGATCTGAAAGTCCTCTAATTTTTGAAAGATCGTAAGCCAAAGTTTTTTGAAAATTGATTTTTGAGCGTTTTCTTAAATCAGGGAGGTGAAAACTTTTAGCAAATTTCTCCATGGCCTCTTCTTCAGTAAAAATCTTTTTTTCAGACTTTAGCGGATCAGTGTGCGGAATTCTTACAAATCGAAATCCAACTCGAAAAGGTGCTTGGATAATAGATTCAGGATTGGGTGCAAGTAAAGCAGCTAGATCCAGTGCGTTGTATGAAAATACGCAAAAATCGGAGCCTTTTTTTCGCCATTTAATTGTTTTAACAAAGGCAGATGCGATTCGTAAACCAAGAGTAGATCCTGGTCCTTCACAGAAGAAAATACGATTAATATTAGCGATTGTATTTTGAGTTTCTTTCAGCACTTTTTCAGTGATCGAGAATAATCCTTCCAAGGCATTTTGTTCAGTTTGGGCAATGGATTCCCATCCTTGTGAATTCGGGATTCCAACTTGCACGGGTGAGGTTGAAGCGTCGACAACTAGAGAAATTGAAGTTGAGTTTATTTTTACCTGATTTGAAGAGGGCACAAAGAAAGGTAGGCACAAATATGGGTTAATATTGCCTTCTTAAGTTAGTTGGTGGAATTCCGAGTTCCTCTCGATATTTTGCGACGGTTCTTCGAGCTAATTTTATATCTTTTGCAGCCAAGAGATCAACGATCTTACGATCGCTTAGAGGCTTTGATGCATCTTCCTTTTCGATGATCGATCCAATGATTTCTTTAACGCTTGTGTTTGAGACTGTGTCTCCGTCCTTACCGGAATAGCCAGGAGTGAAAAAGTATTTAAAGGGGAAAGTGCCATGAGGAGTTTGTAAAAATTTATTCGCAATAGCCCTTGAAACTGTTGTCTCATGAACATCAATGGAATCTGCAACTTCAGACATAGTAAGTGGTCTGAGTTTGGATGAGCCGTGTTCAAAAAATTCTCCCTGTCTTTCCAAAAGTTTACGAGTAATCCTTTCGATAGTATTCTGTCTTTGGTCTATGGAATTAATCAGAAACTTTCCTGAACGCATTTGATTACGGACATATTCTTTTTCTTTTGAACTAAGTGTTCCTTTGCTGATTAGTTCCTTGTAGGTCTTATTGATACGTAGTCTGGGAATATAATCGTTGTTAAGGTGAACAACCCAATCGTCAGCTACTTTTTCAACAATTGCATCAGGTGCGACTGATTGATTATGATCATCCGAAAATCTTCTACCCGGGGCAGGATCAAGCTCAGAGATTTTCTGCAAGCATTTATGAACGACATCCGTGGATTGAGAAAGTTTGCGCGAAAGTTCAGGCACGCGTCTACGGACAAGTAGTTGAAAATGATCGCGAACAATTTGATAAGGTAGGGTATGGTCTAAATTCCTAATTTCCATCTGCTTGAGCAAGCTGTCCTGTAAATCAAGAGCGGCAATACCGGGAGGATCAAAAGTCTGCAATAACTCGAGTGCAGATTGTAAGTCTGATAATGGCAGTCCCGATACCAAAGCCATGTCTGATAGGGAACTGGAAACAAACCCATTTTCATCGAGGCTTCCAATGATATATTTTGCACTTACTTGAATACTCTCAGTGGAATCGGCCAATTTAAGTTGATCAAGAAGGTGTTCCTGAAGAGAAGTGTCTGCAACTAGAGAATCAAAGAAAAACTTCCTTTTTTCCTCAGCATCGCTGTTTCCAAGTTGAGCTTCACCCTCATACTCCCGTTCAAAATGCTCTTTTAAATCTTCCTGCATCTCCTTCAGAATTGCAAATTCATCAGAGAAATCTAAATCTTCAGAATCACTAGATTCCTTGGCATCTATATCAAAATCAATTTCCTCTTTGCTCTGCTCATCACCCGGGTTTTCGACTTCGTCAGGGAAATCATCGACTTCTTGCTCATGGACTTCATCAGGGGAAGGTTCGACTTCTGTGGAATCCAGACTTTCATCATTTGACCCAATTTCTTCGAGTAGTGGGTTGGTTTGCAATTCTTCCAGAATGGCAGAGCGTAATTCTAAGGTTGGAACTTGCAAAATCTTTAAGGATTGCCGCAATTGTGGGGCTAATACCAGACTTTGCGTCTGTTTCTGGACTTGGCGTAAGCCTTGTGTTTGTACCGCCATACTTTTTATTCTGGAGCAAACTTGGTCTCGCCTCGGTGCCAGCGTAAGGCTGCATTTTCTCCGTCATCGCTGAAAACATCATAAAAATAGGCTGCCAACTTCTCATTAGTTGGACCATAACCTTCGCCGTAAATAAAACTCTCAAGCTCCGTTAACATCTCTTCAGCTGATTGATATCTTTCATCTCTAGGACGTTGGAGAGCACGTTGCATAATGAGATTTAAACGATCGTCAATATCTGGTCGGATGTCTGAAAAATTAGGAAGGGGCATTTCCAATATATTCTCAATGGTTTTTTCCGGTTGAACGGTTTCAAACAAGTTGTAACCAAGCAAGAGTTCTGACATCACGATTCCGCAACAGAATAAATCTGCCCGATGATCCGTAACCTCACATCTTGCTTGCTCTGGTGAAAGGTATTCATCCTTGCCCGCAATAACCTCGCCCTCCTTGTTATACATAAGATCCAAAGCCTTTGCTATGCCGAAGTCGGTTAATTTAACATCCCCTTCGCGAGCGATCATAATATTCTTGGGATTGACATCGCGGTGCACTATGCCAAGGAGTCGATTTTGTGAGTCCTTTTTACGGTGTGCATAAGCCAGACCACGGCAAATTCTTGACGCAATAAAAACCGCAAGATCGGTTGGAATATATTGATCAGTTTCTACATGTCGCTCAAGAAATTCCTCCAAATTGCAGCCTGAAACATATTCCATTGTCATGAAATATTGTTCACCGGTCTTGCCTAGGTGGTAAGTCTGTACGATGTTGGTATGGATCAGGTCAGCGACAAGTTTTGCTTCTCCAATAAAATTATTTCTAAATTCATCAATTGCAGAATACTCTTCACGAATGAGTTTAATGGCTACTCTCTTGCGAAAGCCACCTATACCTCTTTGAATAGCTTCGTAAACCAATCCCATACCCCCTTCCGCTATTTTCCGAGTCAATTCGTAGTGAACTTCATTAAATATATGTTTCATTCGCTACCTACACAATGACTGAGAGAACTGTCTTCAGCAAGAAAATCTTTACTAATTTTACATTTTTTGGGCTATTTGGCATAAATTAAGCTTACATTCGGTAGGTTTGACTTGCAGAATTTCTTGTTAATACTTCTTTTTATGATTACTTTAACGGAAGAAGCTAAAACAAAAATCTCATCTATGCTTTCAGATGCAGATAGCAGTAAAGCACTTCGGGTTTTTATTGAACCCGGAGGTTGCTCCGGATTTGAATACGGAATGTCGATCGACTCTCCCAAGGAAGGCGACCATTGTGAGCAAATTTCAGGACTACATGTGGCAGTCTGTCCGGACAGCATTGATTACCTAAAAGGTTCCGAGATTCATTTCGATGATGGTCTAAGCGGCAAAGGTTTTGAAATTCGTAATCCAAATGCTGAATCAACTTGCGGTTGCGGCAAATCATTCCGTTGAAAAAACCCATTGTATTTTTTTTAACGAATCTTCTGCCCTTGGTTACTTTTTGTGGGGAGGGAGAAATTGTCACTAACGGGCCAATCACCACTAGATTTGTTACTGAATCCAATATTGATCAAATTTCGAAGACAATAGAAATTGGATGGTGGATTAAACGGGATCGAGGATGGCACACATACTGGGAATCTCCGGGAGATGTTGGCGTCCCTCCTAATCTTGAATGGGAATTACCTTCTGGAGTTTCATTTCGTGAAATGCTTTTTGCCCCGCCACAATTAGTAAAGATGTTTCAAGTTTTTGCACATGGACATAGAGAAGAGACATTGTTTATTTGTCGTTTTGATGTATCCAGGCAACTAGTAACGGGTGAAAATTTGTTATTTAAGGCGAAAGCTTCATGGCTTACCTGTTACAAGACATGCGTTCCTGCTTTTGCTGATCTAGAAATCTTAATACCGGTGGAACCTCAACCTCAACGGGATAATAAATGGAATCCCCTTTTTGAAAAATTTAGAGCAGAACATCCTGTGGAAGCACCCAAATCTTGGTTATTAGAGTCAGAAGCAAAACTTTCAAAACCTACTGGTTCAAAAAAAGAGTATGTAACCATACGTTTCCCTTATCCTGATGTTTCAAAACTGCCAACATTCCGATTTTTTGCTCAGGGTCGTTATGTGCTTTCGAATATCTTTCAAGTCCCACAAATCTATCAAGATAAACAAGGTAACAAGTTCCTTGATATCTCAATGGAATTATCCTACTGGCGGGATTCGGAAAAAAAGTACCTAGAAGGATTACTTTTCCGTTCCGATGGTTGGTCTCAAACGAGCAGTAAATTTTATAAAGTCAAGTTACCCCTTCGGTGATTTTGATTGCTTTAAATTCGGCTCGGAAAATCACATTTCTTCCAATGTCTGAATACCCAATATCTGCAGTCCCGTTTCCATGATTATCTTTGTTTTTGTGCAAAGAAAAAGTCTTAAGTGCTGAGTTTTAAGATCATCTACCATAACTTTCTCCTGATTGTAAAACGAACTAAATTCGGTTGCTAACTCGTAAAGATAAACGCAAAGAGTGTGGGGTTTCAGTTCCTTTGTTGTTTGTTCAATTACAATTGGGAAAAAGCATAATTTTCGAGAGAGCTTTTTCTCGGAATTGGTGCTGGGGGGAGTTTCGGATTTAACAAAAGCAGATGGTTTCTTTTGTGCTTTTCTGAAAATACTGTGAATTCGAGCTACAGCATATTGAAGATAAGGTGCAGTGTTTCCTTGCAAAGCAAGTAGTTTTTCCCATGAAAAAACATAATCTAAGGTTCTATCCTGAGAGAGGTCTGCATATCGAACAGCACCAATTCCAATAACATTTGCCCTTCTTGCTACTTCATCATCATCAAGTTCAGGGTTTTTCTCTAAGACTATTTTTTTTGATCTTTCGATTGCCTCGTTTAGTAAATCCAAAAGTTTTACAGGCTGTCCGTCCCTTGTTTTGATTGCTTTGTTGTCCTCACCTAAAATTGTTCCGAACCAAACATGTGAAAGGGTTGGAGTAATCAATTTTTCAGCTTTGAACCATTTTTTGACAGTTAGGAATAATTGTTCAAAGTGATCCCTTTGACGACCGTCTGTCACATAAATTAAATGATCTGATTTCCACTCTTTAATTCTGTAGTCAACGGTTGCCAAGTCGGTTGTCCCATAGTTGCTTGCACCGTCCGATTTTCGAATAATAAACGGTTGTTTTGAAAACCGTTTGTGTTCAGGATGAAAGACTACGAGTGCACCCTGATCCTCTACACATATTTTATGTTCTCTTAAGGATTTGTAGATCTTGTCAACCCGGTCACGGTAAAAACTTTCGCCGTGAGAATAATCAAATTTTACATCCAACAGATCATATATTCTCTCAAATGATTGGAGGCTAAGGTCGCGAATTTTTTGCCATAGAGAATAATTTTCTTCATCTCCTTTCTGAAGTTTTACAAGTTCATTTCTGGCTTCGTCGAGTGCAATCTCATTTTCTTTCGTCCACGCATTTCCTTTTCGGTACAGATCTTCAAGGGTTGCGACTGGGTCATCAACTAATTCATCCAATGAAATATCCTCTCTTTTTACAGCATAAAGTAATATTCCAAACTGTGTGCCCCAATCACCAAGATGATTATCGCGGGTTACACGATGTCCTTGCAGTTCAAGAAGCCTTGCAAGAGACTCTCCAATGATGGTTGAACGAATATGCCCAACATGCATTTGTTTGGCGGTATTTGGACCAGAGAAATCTAATGTTATTCTCTGGGGAAGATTTGTTTCCAATAAATCCTTTAGATCTTCCAAGTTACTAAAACCATTCATCCAAATAAGAAGACTTTCTGGATTTAATTTGAAATTGATAAAACCTGGCCCCGCAATGGAACTGATCCAAAGTTTACTTTGAGGCAGTGTATCGATAATAGATTGTGCCAACTCACGAGGATTCATGTCCTTACGTTTAGCGTAGGGAAGAACTCCATTTGCTTGAAAATCTCCAAAGCGTTCATCCGCGACCCTAATCTGTACCTCAAAAGAATCATCAAATAATTCGTTTGATTTGGACGCATCTAACACAACTTTCTCAAAATATTTTAACAAGTTAAACGAGAATTCCATTGAATCCAAAACATCTACTTTGGCGGTTTTCGTCAAGGATGAGCTGAAATAAGTCTCGACTTATAAGGTTATTTTAGTTAATAAATATGCTCTGCAGTGTTTGTATCCCACCACCCCCAGAAGGAGATCTATTATGCCCCAGTCTAAAAAAGAGAAACCAACCCTCTCTACTTTCACATATTTGATTGAGAAGAAACGGGAGGGAAATGAGTACAGCGATGAAGAAATTCGCACAATCGTCGACGCCATATTAGACGAAGAAATGCCAGAATTTCAGCAAGCAGCTTGGATCATGACTACATTTTTTCAGGGAATGTCAGCACAGGAAATTGCAAACTTCACCGAGGAAATGATGCTTTCGGGTGAAGTTATTGAAATGATGGATGTTTCCCGACCGAAAATAGAGAAATATTCTACGGCTGGAGTTGGAGACAAGACATCTCTGGTTTTGGGACCACTTGCTGCTGCATCAGGTGTCGCAATGCCTATGATGAATGGTGATGATGAGGAATTTCTCACTTCGACAACCGAAAAGCTTAAAGCAATTCCCAAGGTAAATACTGATATTGATCTCGATGAATTTACGGATCAAGTTAGAAAGCTTGGTTGTGCGTTTGCAGAGCGACATGAAGAAATTTCACCAGTCGAATCAATTCTTTATGGATTAAGGCAAAAAATTGGAGCCATTCCATCGATTCCTTTCATTACCGCAGGAACTCTTAGCAGAAAATTAGCAGCTGGTGCAGAAGGAGTTGTCGTTGATATAAAATGGGGGAAAGGCTCATTCATAACAAATGCCGAAGACGCTAAACAGTTAGCCCGTTCGATCACAAGGGTAGGGCGTGCATTGAAGCGTAGGTGCGTGGCATTAGTAACTGATAACAATCAGCCTCTTGGTTCTTGTGTAGGACCATCCCTTGAACTTAAGGAAGCCATTGATTTGCTCAAAGGTGAAGGACCTGAAGATTTACAAGACTTGGTCATGAAGTTGGGTATGGAAATTGTCCGTTTAGCAGGAGTTGCAGGCTCCACTCTTTCAGCTAAGCAAACTGTCAGAAAAGCTATTGATGAGGGCACGGCTCTCCAGAAGCTCAAAGATATTGTAGAATATCAAGGCGGTGATCCTAAATATTTAGACAACCCTGAAAAATTACCTGTAGCCAAACATACTAAAAAGCTCACGGCACCTAAGCGCGGTTATGTTCACACTATAGATGCAGGGCAGTTGGCCAAAGGCGTACAAATTCTTGTTCACGGTGAAGATAAAAAGAAGTTTGATCCTGCCTGTGGAGTCGCAGAACTTTGCAAAGTTGGCACCCAAATGAAGCAAGGTGAACCTTTAATGATTATTCATTATAATGATGAAAAAAGGTTGAAGGTAGCGATGGAATGCTTCAAGTCTGCCTACCGTCTTGCACCAAAGCGTCCTAATCCAGTTCCTCTGGTTGTTGAAAGAGTGGCTTAGACCTAAGCAGATGTAATTCCCACACATATTGTGGAATAATCTGCTTAATCTGTAGTTACATTTATTTTTTGTCAGCTCGACCAAGATAAGACTTGTCGGATGTGCTTATCTTTATGATTTCATCTTGCTTTATAAATAGTGGAACCTGAACCGAGATTCCCGAAGAAATCGTAACCGGTTTTAATACATTTCCGGCAGTATCACCACGAACGGCGTCGGGAGCCTCGACCACTTTTACTTCAACGGATGCAGGAAGTTCTAAACGGACAGCTTCTCCATCAACTAGCAGTATATCGTAGGAGTTTCCTTCCACTAGAAAAATTTCATCGTCTCCAATCATATCCTCCTGCAAAACCGTGTCCTCAAATGTCTCCAAATCCATGAAGTGGTGACCCTCGGCATCTTTGTAACTGTATTCCAGCTTTTGCGTAGTTGTATGCATGAAATCGACATTGTCCGTAGAGCGAAATTTGGTGGTTGTCGTCGATCCACTTTGCAAATTTCTAAGGGTAGTCTGAACAAATCCCGCCTGTCGTCCCTGAGTGCGGTGTAGCATTTCCAAAACTAAATGAGGTGCGCCCTGATAGACGATGACGCGACCTTTGCGAATTTCTGTCGGTGAAGCCATGTTGATTACTTTTTCTTGAGGAATATGAGCATGTGGGCAAACTGAATGGTTTAGTTTAAGTAATGAATAAGAATATTTTTTAGTCATGTCCTCTCAAAAGTCGACCATGGAATTTGTGTCCTGGAATGTTAACGGTTTGCGTGCCTGTCGAAAAAAAACTTTCGATATATTCATTGAAGATTATGAACCTGATTTTTTGTGCCTGCAAGAGGTCAAACTGAATCCTGATGTCATTCCAGAAGACGATTTTGGCTATTGCTTTCGTCACTATCATCTCGCTGAAAAAAGAGGATATTCTGGCACAGCTATCTTTTCCAAAGAAGAGCCACTCTCAGTTGTTGAAGACTTTCCTGATGCTAAGCATGTAGGGGAGGGGAGAGCCATTACTTGTGAGTATGATGGTTTCTATCTCGTCAATGTATATGTACCAAATTCCAAGAA
Source organism: Verrucomicrobiota bacterium (assembly GCA_036164015.1). Taxonomy (GTDB): domain Bacteria; phylum Verrucomicrobiota; class Verrucomicrobiia; order Opitutales; family Seribacteraceae; genus Seribacter. Next base: position 1,892 of record JAYZJX010000035.1, on the reverse strand, counting down.
TGATCTTTCCCGTCTTGAATACCGATATGAATCTTGGGACCCTGACCTCCTCAATTACCTTATCAGTTTGCGTGAAAAGAAACCGGTCGTTCTTTGTGGTGACTTAAATGTGGCTCATCAGGAGATTGACCTGGCAAATCCTAAATCCAATCGAAATAATGCCGGTTTCACAGATGAAGAAAGAGAGGGAATATCAAATCTTCTTGCCGAGGGTTTTCTTGACACTTACAGACATCTATACCCTGAGAAAACAGGTGCCTACTCGTGGTGGAGTTACCGTGCAGGTGCCCGTAGTCGTAATGTGGGGTGGAGGATAGATTATTTTGTTGTTTCAGATGATCTTGCCACCTCGGTTAGGGAAGCAACTATTCACTCCAAGATTGAGGGATCGGACCACTGTCCTGTAGGTCTGTCCCTTTTACGCGGGTAGGCTTGATTACTTTTAAGAATGGAAGAGTCAGAAAAGAAATTGTTTTTTGATCGGACTCTTGAGCTCGCTAATTTGGGGTGGGGGAATACCCACCCCAATCCTATGGTGGGAGCCGTGATTGTCGAGGAGGGTGAAATTGTGGCAGAAGGTTATCATCAACTGGCGGGTTCTGCTCATGCCGAGATGGAAGCAATCAAAAATCTTGGTCGTACTCCAAAAAAAGGGGCGTCTATTTTTGTGTCTCTTGAGCCTTGCTCCACTATTGGTCGTACTCCTCCCTGTGTTAAGGGGATTCTTGATGCGGAAATAAAGAAAGTATACATTGGTACGACTGATCCCAATCCATCCCATTCCGGACGAGGAATTGAAATCTTACGGCAATCGGGAGTATATGTGGAAATGGCTTGTGAAGAATTTCAATCCCGGGCAACCCGCCTAAATTTTATCTTCAATCATAATATTACGACGGGAAACCCCTTAATCGCCTTGAAACTTGCAGAGTCTTGCAATGGTATGCTCGCAGAGATAAGCGGACAACCAAGCCGAATTACTGAAGATCTGGCCCGTTCAAATATGATGAAGTGGCGACGGTTGTTTCCCGCTATTTGCGTGGGTGCAGGTACAGTTCTGGCCGATAATCCCAACCTAACTGCCCGCTTAAAAGAAGAAATCTTTTGTCCGGTCCGTATTGTTTTGGATGCAACACTTTCCACTTTTGATGATGCTATCTCTTCTCGTACCATTTACACTGATGAATTTTTTTCAAAAACTAAGGTAATCACTACTAAAACTGGTACAAATAATGATATTGCGGTTAAGCGAGCCAATGAATTAGGAATTCATCTTTTCGAGATAGAACAAGACGAATATGGGCGAATCGATCTAACCTCTCTAGGTAAAATTCTTCAGGAATTTGAGCTTAATGCACTTTTTTGCGAGGGAGGTGCTAAGATTGCACAATCACTGCTTGATCATTCCATGGTAGATTATTTATTTCACTATCGATCACCCAAAATTTTTGATGGTCCTGATGCCTTAAAAGCTCCCAAGCTTGATAATCTATCTATAACAGATTCCATTTCTCAGGAATTTGGAGATGATACCCTATTGCACGGATTTTTATGAAAACTATATACTTAGCCTCTGGAAATGCCCATAAGCTCCATGAATTACAAACCGCATTGGGTCAGGCCTCTTTACCAATTAAGGTATTGGGACCTAATGCTGTGGGCGGCATGCCCGAAGTCGAGGAGACGGGTTCCACCTTTGAGTCAAATGCCTTGCTCAAAGCACATGGATTGAGAGAGATTGGTCCAAAAGATGGTTGGTTTCTTGCTGATGATAGTGGGATTGAGATTGATGCTCTTGATGGAAGGCCCGGAGTTATTTCCGCTCGATATGCCGGATTGGAATGTGACGACGAGAAAAATAACGACAAGGTGCTAGAAGAAATGAAAGAAGT
>JAYZJX010000034.1:0-64181 GCA_036164015.1 Verrucomicrobiota bacterium | reverse complement strand
GCACTTAAACTCAAGAGATGTGCAGATGTAATTTTTTCCACCTTTGCTTTAATTTTTCTTTCTCCATTGCTCATATTTGTTTTCTTGCTTGTTGCTATTGATTCTGGATTTCCCTTAATCTTTTCTCAAACTAGAACCGGTTACTTAAACAAGAATTTTACTGTTTATAAAATTCGTACGATGCGAAAAGATGCCGAGAATAACGGAGCGGTTTGGGCGAAAGAGAATGATAGTCGAGTCACGAAATTAGGAAATATTTTACGAAAATTAAGGATAGATGAGATTCCTCAATTTTGGAATGTAATAAAAGGAGATATGTCCATTGTCGGGCCGAGACCAGAACGCCCAGAATTTCAAGAGGAATTATTGAAGTCGGTTCCTCATTGGAATACTAGACACTTGGTAAAACCTGGAATTACAGGATGGGCACAGATTAAATATATGTACGCTTCCAATATGGATGCATCTGAACAAAAATTAGCCTATGATTTATATTATCTTCGTAACCTTTCCTTTGCTTTAGACTTTGAAATTATCTTGGCCACTTTGAGATCGATAGGGAAGGGTAGTAGATGACAAAAGTTCTTATTACTGGAGGTGCGGGCTACATAGGCAGTCACACAACTTTAGTCCTTTTGGAAGCAGGCTTCGATGTCGTGGTGATAGATAATTTCTCAAATTCTTCACCGATAGCCTTGGATAGAGTTTCAAATCTTTCGGGAAAAAAGCTAATCTTTGTTGAGGGAGATATTACAGATAGACAGACGGTTCGAAATATTTTCGAGCAACATTCTGATATATCAGCTGTAATCCATTTTGCCGCCTTGAAGGCAGTCGGTGAATCAACGGAAGTTCCATTAAAATATTACCTAAACAATGTTACAGGTTCTGTTGTCTTACTGGAAGAAATGCAGAATGCTGAAGTGAAAAAACTTGTATTTAGTTCATCCTGTACCGTGTACGGAGAGCCTAGAAAAGTTCCTATTTCTGAAGAGTTTCCTACCGGTTCAGTTTCGAGCCCTTATGGTAGAACAAAAGTTATGATGGAGGGTATTATTGAGGACTATGCCAAGTCTGATCCTAAATTTAGTTGTGGGGTGTTACGATATTTTAATCCAGTAGGTGCTCATCCGAGCGGAGAAATTGGAGAAGATCCAAATGGTGTTCCAGATAACCTAGTTCCATTTATTTGTCAGGTTGCGACAGGGAAGTTGAAGAAACTGCGGGTATTTGGTAATGATTATCCAACTCATGACGGGACTGCAGTCAGGGATTATTTGCATGTTGTTGATTTGGCGGATGCCCATCTTAAAGCTTTGAAAAAGTTAGAACATACAAAGGGCTTTGTTTGTAATTTAGGAACTGGAAAAGGCTCTTCAGTGTTGGAAGTTATTGACGCTTTTGAAAAAGCAAATGGTATCCGTATCTCTTACGAATTTGCCCCTAGACGTGATGGTGATGTTACTGAGGCATGGGCCAACCCAGCACATGCCAAGAAGTTACTTGGTTGGGAATCTAAACATGATTTAGAGTCAATGGTGCGTGATGCATGGCTTTGGCAAAGCAAGAACCCTAAAGGCTATCAATGAGTTCTGTTATGGAAGATTGAAATCTTTAGGGTTAAGGTTACGAAGATTAATTAATTCTGATATATCATCCAAATCTATACGAGATCCAATTGGTATACTTAGCTGTTTAAAACCTCCCACATTTAACTCCAAAACAAATTTAATGTCGGACGATTTGGAAGGAACGCCAGATGTATCATAAGGCTTTGCTTTATGAATCTCAAGTAATGTGCCGTTTGAGGAAAAGTAACCTATATCCAACGGTATTCTTGTATTCTTCATCCAAAAACTTTGTTGAGTTCCTCTTTCGAAAATAAAAAGCATACCTTCTCTTTCGCCCAAAGTTTCACGGAACATCAAGCCTTTAGTTCTTTCCTCAGCTAGTGCAGCAACTTCAACTTTTAGTAAAACTTTGCCAACTTGTAGATCAAAGAAAGTTTTAGATGCATTATTATCAGAAAAAAGTTTCGGTTCATAAGTCGTTTCCTTGCATCCTTTTGCAAGCAAAACTAAAGAAAAAGCTATGATTGCTTTTAAGGGATTAGTGTTCAATTTCACTACTATTAGATGAAAGAACTTTTCGAACAGATCAAGAGCCTAAATATTTTAGTCATTGGTGATGTAATGTTGGACAGATACATTTTGGGCGAAGTAAGAAGGGTCTCTCCCGAAGCACCAGTTCCCGTTTTAGCTGTCCAAGAAGAAAAGTCGGTAGCTGGAGGAGCTGCAAATGTTGCCCTCAATCTTCGTTCGCTTGGGGCAAGTGTAGAGAATGTGGGTTGGTTTGGATGCGATGAAACAGGAGAAGAACTAGTCAGTATTTTGGAATCTTTCGGAATTTCCGTGGATTCCTCTTATCGCTTTTCAACTGCTCCAACTATAAGTAAGTCAAGAGTCACAGCATCCAATCAGCAAATATGCAGAGTGGATAGAGAGGCTTCACCAGAGCAGTACAATTTGGAAATATCATTAGTCGAAAAAGCACTTAGGGCAAAAGCAGCCACTGCTGATGCAGTTATTGTATCAGATTATGGAAAAGGATTTGTGACAAATGATCTTTTAACTTTGTTATCTAGTTCGGCTAAATTTGTTTCCGTAGATCCCAAACCAGGTAGGTTGCTACAATATACAAATGTGGATCTGCTTACCCCCAATCGAATTGAAGCTCTAGAGTTGGCAGGAATGCCTAGAGAGATTCAAAGCCCATTCCCAAAGGATGAAGTGGTAGCCAGAATCTTTGAGAAATTCTCCCCACGCCTGCTTGCTATTACTTTAGGAGCAGATGGTATGCTTTTAGCACAGGATGGAAAGATTCAGTCGGTAATTCCCACCGCGGCCCGAGAGGTTTTTGATGTCTCAGGAGCAGGTGACACAGTTATTGCAACCCTTACTTTATCATTAGCAGCAGGAGCATCTTTTGAAAGATCAGCAGAGCTTGCGAATTTAGCGGCAGGCGTTGTGATTGGCAAAGTTGGTACTGCTACTACTTCTCCAAAAGAAATCTTGGCAGCCATTTAAATTTTTTATGCGAATGCAAAAAGCCTTGTTTCTCGACCGTGATGGTACTCTCATTAGAGATGAACATTATCTAAAAGATCCTCAAGAGCTTAAAATAATTCAGGGCATTGGTGAATCTTTAATAAGAGCAAAAAGTTTTGGCTATTATTTGTTTCTTCATACGAATCAGTCAGGCATCTCTCGTGGATATTATGATTTATCGGATGTAAATTCATGTAATGAGAAAATGTTAAAAGATTTTGGTTGGCCTATTGATTTCTTTACCGAGATTTGCATAGCACCCGAATCACCTGATGACGAGATTTGTTACCGCAAACCTTCTCCGCGGTTTGAAAATGAAATGGCTGAAAAGTTCAAGCTTGATCGATCTAGATGTTGGATGATTGGTGACAGATGGAGCGACGCACAAACCGGTATCAACGCCGGAATGAAAGTTGCCTTAGTTAAAACAGGAAAGCAACTTAGCAAAGAAATTGTCCGTAAAGCTCAGGAAGAAGAAGTTTCCGTCTTCGATGATATTTCCGAATTTGTAGAGAAGGAGATTCATAAAAATGAATAGAGAGCTTCCTAGCAAATGGGATCTGGAAGATTCAACCCTCCATGCTGATTGTAGAATTTTTAATGTCAATAAGCATAGGTTTCGTCGCAAATCAGATGGTGTGCATGGAGATTTTTTTGTTCTAGATACGAATGATTGGGTCAATGTGCTAGCGATAACGCCGGAAGAGCAAATTGTGCTAGTTCGTCAATTTCGATACGGAACTCAAGAATTATCCCTTGAGCCACCGGGTGGTGTAATTGAAAAGGGCGAAGATCCTATTGTCGCTGGGTTGCGTGAATTAGAGGAGGAAACCGGATTCTCTGGAAATGTCGCTTATCCGATTGGTTCTGCACGACCCAATGCGGCGATTCTTTCTAATCATTGTCATTTTGTCTTGGTTGAGAATGCACGGAAAGTTGCTGAAATTGATTTTGATCAGCATGAAGAACTTGTTACAGAATTGTATCCAGTCAAAGATCTGAAAGAACTAGTAACTAAGGATCAGATCACTCATTCCATTGGATTAAATGCAATATTCCGTCTTATCTTACATCTTGGTCTTTAGGCATTGATTCTTTACCTTGGCTACCTCCCTCATTATATTAAACCCTTTTATTTATGAGCAACTTAGTCGATATTCTTCAAGAAACGGCAGACCCTAACCCTTCCAATCTTGCGAAAATCTTAAACCTTTCTGTAGAGGAAGTTGAGAAAGAATTGTCGAAATTACAGGCTGATGGCGATTTGATTGGTTGGGTTCCCCTTGTTCATCCATCCAAAAAAGATAACAATGAAGTTAGGGCTGTAATTGAAGTTAAAATAAGTCCTGAAAGAGATGGTGGCTTTGATAGATTGGCTGCTCGTATTGCAAAATTCGAGGAGGTCGAGGCATGTCATTTGATGTCAGGAGCCTATGACTTAATGGTCATTGTCAAAGGCAGAAACTTACATGCGGTAGCCTCTTTTGTTTCCGAGCGATTATCTACAATGGATGGGGTGTTATCAACAGCTACTCATTTTTTACTCCGTTCCTACAAAGAGCATGGACATTTATTATTCCAAGAGGGCGAAAATTTGGAGAAACCCCCCGTTAGTGCATAACATAAAATGAATCCTCAGGATTTTATTGCAGAGCATGTAAAAAACCTTCCCCGTTCGGGTATTCGTGACTTTTTTGCGATTGTTTCTGAAATGCCACAAGCCATTTCACTTGGCATCGGTGAGCCTGATTTTATTACCCCATGGAAAATCCGAGAAGCTTCAATTTTCGCTCTTGAAAAGGGAAGGACATCATACACGGATAACCGAGGTCTGCTAAGTTTAAGGAAAGAAATTACGAGATATGTAAGCTCATTTTTTGGTCCAGAATACGACCCGCAAAAAGAAATTTTGGTAACAGTTGGTGTATCAGAGGCAATTGATATAGCACTGCGTGCGATTCTTAATCCTGGGGACAAAGTACTTTACCATGAACCTTGCTATGTTTCTTATGCACCTAGCGTCACCCTTGCACATGGAGAAGCTATCCCTGTTGGGACGGTTACTGAACAATCTTTCTCACTTGATCCTGAAGCTTTTGAAAAAGCATGGCAGCCTGGTTGTAAAATTCTTTTACTTAACTTCCCCACCAATCCAACTGGTGGCACTGCTGATCGTATTAAACTTGAAAGATTGGCAAGATTCGCAGTGGAAAAAGATTTAATCGTGATTAGTGATGAAATATATGCTGAACTAACCTATGAGGGGGAGCATGTGAGTATTGCATCACTTCCAGGAATGAAGGAGAGAACCATCCTCCTTCATGGCTTTTCAAAGGGATTTGCCATGACTGGTTTTCGGGTGGGATTTGCATGTGGTCCTGATTGGTTAATCGAAGCTATGATGAAGATTCATCAGTATTGTATGATGTGTGCACCGATATTAAGTCAGGAAGCAGCAGTTGAGGCTTTGAAAAACGGGGCTGATGAGGTTGTACGAATGAAAGAGCAATACCAAAAGCGTCGCGATTTTATAGTTCGAAGATTCAATGCAATGGGACTTGAATGTCATTTACCCAGAGGTTCTTTCTATGCGTTCCCGAGTGTGAAATCTACAGGACTAGACGAGGTTGATTTTTGTCATCGTCTTCTACGTGAACAAGAAGTTGCAGTAGTTCCGGGGACTGCTTTTGGTTTTCACGGAAAACACCATTTCCGGGCTAGCTTTTCTACATCCTATGAAAAACTGGTAGAAGCTACAGATCGAATTGAAAACTTTGTGGAGTCAGTAAATTTAGAAGAGAAAAAGCAATCTGCTGCTGTCTAGCATTATATTTCTGAAGATAAATGAGTGGGCAAGTTAGTGTAGCTATTGTTGGCCGACCCAATGTGGGAAAAAGTCGTCTGTTTAATCGATTAGCAGGTAAGCGGATTTCAATCGTGCATGATCGTCCTGGGGTGACTCGTGATGTAGTTGTTGCTGATTCTCCCGATGGATTTGTCCTTATGGATACAGGTGGTATTGGTATGCTTCCAGAAATGACTCCTAAAGAAATTCAGGATGCAACGGAAGAGCAGGCAGCTTTTGCTATTCAAGCGGCGAATTTACTTCTCTTCGTTGTGGATGGTCGCGAAGGATTACTTCCCTTGGATGAGTCTCTCGCAGTAAAATTTCGAAAGTTAGGAAAGGCACCAGTGCTTATTGTCAATAAGATGGATGAAGAAGAAAAAAGTTATTCATCTTCTGAATTTCTAAAACTTGGTTTTAAGCATGTGGTTTTAGTTTCAGCTGAGCACGGGCATGGAATTGAAAAACTTTCTAAATTATTACTTAGATTGTTACCCTCTCCACCTGCACTTTCCGCGGACTTTGGTGAATCTCGAACTCGGATAGCTTTTATAGGACGTCCGAATGTTGGTAAATCATCGCTTTGCAATCGCTTGCTAAATATGGAACGTCTTATTGTTAGTGATGTTCCTGGAACTACAAGGGAAACAGTCGAGCTTGATTTAGATTATATTGCTGAAGAAGGGAGTGAACCTTGGAGGTTCCGGCTTTTTGACACTGCCGGTCTTAAACGACGCAAAAGAGTCGATTCTTCCCTCGATTATTTTTCCGCAGTCCGGACTAAACATGCAATTGAGGAGGTTGATATTGTCTTTCTTGTTCTTGATGCTAGGGAAGGGGTAACAAAACAGGATAAAATTCTGGCAGGGCATGTGATGGAAGAGGGCAGGGCACTTGCCATATTGGTGAATAAGTGGGATCTTGCCTTGGAAAGTTTTCGAAAAGAACCTCTTCCTGGATATGAAGATGAAAAAGATTTTCGGAAGAGTTATTTAAAGTCTATCCGAAAAGAGCTATTTTTTCTTCCAGATTCTCCAGTAAGTTTTGTTTCAGCTTTAACCGGTCATTCAATAAAAGAGTTTCTTCAGATGGGTCGTGACTTAAATGCAAGATTAGATAAATCAATTTCTACATCTGCTCTTAACAAATTGATTGGAGATATGTGGGAACATCGGCCTCCTGCAAAAATTAAAGGAAAGAGATTCAAGGTCTTTTATGCGGTTCAAGTCGAAAACCGACCTTTTAGAATCAAACTTTTTTGTAATCGAGAACATAAACTAGGTGATCCTTACCGGAGATATTTAGAAAAAGGAATTCATCAGAAGTTTGGCTTAGCTGGATGTCCTTTGAAATTTTCATTGGCGGGCAAAGAAGCGAGGTATACAGAAGAGAATAAGACTAAATAATTAAATCCTTAATTTCTTTATTTAGCCGCTTAATAGCGGCTTTTTTATATCTAATTTTAATTGAGTGAAATACTGATCTAATTAATTATGAAGTGGATGGATGCCTCACATTCCAAAAAAATTGTTTTTTGTGGATCAGATGAAATTGCGTTGCCGTTGCTTGATTTTCTAAGCTCTTTTTCAAGAGTATCAATAGTCGGAATTATTTCACAGCCTGACCGTCGGATGGGTAGGGGTAGGAAGCTTCAGGCAAATAAAATCAAACAATGGGGGATTACTAGAGAGATCGAGGTGAAAACTCCCAATAAGCCTGATATGGAGGAGATTCACTGGCTAAAAAATACCCGTGTAGATTTGGTGCTAGTTATGGCTTATGGCCATATTCTTAATCAAAAATTTTTAAACGCTCCTTCTTTGGGTTGTTATAACTTACATGCCTCTTTGTTACCATCCTATCGTGGAGCATCTCCAATCGAGACATCTCTGGCATCGGGAGATCAGAAAACTGGAGTGACTCTTATGCGAATGGTAAAAAAAATGGATGCGGGTCCAATTATTGGACAAGTAGATGTACCAGTTGGCATCAATGAGGATGGAATTAGTTTAAGGAGTAAACTGGCTACAGCTTGTGTACCACTACTTAGAACTCAGCTTCCTCGATTACTTAAAGGGACAGCAAAAGAAACTTCTCAGGAAGAAAAGAATGTAACTTATTGTAGAAAACTAACAAAAGAGGATTCATTCTTGGATTTTTCCTTAAGTGCATCTCAGTTGGATTTTCGTATTCGTTCCTTTTTGTCCTGGCCTGGTAGCAATTTTTCATACGAAGGCATAAGCTTAAAAGTCGGTAAATGTAGGGTTAAAACTGAATCTGAACTTATGCCGGGAGAGATTTTGATTAAGGATAATTTGGATTTTAAGATTGGAACCGCAAAGGGGGCTTTACAAATTTTGGAGCTTCAGAAGCCTGGAGGTAAAATGCTTCCAGTAGCTGATTTTCTAAGAGGTTTCCCAATAAAGAAATCATTCAAACTATCATATTCTAAAGCAAAAGCTCTGGTTTCAGAAAAGTTTTAATGATTTAAGAAAGATTTCTTGAATCAAATTGAATCAGTATCTAGGTTTATAGTGTGGTGGATTATGAAAAGTATATTAAATAGTATTTCTATTCTAGGAATTTGTCTGGTTACAGGCTTACCATGCACAATTGCTTTAGGTAATGTTCAGGTTGCCAACCTTAAACAAGACTTGGAATTAGTTTCACGTGAACTAGCTGGATTAAGGAGCGAAGTTGAATTGCTCAGGCGAGAAAATGCCCAGCTTAGGGTTTTTGTAGAAAGTGTCTCGCAGAAAAGTAATGCTTCCAAAGGAATGTCTTCAGCACAACTTGTACAATTGAATGGGCGAATTTCTTCACTTGAGAAACTCATTCAGGATAATTCTAATTCTCAGGTGCAAATTCAATCGAATGTTAATAAGCAAATACAGGAGCTTATAAAGCAAATGAATCGTGGATTCGAGGAAGTTTCCAAAGCACCAACAACCCCTCCGTCTACCCAGAGTTTCTCAACTGATTATCCACAAAAGGGTTTTGTTCATAAAGTTGAGAAAGGTGAGACTGTTAGCAGCATCGCAAAAAAATATGAATCCAAAGTAAGTTGGATAATTAATGCCAATCAAATTGCAGATCCAACTAAGGTTTTTGTTGGAAAAGAATTATTTGTTCCTCAAAAATAGTAATGACTAAGTCAGCATCTAGATTAGGAAGAGGTTTGGGCAGTTTGATTTCGGGAGGTACGCAAAACACTCAACCAAACCCACCTTCTGCTTCCGTACATGGGAATTTAAATCAAAATGGTGAAGAGGTAGTTCAACACAGTACTTCTTCAAAGAATTCTCATGAAATTGGTACAAGCTTGGTTGAATTACCAGTAGATCGTATCGTTCCTAATCCCTATCAACCTAGAAAAACTATCGCACCAGATTCTATTCGAGAATTAGCAGCAAGTATTGAGGCAGAAGGGTTACTGCAACCAGTAGTCGTGAGAAAGATTGTTGATGATTATCAATTAATATCCGGCGAAAGAAGATGGAGAGCTCATCAAATGTTGGGTCGCGATTCGATTTTGGCTCGCATTATGACAACTAGCGAAATTTCTTCGGCGAGCTTGTCGCTAATTGAGAATTTGCAGAGGGAAGATTTAAATCCAATGGATGAATCAATGGGATATCATTCTTTGATAAACGAATTTGGTCTGACGCAGGCCAAAGTTGCGGAGAGAGTTGGAAAGAGTAGATCTTATGTCACAAACTGTATGCGGTTTATACAACTTGATGAAGATTTAAGAAGTTTTTTGGCAAATGGAAAAATATCGACAGGCCACGCAAAGGTTCTCCTCGGTGTTGCGGACGAAAATATTCGTAAATCTATAGCAGAAAAAATAATTAAACACGAATGGTCTGTACGAAAATGTGAACAAGAGATTCTTAGAATTTCGAGTGGTGGAAATTCTAACTTTTCTAATCAAAACGATAAAGTATCGGAGTTTGCGATCCTTGAGCGGAAAGCCTCTACTAAACTTAAAAGAAAAGTTAAAATTAAATCCCGTTCTACGGGGCATGGTCGTATTTCCTTTTCTTTTGAGAATGAAACTGATCTAGCAGTATTGCTTGAAAGTCTTGGAGTTCGTTGAATCGAATTGCCAAAAATGAATGAATAATTCATTTTAAGTATCAAATGATTATTTTTTTTACTACCCTTTTGATTCTTCTTTGTATCGTAATTGTATTACTGATTCTGATTCAAAGAACTTCCGGCGGAATGGGCTCTGCACTTGGTGGTGGTGCCGCGGATCAAGTGCTTGGTGCGGGTTCAGCATCACAATTGACTAAGCTTACAGTATTCGGAATCCTGGGATTCTTTGTTTTAGCTGTTGTGCTTTATGTTACCTATCAATATCGTGTTGGAGAAGTTGAATCATTACGGAGAACCGGGGTCGAGATGAAAAGTGATCCGATGTCCCAGCCCTCTTCCCAGTTGTCAGATCTTCCAATTCCTACCCCAAATACAGTCGATCCCACTCCAAGCCTACCGCCTTCACCTGTGATTCCCGGTGAACCTATTCCGGAAAGTAATTCCGAAAGTAACCAATCCCAATAATTTCCAAAATTAGGGTGACTAAAGTTTGCGGCTGTTTGGTCTTGTTGCTTGCTTTAACTGTAACTCTTTTCTCAAACCCTATTCGATTCCCAGCTCGAGGGTTTGCTAAAATACTTGAGGAAGGTGAAGCACAAAAAAGGCTTTCTGAATACCGAAATTTCTTATCATCAGGAACAAATCAAACTCATTTCCATGACGGTTTTGCAATGCGTTTCCAAATTCGTCATATGCCAAGAAGGGGAAACGAAGCTATCCAGACAGGTAGTATATATGGTCCATTCCTCGGAAGTGGTGTTTCCCGATTTTCGATAAATTCTGAAATTGCTGAAGATAATGATTATTTGCTGAAAAATGGCAAAATTCCAAAATTCTGGAAAAGCGAAAGTATTCAAAATATTCCAGTTCCCCTGGAGATGAATTTCATTACAAAACCTTTAGTGGAGGGAATGAATTACACCCCATTCGACTTAATTATGCCTTTTGTTTTTTGGGATGCAGAGTATGAAAAGTCAGGTAAGGTTGCAGGTCGACCTGCACACATTTTCTCCTTTCAATCCCCCGCATGGTTTATTAATGAAAACCCTGATTGGAAAGAATTTACTCTTGCTTTAGACGATGCCTATCTGGCACCTCTAAGGGTTCAGACTTTAAGTACTAGTCAAATTCTTATCAGAACTTTGATTCTAAGAAGTTATAAAAAAATTGGCGATCGTTGGATTGTTAAAGAAATTGACTGCAGAGATAATAAGTTGGGATCAGTAACAAGAATGAGGATAACATCCGCCGCACTTGGCATTGATTTTGATCCATCATTTTTTTCTCCCGATGGTCTGAGTCGTCGAGTCAAAATTGATCCGAAATTATTTATTTCTACGGACTAATTTGACTATTTGTACTTGCTAGACATTCGGATTCTTTTAGCGTCACAATTTTCAAATGAATAATAGTAATTATTTATCTACATGGGCTGTTAATGTAGCTCCATCTCCAACTCTTGCCGTGGATGCAAAAGCTAAAGCTCTTAAGGCTGCTGGCGAAGATGTTTGTGGATTTGGAGCTGGTGAGCCTGATTTTGATACACCTTCTTTTATCAAAGAAGCTTGTATGAGCGCACTTTCTGAAGGAAAGACAAAATACGCACCTGCTGCTGGTATTCCTGAACTTCGTCAAGCATTAGCTGACCAGTACCATGAATACGGGGTTTTAGATAAACCTAATTCAGCTCAGGTTGTAGTTAGTCCCGGTGGAAAGTATTCTTGTTACTTGGCAATTCTGGCTACATGTGGGCCAGGTGATGAAGTAATTATTCCAGCCCCATATTGGGTAAGCTATCCAGAAATGGTCAAACTTGCTGGTGCCAAGCCTAAAGTTATATTGGCCGGTGATGAACAGGGTTTTAAGATCACAGCCGCACAAATTGAAGAATCTCTAACTTCTTCTTCAAGATTAGTTATTTTGAATAGTCCATCCAATCCTACCGGTTGTCTCTATGAAAAATCGGAAATGGAAGAGATTATAGAACTGGCATGCAGGAAAGACTTACTGGTCATGTCGGATGAAATATACGAGCATTTATTATACGATGGTTCAGAGCATTACAGACCGGCGAGTTTTTCAGCCGAAGCAGCTGAACGAGTGATAACGGTTTCTGGTTTCAGTAAAACCTTTTCAATGACTGGTTGGAGATTGGGAACTTTGGTCGCAAATCCTGCAATAGCTAAGGCAGTTGCCTCATTGCAGAGTCAGACAACTTCAAATGCAACCACATTTTCTCAGTATGGAGCATTGGCTGCGGTTCAGAATTGGTCATCTGCTATTGATGCTGTGAAGGAGATGCTTGTTCATTTCGATCGCAGAAGGCTTAAACTTCTGGACGGGCTTAATGCAATAGAAGGTGTTTCCTGTCTGCGCTCACAGGGGGCATTCTATCTTTTTCCCAAAATTTCAGCTTTAGGTATGAGTTCAGAAGAATTCTCCGATCAATTATTAGAGAAAGAGAAAGTTGCAGTAGTTTCCGGCCATGCTTTTGGGGCAGATGGTTATATCCGACTAAGTTATGCCACCTCTGACGAAATTATTGAAGAGGGTCTATCGAGGATCGGTAAATTTTGTAGCAAGTGCTAGTTTTGCAGCCCTAATTTCTGTGCTTCTTCGGGGTTTTTAGACATTGCATCCTCGAATTCGTCTAAATCAAAGTCTGCAACTATAAAATCTCCATTTTGTAAAGTAGGCGTTTTGCTTTGACCACTAATTTCAATGAGTTCTGGCATTCTTGATGGGTCTTTTCTTACATCAATAATCTCTAGATCTATTGATTTTGATTTAAAAAAAGCAAGGGCATCAATACACCAAGGGCATCCTTCTTTTACAAATAATTTTGGTTTATCCATTAAATCTTTAAATTACTTTAATCGAGACTAGGCAAATTGATTCACCAATGATGTTGGCAGTAAATAAGAATTAATTAATGTAAGTATCGGTATATGGCTTCGAAACCGAAATTGAAGGATGGATTTGATCACGGCAAAATATTTATTAAGCGTGCTCGTGAAAATAATTTAAAAAATTTATCAGTAGAACTACCAAGAGGGAAACTCATAGGAGTTACAGGCGTGAGTGGTTCAGGCAAGTCATCTCTTGTGTTTGATGTAATGGCTGCAGAAGGTCACCGGAAATATGTTGAAAGTCTCTCAACCCAGGCAAGGCAGGCATTGGAAAAAGTTAGAAGACCGGATGTAGATTTTGTGGAGGGTTTATCACCGGTTCTAGCAATTGGACAGGCTTATGCTGGATCATCAGGCCCCAGAAGTACCGTTGCAAGTGCCACGGAAATTGCGGACTATGCAAGATTGCTCTGGGCAACTGTGGGTGAACCTCATTGTCCATTGGATGGGGCTAGAGTATCTCAGCGGTCTTTGGATGATTGTGTGAAAGAGCTAATGAAAGAAGGAAAAGAATGCAGGATGATTCTTTTAGCACCATTAACCACTGCGAAAGCATCTGTTTTACGGGAAGAGTTTGAAAGTCTGGAACGCCGTGGTTTTCAACGCATTCGAATAGATAATAAAATTAAAAGACTCGATGATTATGATTTGTTGCCCGAGAAGAGTGCGGGTCGTGAGTTCAAAGTTGAATTGGTAATCGATCGCTTTGTCATGAATGAATCGAATAGGAGCCGATTGGCTGATTCTCTCGAACTTGCTTTCAAAGAGGGGGAAGAAAGAGCTTTAGCCTTAATTGAGCAACCTGACAAAAGCAAAAAGATACATTTATCACAGAGTTTTGCTTGTGAAAGTTGTGGAACTGTTTACCCCAAACTTACCCCAAGGCATTTTTCGTGGAACCATCCAATAGGGGCTTGTTCGACTTGTGACGGATTAGGTGAAGTTCTTTCCTTTAAGGAGGAATTGGTAATTCCGGACGCATCGCTAACTTTGGGTAAAGGAGCGATCAAGCCTTGGAGGTTAGGTTCGAGGAAAATGATTAACCTGAGAAAAAATATTCTGAAGGCTTTGTCCGAGCAGGTTCCCTTTGATAATCGTAAACCATGGGAAAAGTTCCCAGATAAACTCAAGCAATTTCTCCTACACGGAGATTCCGAGAAAGAATACATACTAAAATTACAGGCAGGAAGGGGTAAGGCAAAGAAACAGGTATTTCCTGGTATTTTAAAGGACCTGGAGATAACCATGAGAACGACATCAAGTGATACTCTTCGAGCAAAACTTCTTGGTTTTCAACTGGGGAGGATTTGCCCTGACTGCCATGGTAAGAGACTTTCACCCTATGCCCGTTCTGTTCTTGTAAATGATTTATCCATAGGGGAATTCCTTAGTTTTTCCACAAAGCAAGCATGGGAATTTTTAAGACCTAATAAAAAAAACGAGAAATTATTTTCACAAGTATCCGATGCTTATAACGGACTCGAACAAAGGCTTAGGTTTATTAATGAAGTAGGTCTTGGTTATCTTACGCTTGATCGCTCATACAAGAGCTTGAGCGGAGGAGAGGCTCAAAGATCAAGGTTGGCTACACAGTTGGGCATGGGGTTGGTTGGAGTGACCTACGCACTGGACGAGCCTAGTGTTGGTTTGCACCCTGCTGACCATGACAGGTTATTAAGTGTAGTAAAAGGTTTACGTGATCGAGGAAATACAGTGGTTGTAGTGGAGCATGATGCAGATACCTTGCTTGCTTGTGATCACTTGATTGAGGTGGGACCAGGGCCTGGAACTAACGGGGGTGGTTTGTTGTTTTCTGGAAATGTCGATGAATGTATTAAAAGTAACGAAAGTGTAAGTGGTAATTTTCTCTGTGGTAAGGAATCTGTTCAAAAAGACTTTCGGACAAAAAAGCCTTCTAAGAATTTTCTTAAGGTAAAAAAAGCCAGGGCAAATAATTTAAAGAATATAGATGTTTGCTTTCCTGTGGGCTTATTAAATGTGGTGTGTGGTGTATCTGGGTCGGGTAAGAGTACACTCGTCAATGAAATACTTGCAAAGACTGCTGCTTTTCAGTTGCACAGATCAAAACAAATACCGGGTGCAAGTTCGGGAATCGCTGGCTTAGAGAATTTTGATCAGGTAGTAAGGGTTGATCAGTCACCCATTGGTAAAAGCCCTAGATCGAATCCCGCTACCTTCGTTAAATTATTTGATCAGCTGCGAAAGCTCTTTGCTCAGTGTTCATTAAGTCGTGTTCGTGGCTACACCGCAGGTCGATTTAGTTTCAATCTGCCAGGTGGGCGATGTGAGAGATGTAAAGGGGATGGTATGGTCAAGTTGGATATGCAATTTTTAGCGGATGTCTATGTTCCCTGTGAAAGTTGTCAGGGTAACCGTTACAATCGTGAAACATTGGAAGTCAGATTTCGAGGTAGAAATATCGCTGAAGTGCTGGAAATGAGTGTGGAAGAAGCAAAGGATGTTTTTTGCAAGCATCCAGCAATTCTTGCTAAACTGGAAACATTGGACGCGGTAGGCTTGGGATATTTAAAACTGGGCCAACCATCCAACACTCTTTCCGGTGGGGAGGCTCAGCGTCTAAAATTGTCACTTGAATTAAGTAGGAAACAGGCGGGACGTGCCTTGTATCTACTTGATGAGCCGACCACTGGCTTACATTGGTTGGATGTACAAAAACTTATGGACTTATTATTCCGCTTACGGGATGCTGGTAACACCTTGGTAGTAATCGAACATAATTTGGATGTTATCCGACTTGCTGATCATGTCGTGGAAATTGGCCCAGAGGGAGGAGAGGAGGGTGGACAACTCATTTTTGAAGGATCTCCCAACTTGCTAGCATCTGAAAATACTTATACGGGAGTCTTCCTTAGTAAGCATCTTGAAAATCTTACACAAAAGAAAAAATGAGTGATGAATCCAAGAAATCTGAAAAGTCTGAATTCTCAGGAGACCTTTTATCAATCAAAAGAAATGCATTTTGGCATTTATGGAAGAGAAGAGGTCTCTTAGTTCTTGCACTTATTTTCGTTCTTATCCCTTTATGGGGTACCTTTGAGCCTCTATTCGAATTTATTCTCTTTGCGATTTCATTGGCTGCCTTAACTTATCCAGTTTTTTACCGTCCCATCTCGATGGCTATGAAGAGAGTTCTTCCAAGATTTCCACCGAATCGGTTGTCCGAGTTATCTGCTGTCCTTTCTACTTTAACCCTGGTTCTTTTCATGCTTTCACCAATTCTTCTGCTTTTAATGGAGGCAACAAAATCCCCTCAGGGATTTGGAAACATGGTAGTTTCCATAGCACTAGGGGAAGATGAGGGTAGGGAGATTCTCTTACAAAGCGTTGGTCAGAGAATTTCAGAGATGCGATCGATTTATCCGCGTTTACCGATAGATGAAACGAAGGCCGTACTTTTCGTGGAAAATCTTTTAGGTGATACACGGCAATTTTCGGGTTCTTTTTTGGAATTTCTTTTTAAGGGCACGAGAGGGTTTGTTGCTGAACTTGCCCTTGCCCTGATTGCACTCTCTTTTCTATATGCACATGGCGGAAGTTTCGTTCAGCAAGCTATGAAATTTGGAGGATTTGAAAAAAAAGAGGTGGAAACTTGGTTCAAACTTCATCAAAAGATCACCTTACGTTTATTGAGTGATACGCTGTTAACCTCAATTTTTCGAGGTTTAGCCCTTGGTTTAGTCGCCTTTTTTGTTGGAGGTTTCTTTTTCCTTCCCGTTTTCTTTCTTGGGTCATTCGCCGGATTAGTTCCGGTGGTTGGAAGTGCCATGATCTGGTTGCCCTTGGCATCCCTGGTTTGGACAAGGGGCGATCCGGGCACAGCTATACTTCTTGCTGGATTAAGTCTTGTGCTTAATTATGGGATCAGTCGCTTTCGTGCGGGCATGGGCAATCGACTTCACCAACAGGGTGCCTGGTTAAGCTTTATGCTCTTTCTTGGAATAATTGGAGGACTACTATCTTACGGACCCCAAGGCTTTGTTATTGGTCCAATGGCTGTTGTACTTGCTTATGGACTGATCAGATTTCTTTCCGGTCAGTCTCAACCTCTGGTCAGTAAAGGAGAGAAACCTTCAGGTCAATCTGCGTCATAGATCAAAACCTTTTCCCAAAAGTCCTTACAATTTTCAATGAACTCCAAGTGGATAGGGTCACTTTGATAATGATCGTGGGCCTTCATATCACTAAGAACAACGGTGACTGCAAAGTCATAGGTATCGTCAACTACAGGACGTTTTGGAGTTGCAGCTGGTCTTCCTAGAAAAAAATTTTCTACTGAAGATATTTCACCTAGTTTATTAACACCTTCTTTGAAAAGATTGATTTCATTTTCTGAAAGTCCTGGTTTAAGCCAAAAAATTACTGTGTGAGTTAGCATGATCTTTGATTAGTAAAAACTTGGCTGTTAAGCAATATTCAACAGTTTTAACCGATTACAGTTGTGCCATTGTCTTGTAAACTTAAGTTTTCTAATCGACTGACCGCGTGCTTTGCCCATTCGCTCGGTTTCTCGTGAGAAGATGCTGCTTCTCCAAAACATGAACGGAGCATGTCTGTATCAATTATTCCAGGATTAAAAGCAACTGTAATAAGCCCCCTAGGTAACTCCTCTGCTAAAGAACGAGTAAAACCCTCGACTCCCCATTTACTTGCACAATATGGACCAACTTCAGGAGCAGTTGATTTTCCCCAATAGGAACTAAAGTTTACTATAACACCACTTTTATTTTTTTCCATTAATGGAACAAAAGATCGCACCATGTTATGTATACCTCCCAGGTTAACAGCCAGAACCGAAGCAAATTCTTCTGGAGTGATTTTAGTGAGTGGTGCATTTTGATTAATCAAACCTGCGTTATTAATAAGTAGATCTGGAATGCCTACATTACTTACAACCTTTTTAGCAAAATCATCTACTTGGGTGGGAAATGTGACATCAAAAGTATCTAAAAAATGACGATCTCCTAATTCGTCTTTTAGTTTTAGAAGAGCTTCCTTGTTCCTAGCCCCACCAGCAACTTTCCAAGCACGGTTCGCAAATTCCTTGGCCATCGCTCGCCCCAATCCCCGCGAACAACCACTTATACAAACTAATTTACTCATTCATCATTTTGATCCACAGCTTTTTCATGAATAACTGGTTCTTCATAACCAACACTCCCAGGGCCTTTATGATGAGGTGGTTGCCTTGACAGATTCCAATGAGCTAATAACCAAGTTGCTCCAAACAAAACTGCCAAAGTCACAATAATAATCCACTCAAATTTACTTTTCTTTGGTTGATTCATAGATGAATTGAAATGGTGGGAGATACTGGAGTCGAACCAGTGACCTCATGCGTGTCATGCATGCGCTCTAACCAACTGAGCTAATCCCCCAATTTTGTATTAATCTAGTCACATGATATCTACTGTCAACTTCTTGATTCAGAAACAAACTAGTCTTTACGGAGTTAAATAAACAAGTAAGATTTTACTTGAATGAAAAAAGCACTTGTAACTGGAATTACTGGGCAGGATGGATCTTACCTCACCGAATTACTTTTGGATAAAGGCTATGAAGTCCACGGAATAGTTCGTCGGGCTTCCACTTTTAATACAGACCGATTGGAACATCTTTATAAGGACCCTTTGGTTGATGATACTAACCTATATCTTCATTACGGAGATCTCGCAGATGCTGTTCAGTTGGTAAAACTTCTCTATGATCTGCAACCTGATGAGATTTATAATTTGGGTGCGCAAAGTCATGTTCGTGTTTCCTTTGATATTCCGGAATATACGGGAGATGTCACTGCACTTGGTGCAGTCAGAATTCTTGAAGCAGTAAGAGAGGCTGGCTTAGTCGGTAAGGTAAGATATTACCAAGCTTCTTCTTCAGAAATGTATGGAAAAGTACAGGAAGTTCCCCAAGTTGAAACCACGCCTTTTTGGCCTCGTTCACCTTATGCATGTGCAAAAGTCTATGCTCATTGGTTAACTGTAAACTATCGGGAGTCCTACAAAATGCACGCAAACAGTGGTATCTTGTTCAACCATGAATCTCCAAGAAGGGGAGAAACTTTTGTAACCCGCAAGATCACTCGTGCAGCTACCCGAATAAAATTGGGACTTCAGAAGAAATTGATTCTTGGAAATTTGGATTCCAAGAGAGACTGGGGCTATGCGAAAGAATATGTTGAAGCCATGTGGTTGATGTTACAGCAGGATGACCCGGATGACTATGTAATCGCAACAAATGAAACGCATACAGTTAAGGAATTTTTGGAGGAAACATTTTCCTGTCTCGATATGGATTGGAAAGACTTTGTTGGCTTTGATAAGAAATACGAAAGACCAGCTGAAGTTGATCTTTTAATCGGAAACCCTGAGAAAGCTAAAAAACAATTGGGTTGGGAGCCTCATACAACTTTTAAAGAATTAGTTAGCCTGATGGTTCAAGAAGATATGAAAATTGCTCAAAAAGAGCAGGCTTTGGCTCAAGCTAATCTTTCCTGATGCAAAAAGTTTTTATTACTGGCCATTCTGGGATGGTAGGATCTGCATTGGTCAGATCAATAAAGACTAATCGGCCCGATTGGGAGTTGCTACTATTGGGCAGAAAAGATTTAAACTTACTTGATCAATCTGCAGTGGATAGATTCATGTCGAACGAAAGACCGAAGCTAGTAATTAATGCAGCTGCTAGAGTCGGAGGTATTCATGCAAACTCTGCATATCCAGCGGAGTTTATTTATGAAAATTTGGCTATAAATTCAAATCTTGTTCATGCAGCGTGGCAAAACGGTGTAAGTCGCTTTTTGAATCTCGGAAGTTCCTGCATTTATCCATGTCAGTCTTTGCAGCCAATTAAGGAGGAGTATTTGCTTACTGGATCCCTCGAGAAGACTAATGAAGCCTACGCCTTGGCCAAGATAGCCGGACTTGAAATGTGTCGACACTATCGTAACCAATACGGAGTTCTATTTCATAGCGTGATGCCAACGAATCTTTATGGTCCAGGAGATAACTATCATCCAGAAAATTCACATGTTTTACCGGCATTGATTCGTCGATTTCACGAAGCTAAAGCGAATCAAGATGATGAAGTAGTCATATGGGGGACTGGAAAACCGAGAAGAGAATTAATGCATGTTGACGATCTTGCATCCGGAATTTTGTTTTTTTTAGATTTAGAGAATCCCCCAGATTGGGTAAACCTTGGCACCGGTGTAGATCATTCCATCCAAGAAATTGCAAATTTAGTAAAGAGTGCAGTTGGCTTTGAGGGTACAATATCAAACGATTTTTCAAAGCCTGATGGCATGCCAGTGAAACGATTAGATGTTACATTAGCAGGGAAAATGGGATGGAAATCACAGATTCGATTGGAAGAGGGAATTCATAGCGTCTATGATGAATTTTGCCAATCCCTCAAGAATAGCTCAGCGAGATTGTAAATTATTCAAATTGTTTTCGAAAATTCCGATATTCGTCCGACAAATCCCGTAGTTGATAACGAAGAGCTTCCACTTCATCTTTTAAATCCTTAAATTCTTCCAAGATATCTTCTACTTGTTCAAGTCTTTGGTCGGGAGCAGGGACATAAACGGAAGATCCATCATTCAGGTTTTCCAAGGTTGGTGGCGGCCCAAACTTGTGAAACCATCTCCTTTCTTTCTGGCCTGGTCGAGGGTCCATAAGTCCAACAATTGAGGGATTTCTTTCCATCATATCTTTCAAAGTATCTTCGACATCTTCCAGTCCATCAAATTCAAACATTCTTGAAGCTCTGGTATTTAGCTCACCGGTTGTTTGAGGCCCTCGGTTTAGTAATTCTGAAATCAAAGCTCGCTCAGCTTTAATAAGATCTAGCTCTTTCTCTGCATTATGCTGGAACTTGGGTACGCGTGAACCAACTAAATCAACTCGGTGTACCAATCTCTTTATTCTTAAGTCTTCTATGGTTTTCGCTATCTGCTCTTCATCTAAATTAGATTTGGGCAAGCGGTTATTTTTTTGATTACAAGCAGAAACGAGTGAGTTTTGTGTAAGAGGGTAATACTCGGGCGTGGTAAGCTCTTTCTCTATCAAAGAACCTAATACTCTAGTTTCTTCGAATGTTAGGGAAACAAGATTGTCCTCTGATTGAACCGTTTCGCTAAGCGAATTACTATCTAGGTTGTCCATTTGATTTTTATATTCAAGTGGAACCAACCTTCAGCGGTGAATAAATTATTCGCTGACTACATTAACGAGGCGATGAGCCTTATCAAACTGTACCTTACCTGGTGTAAGAGCGAAGAGTGTAAAATCTTTTCCAAGTCCAACATTAGCACCGGGATGGTATTTCGTACCTCTTTGTCGAAGAATAATATTCCCAGCAAGTACGGATTCTCCTCCGAATTTCTTAACACCTAGGCGTTTACTGTTACTATCTCGTCCGTTTTTGGAAGTTCCTTGTCCTTTTTTATGTGCCATGGGAAGAGTGGGTTAAATTATTTGAGATCGATGGATTCAATTTCGACTACGGAGAGGTGCTGACGGTGACCGCGGCGGCGTTTGTAACCTTGTCTGCGTTTCTTCTTAAAAACGATAATTTTCTTGTCTTTTTTATTTTCGAGGATTTTAGCAGTGACGCTTGCTCCTTCGATAATAGGGGAACCAAAAGTTGCTTTGCCTTCCTCAACAATCATTAGAACTTGATCGATCTTTACTTGATCACCTTCATTAGAGTCTGGAAAACGGTTCAAAGATAGTTTGTCGCCCTTTTGAACAACAAACTGACCTCCTTGGGTTTTTATGGTAGCCTTCATGGGTAGAAAAGCTAAATAACAAAACAATTTTAAGGCAGTTTTGCAAGCGTCATCTTTTTAACTTTTAAGATAAACCCGAATTCTTACATTGACTAAGAAAAATTATGGGCAAAGTAAGTTCATGCGAAATTTTGAGGTATTTTTCAAATTTACCCGTTTTAGACCATTATCAAGAGGCTACCGAAAATGTTGGATTGTGGAATTCAGAAGACATTGTTTTTTCAAAAACATTTGCTGATCGGAATCTTAAGATTTTGGAACTTGGATGCGGAGCAGGCAGAATTAGCTTTGGACTTTGGAAAAAGGGGTACAAAAAACTTACTGCAACTGATTTTTCAAAACCAATGATAAAAAGAGCCGTTAATCTTAATAAGAAATTTAAAACCCAAATTACTTTCAAAGTCGAAGATGCAACTTCCTTAAGTTTCGATAATGAATCCTTTGAAGGTGCGATCTTTGGTTTTAACGGACTAATGCAAATTCCTGGAAGGAATAATCGATTGCAGGCAATGCGAGAAATACAAAGATTATTAGTTTCAGGAAGTTACTTTGTATTTACGAGTCATGACCGAATGATGCCAAAGTGGAAAAAATTCTGGGCTAAGGAGCAAAAAAAATGGAAAAAAGGACAGCAGAATTCTGAGCTTCTGGAATTTGGAGATCGTTATGAGGAAACTTCTGCCGGAAAATTATACATTCACGTTCCAGATGTAGAAGATATCCGGTCCGATCTGATCGAGTCTGGGTTTTCGGTTGAGAGGGATATAGTAAAATCGAAAATTTCTAAAGAGAGCAAATTAGTTTATGAATACTCAGATGACTGCAGATTTTGGATTGCCCGTAAAAACTAAGTTAATCAAGAAGGCATTCCTGATCCATATCCATGGTAGCAACTCTAGTTGCAGGTCCGGTCATTTTTACATTGAAATCATCATCGATCACTAGTCCAATTTCTCCACCAGGCATCTCCACTGTGATATTTTCATCGCATGCGCCCATTTTGCGAGCTACCGCACCTGCTGCAGAACTGCTGCTCCCAGAAGCAAGGGTGTATCCAGCTCCTCTTTCCCAAATCTCAATGCGAATGCGATTACGACCCAAAATTTGCAGGAGTTGAACATTGGTACGATTGGGAAAAAGAAAATGATTTTCAAGTTCAGGTCCGAGAGATAAAGCTAAATCCTGGGAAATCTCTGGTAGAGGTACAACGCAGTGGGGATTGCCAATCGTTGCTCCAAAATACTGGTAAGTTGCACCTTTTATGACAATGTCCTCATTTAATACTTCTCTGGCTTCTCCTACAACTGCAATTGGTACGATATCGCTGTGAAAACTTACTTGGCCCATTTCTACGGAAATAGATGATGCATCGTGCGATACTTCACAGGTAACAAGTCCTCCCAAAGTATCTACTTTAAATGGATCGGTACTGACTTTCTTACAGTCTCGAAGATACCTAGCAAAGATACGTAGACCATTTCCACTTTTTTCAGCTTCACTTCCGTCTGGATTGAGAATTTGAAGCCCAAAATCTGCTTTCTCAGTAGGGAGTGGGCCAACAAGAATGCCATCGGAGCCTAAGCCAAAATTTCGATGACAAATACGAATAATTTCTTCTCGACTAAAGGAGCGAGCTGCTGTTTCAGGATCAAAGACAAGATAGTCATTTCCGAGTGCATGATATTTTTCAAATTTCATAGGGTGGTATTTACTAGATTATTTCTGCTCGTTTGACCATCCAATCAATGATTTTCTGATCATCATCTCCGGCTCGCCTTACAACAGATAAAAATTCAGACGGATGAATTTCATGCTGATGGAAAAAGTTTCGATCACCCCCACAGCAAAACATGGTTTCGCTTGGTAACTCACCCCTCAGTTTCGCCTTTGCTTTAGGAATTATTCTTGGAAGCCACCGAATACCATACATCTCAGCATCCTTAGCCGGTAATTTCTTGGAATCCAATACTTTATTAGATGGTTTTCGATTTTGAACTTCCCAAAAATAATCTCTTCTTTGTTCATGAATTAGCAGGAAGGTAGCCATATCTGGTTCTCCTTCGCAGACCCAGTCTTCAGCAAAATCAAAAACATCCATTCTGTTCATTCCCATTTCGGAAAGAAAAGGTAAATAGTTATCTAGGGGAAAAGTAACAGCGTTGCGATGGCCATTTTCATAAAGATTAACCGCATGATTCCAAATATCTACGAGTTTTTGCTGATAAAAATTTTTCATAAAGCATTTCTACTTGTCTGGCACATTGATAATGGCAAGCCTCTTCAAGCCAGTTTAAAATCAAGTTGCTTATCAGATGGAAATACTCGATCAATGACTACTTTTATTTCTTGACCAAGTTTAAGCCGGTTTTTTGGATTTTTTCCGACTAATGCAGTGCCACTTGATGAGAGCCGATATCTGAGTTCACGGGGTAAGGTTCGTATTGGCACAAAACCTCGTGCTAGAGTATCTTTAATCTCAATAAAAAACCCTCTGCGACTTACTTCAGTAATAATCGCAGAATGACGGACCGGAGGGAATTTACCTATCTCTCTTTTGTATAGTAGTAGAAGCTTATCTTTTATCGATTCTCTTTCCGCGTCTACACTGTTTCTTTCAGTTGAAGAAAGATGTTTAGCAAGCCCTTCAAACTGTTCTGAATTTTTTTTCTTCCTTGTTCTAAGATATTCTTCCACAACTCGATGGACGATTAAATCGGAGTACCTTCTAATGGGCGAAGTAAAATGCAGATAATCAACTTTAGCTAGACCGTAATGGCCATCTGGGGTGTGACGATAGACTGCCTGTTTAAGACTACGGAGAAATTTGATTCGCAAGACTTGACTGATCGGATGCTTATTTATTTCCTCCAATACTTTGGTAACCTCTTTTCTGGAAGTGAGTTCACCACATGAAATTCCAAAAAGCTTCAGAAAGTGTCTTAATTCATCTAGGTTATCTTCATCCGGGTCTGGATGTACTCTGAAAATTCCGGGCAACCTTTTCTTTCTAAATTCTTTCGCTATGGTCTCATTGGCGAGTAGCATAAACTCTTCGACCAATTGGTGGCTTTCATCATTCTCAGATTGGAGAACCTTCTCGGGCTCTCCCCGCTCATCAACCAAAATTTTGATGTCTCCTGATTCTAAATTTAATGCCCCTTTATCAAATCGTGAGTTTCTTAACTTCGATGCAAACCGCCATAATGTTTGAATCGTGGCACTGATTTTTCTTAGGTTATCAGTGCTTAAAGAATCTAGAGATTTACCCGGATTTCCAGAATAACGACTAGGGGGTGGCTTTGAATTTTTGATTTCTTCAATGCTTTTGGATTGAAGAAACAAAATTGCCTGTTCGTAGGTTAATCTTTTGTCACTTTTAATTATGCTTTCCAGAATTTCCGATTTTAGAATCTGTCCATTTTTATTGAAGAGAAATGTTACGCACTTGGTTAATCTTTCCTCTCCCTCGATTAAGCTGCAAATACCACTGGATAAAGTATGTGGAAGCATGGGAACAACTTCGCCGACAAGATAGGTCGAGTTTCCTCTTTTTCTGGCTTCCCGGTCAATTGCTGTATTTTGCCTAACATAATGAGAAACATCCGCAATATGTACACCAACTTCCCATGTGTCTCCGTTAATTTTTTTGAGCGACAAAGCGTCATCAAAATCTCTTGCATCCAAGGGATCAATGGTGAGAGTGAAAACATCTCGATAATCAACTCTTCCTGTCCTTTCCTTCTGACTAATTGAAGATGCTACGCTTTTGGCTTCATCCTCCACTTTTGAGGAAAATTTCGGAGATAATCCAAACTTAGCCAAAATTCCAAGATGGTCGGTCTTGGCTTCTCCGCCAGGTCCAAGTACCCTTACCACCTTACAAGTTGGAATTTTTGCCGGAGGATCCCATCTCACAAATTGGGCAACCACTTTATCTCCAGGTTCACCTTTCCT
Source organism: Verrucomicrobiota bacterium (assembly GCA_036164015.1). Lineage (GTDB taxonomy): Bacteria > Verrucomicrobiota > Verrucomicrobiia > Opitutales > Seribacteraceae > Seribacter. Next base: position 38,432 of record JAYZJX010000034.1, on the reverse strand, counting down.
GACATCACCTAATATCTTGAATGGAACAAAGAGTCGGGAATTTTCCGCTTCGATTAAAAAGCGTCCTAAATCTTTTTTTAGATAGCCAAGAAACTCATGGGTTCCTCTTTTGATAACTTTACGAACTTCAAATCTGTCTTTTTGCACACGATGACGATTCTTTCTTCGTTCATTTTTTTTCTTTTTGGGAGCAAGAATTCTTAATTCCACCAAATCACCGTGAAGAGCGGTAGAGGATGCACCCTTGGCCAAAGAGATGCTTTCCTCAGTGGAATCAACATAAACTTTTGCACGGCCTTGCTTCCCGAAAAGCAAGGTACCTACGATCTTACCTTTTCTTATACCGTAAAAAAGTAATGAGAATTAGTCATCTATCAAGACAACCTTCCAGTCTTCTGGAAGAGCCTGTTCAGGATCGGAAGTTTTCTCAATTTCTGAGTCTGGATCATCATCATCCTTGGAGGCAATATTGAACACGCCTTCTTCATCAGCACCTTTGGTGTCTTCGTACCATTCAACTTTACCGTTTGAGAAGAGTACATGTCCACCGTCTCCACTCCATGGAGAGTCTGGATCCCATGTGCCGTCATCACCTTGATGACCACGTGTCCACATCACGGGAAATGGTCCACTACGAAGATTTTGCTCAAGTTTAGGATTGGCGTCATCACCTGGAATCGCAATTGACCATGCCATAGCATTTTTCTGATCATCATCCAAGTCGCCTACATCAGTGGGAATGGAACTTGGCAGGCCTGCACCTTCTTCATCCTCCATAAGCAAAAGAACCTTATCATCTTCATCAATATACCAGAGTCCTGACTCAGGGTTTCTCGTGCGTGAGCGGAACCAAACCGCAAAACCTGCAGGACTTTCTTCGTCTAAAGTATCTCCCTTTGGAAATTTTATCTGACCTTTATATTTCTGTGCTAGCCCCTTGTGGATAGAAAGAAGAGAATCTTGAGCAGCAAGCTGTCCCGCGGATCCAAAAATTCCACCAAAGGATGAAATCGCAATACCGGCTAGAATACCGATAATTGTAATGACGACCAAAAGTTCGATAAGAGTGAATCCTTTTTTACGATTCTGAGTTTTTTTCATAATTTATGGAATATTATAATATATAAAGTTAAGCCTAATAAGGTAGTGGAAATTGAGCACAAAGGGCAAGCGACTTTTCTTGAGCTTCCCTAATGATTGCTTCGTTTTCAATGTTGGAGAGAACAGAAGTAATGATGGATGCGATGACATCCATCTCAGTTTCCTTCATTCCTCTTGAACTCACAGCTGGTGTCCCGATCCGTAATCCGCTGGTTTGGAACGGACTGCGAGTTTCACCTGGTACTGTATTCCGGTTCAGGGTGACATTAGCTTTTTCCAAAGCAAATTGTCCTTGTTTGCCGGTAAGGTCTGGATGAGACGGACGAAGGTCCATGAGCATTAGGTGATTGTCTGTACCTCCACTGACCAAGTGGAACCCGTTAGATACCAGAGATGATGCAAGTCGCTTTGCGTTTTGTTTTACTTGATTTTGATACTCAATGAAATCCGGTTTCGCTGCTTCCCCAAAGCAAACCGCTTTAGCTGCAATAACATGCATAAGGGGTCCTCCCTGATTGCCTGGGAATACTGCCGAGTCGATCGCTTTCCCATGCTCTTCCTTGCATAAAATCAGACCGCCTCGTGGACCTCGCAAAGTTTTATGTGTTGTTGTGGTAACAAAGTCAGCGTGTGGAACCGGAGAAGGATGTAGACCTGCGGCGACCAATCCAGCAATATGAGCAATATCAGCGAGCAATAAAGCTCCATTTTCTTTCGCGATTGCCCCCATTCTTTCGAAATCAATAGTTCTGGGATAAGCGGAGGCACCCACAGTGATAAGTTTTGGTTTTTCCGTCTCAGCTAACCTTTGAATCTCATCGTAATTAATGTATCCAGTCTCAGGGTTTACACCATAATTTACAACATTGTAGAGCATCCCACTACAGTTTTTCGGATGACCATGGGTCAAGTGACCTCCGTCCTCAAGACTCATGGTCAAGATCTTATCACCCGGTTGAAGCATCGCGAAATATACCGCTGTATTTGCCTGACTGCCTGAGTGCGGTTGTACATTTGCATACTCTGCACCAAACAAGATTTTTGCCCGTTCAATTGCCAAACTTTCTGCAACATCAACATGTTCACATCCCCCGTAGTACCTCTTGGCTGGATAACCTTCGGCGTACTTGTTGGTCAAAACGCTGCCAGTGGTTTCGATTATGGCAGGAAGGGTAAAGTTTTCCGAAGCGATCAATTCGATATGCGTGCTTTGTCTCTGTTTTTCATCTTCCAATACGGCATGAATGGCAGGATCGATCTCAGCAAGTGGTCGGTCGTTCAAGATTTTGTTCACGGGTGGTTCGGCTATGGCAGTGTTGGTCATTATTATTAAAATTAAAAACTTATAGATTTTTCTCAACCCAGTTTAAAAGGGAAGGCAGGGCTTGCTTCATATTTTCCCGACAATCACGATAAATTTCAATACTTTGTCCAAACGGGTCAGGTAATTCCTTACTTCCTTCCTCCACAAATTCGCGCATTAAAAAAATTTGGGTCTGTTCAGGTAAATCAAAATACATTTGCAGGAGCGCACGATGTGACTCTGTCATGCAAAAAATTGCAGATGCATTCTCGGCAGTATTCCTGGTAAGGACCGCACTACGATGGTCTTTCAGATCAAGACCGATCTCTTCGCATGCCTGTATTGAGTTTTCAGATGCCTGGTCTCCATCCATTGCTGATATTCCTGCGGAGAAAACCTTAATTTTTTTCTTAGAATTTGATTTTTCCAAAGCATCGACAAATAGCTTCTCTGCCATGGGACTTCGACAGACATTGGCCGTGCAGACAAAAACGATCAATTTTTCTTTTTTTCTTTCTTTCTTTACTCTGCTTTTTCGTCCCATTTTCGTGCTAGTTTCGTTTTCCAATTCGAAAGAGGAAAAGGCAAGTACTATTCTGTCTAAGTTCTGGAAAATTCGCGGTGTCCGATATCTGAGCGAAAATATTTACTCTCAAAATGCACATCATCCACCAAATCATAAGCGTTCTTTTTGGCTTCCCTTAATGTCGAGCCTATACCTACTGCACCAAGTACCCGGCCACCTGCAGTTACGATTTCTCCATTTTCTGCTTTTGTGCCTGCATGTATGAGCACGCTACCAGCAGATGACTTCACTGGTTCAGTGATTATTTCACCTTTTGGATACGATCCGGGATATCCATTGCTTGCCAGTACAACCACCATGGCGGATTGATTTTTAAAGGCTACAGATGGGGGCATCTTTTCTCCCCGTGCCGACATTAATAAAAGATCAACAAGATCATCTGCGAGCAGGGGAAGGATAACCTGCGTCTCCGGATCTCCAAACCGAACATTAAATTCGAGTACTTTGGGACCATTTACTGTGAGCATCAGCCCAATGTATAAAGTTCCACGAAAATCCATACCTTCTGCCTTGAGACCAGCAAGAGTGGGGCGAACAATTTCCTGCTCATACTTGCTTAGCATATCGGGCGTTACCAGAGATGTGGGTGCATAGGCGCCCATCCCTCCCGTATTCAGTCCGGTGTCTCCATCTCCCACTTTTTTATGATCCTGACTAATAGGCATGGCGACATAGCTTTCGCCCGAGCAGATTAAGTGGAGAGATGCTTCTTCCCCATCGAGAAATTCTTCGATTACCACTTCCTTTCCGCTATCTCCAAAGCTTTCTCCGCTCAACATATCCTCCACTGCATTACGGGCACTTTCTATGTTTTCACATATTAAAACTCCCTTCCCTGCCGCCAATCCGCTCGCTTTGACCACCACGGGTAGGTCACATTTTTCAAGGTAATGAAGGGCCGGTTCCACTTCCGAAAAATTTCCATAAGCTGCGGTGGGTATGGAATACTTGGCAAGAAAATCCTTGGTGTACGCTTTGCTGCCCTCTAATCGAGCCCCAACTGCACCCGGTCCGTATGCCAGAATTCCGACTTCATTCAAGGCATCCACAACTCCATTGCAAAGAGGAACTTCGGGTCCCACTACCACGAGATCAACATTTTCATCCTGCGCGAGGGATACAAGACTCTTGTTGTCCTCTACGGAAACAGAAAAAGTGACAAATTCCTTGGCTATTCCACCGTTCCCTGGAGCTACGATTACTTCATTCACACGAGAACTTTTAGCACATTCCTTGGCAATCGTATGTTCACGACCACCACTACCAATAACTAGAATTTTTAGGTTTTCATTGCTCATGTCCTTCGGTTTTCCGAAAAAACAGAATGAAGTCGAGGCAAAACCCTTTTTGTCTTTCGTTTATGCAGTCTTTTTTTCAATATCCTGTACATGCGGGTGTTTTTTATTGGGGTATGTGGAACGGCAATGGGCAATGCCGCCATTCTGTTCAAAAAGATGGGTCATGCAGTGGCAGGTTCCGATGCGGGTGTATATCCACCTATGTCGGATGTTCTTGAATCTGCAGGAATAAAATTATTGGAAGGCTTCGCCCAGCAGGACATGCTTGATTGGCAACCTGACCGAGTGGTTGTGGGCAATGCTGTTTCACGAGGAAATCCACAGGTCGAATATCTTTTGCGTACAAGGCAAATCGATTTCGTATCTCTCCCTCAATTGATTGGGGAAGATCTGATTGGAAAACGGCCAGCCATCGTGATCGCTGGTACACACGGGAAGACTACCACCACCACTCTCACCTCTTTTGCTCTGTCAAAGGCAGGACAGGATCCGGGTTATCTTATTGGCGGGGTACCCTTCGATCTACCATCTGGCAACGAATTAGGTTCAGATAGCTCCCCCTTTGTGATCGAAGGGGATGAATATGATTCCGCCTTCTTCGACAAGCGCAGCAAATTCATACACTATCGTCCCAAGATTTTGGTTATGAATAATCTGGAATTCGATCACGGAGATATTTTTCGTGACCTGCAGGATATTTCCCGTAGCTTTTCTCATCTTTTACGAATTGTTCCTTCCGATGGTTTTGTTCTCCGCAACGGAGACGATCCCAATTTGGATGCCCTTCCCGAAGCTCCTTGGACACAGATCGTATCCGTTGGACTGGGGGAAGATAATGAATTTCGCATTAGCAATTTTTCGGAAGATATCAATGGTTCAAGATTCGATCTTTTATGGGAAGGAGAGCCCATCATGCAAGTCGACTGGAATATGCCCGGTCTCTTTAACGCCCGAAACCTAGCTATGGCAGTCCTTGCTTCGGTTCTTTCTCAGCAAATTTCCAAAGCAGACGAAACATTCGATATTGCATCTAAAAATCCATTCTCTGGCATATCACTGCCCGACTTCTCAGAATGTACAGGGGTGAAACGAAGACAGGAAATATTGCATGACAGTGAGGAACTGGTTGTTCTTTCCGACTTTGCCCATCATCCCACAGCGATTGCCGGTGCACTCGAATCCCTCCGTGCCCGCTGGTCTGGCCGTAAAATTATTGCTTGCTTTGAGCCACGTAGCAACACTGCCGTTACCAATGTGTTTGAGGACCGGTTTGCCAATGCCTTAGGCATAGCCGATGTCGGCTTGCTTGGAGCTGTTCATCGTGCGGAAAAAATTCCGGAGGATCAACGGATCAATACAGAGAATATGATTCAAAGGATTGAGGATCAGGGAAAGTCGGGCCATGCCTTCGCCACCAATCAGGAACTGGAGACATTCCTCAAAAGTTATCATTTTTCTGGGCCTTCTCTCGTAGTCTTTTTCTCCAACGGTTCATTCGACGGGGTAATCGATAGGTTTGCGGAGTCCGTAAAAAAGTCTTAATCTAGAGTATATGTATGAGGTTTTTCGTCATTGGGACACAGCTACCGTAGGTTTAGTAAATGGTCTTCTCGAAGATGCAGGGATCAAAACAATACTTAGAAACTGGGAAGGGTCTAACATTGTCGAAATTCCAATTCCGGTTATCTATCCCAATGTCTGTGTGCTGGATAAAGAAGATTTTGAACGGGCGAAAGACTTTATTTCTGCCTTTAGGCAATCACCTAAAACAAATGGTGAAGATTGGCATTGTGAAAAGTGCGGAGAAGCGGTGGAACTTGAGTTGAATGAGTGCTGGAACTGTGGAGAAGTCAAAATTATGGCTTGCGTGTCTCCCTCCAAAAAAAGCCGTTAAAGGAACAGGCGAGGAGAGTGTTGGACCATGAAAGTCGGAAGTCCCGCAGTGATCTTTTTAAACTGATCTATGCATAGCAAATTCAGTCACTCTCATGCTGAATCTCTGCAATCCATTTTCGGTGTGGTCCTGACAAACTAAGCTTCTCTATATTTTCCCTGTTTGCCCAGAGATAGCCGTTGTTGAGTCTCTCATTTATGGTTTTCGAATTAGAAACCCGAATGATTTCCTCCTCATAATCGACATTGCCAATGGTTCTTTTACGGATGCCTATCGGTTCGAAAGTTAAGGATTTTTGTTTTATGCAGTTTGGCAACTCCTCAGGAAGCTCATAAATCCCGGATAGTTTGTTTGAATTCAAATCAGTAAACAACAGGAGTTTTCCATCTGATTCGAACCAGTATCGCTTTATCGATTTCTTCTTATTTTTCTTCTTTTTCAAATTTGGAAAATTTTCTGCATCACCCGCCCGTCCACTTGAACAATATTCCAATACCGGACAGGTCAAACAAAGTGGGGTTTGTCTATGGCAAACAGTGGCACCAAGTTCCATCATCGCCTGGTTGTAATCTCCGGGTCGCTCTATATGAATCAGAGACTGAGCGATAGGCACCATCTTTTTCTGGGCGGTAGCTCCGTCTTTATATTCTTCATTAATCGCGAAGATGCGGCTAAGCACACGTACCACATTTCCATCGCATACAGCTTCGGCTTTGCCCATAGAAATACTGGTAACTGCAGCGGCAATGTAAGGGCCGACACCGGGTAGTGCCATCCATTCCTTCGTCGTTTCGGGGGGTGCTTTCCAGTCTGTGGCAATTTTAGAGAGTTTGTGAAGATTGCGGGCACGGGAATAGTAGCCAAGTCCTTCCCATGCCTTGAGAACTTCAACCTCTGATACATTCGCCAAGGTATGAAAGTCAGGGAAATCTTTTAGCCATTTATCAAAATAGGGAAGCACGGTGGATACCCGGGTTTGCTGAAGCATAAACTCGGAAATCACGGTCTTGTAGAGGGAAGGGTTGTTTCGCCAGGGAAGATCGCGCTTTTCATGATCGTACCATTCAAGCATGTTCTTTTGAAAGTTATCTGCTTGTTTTGGGTCTGTAAGAATATGATCGAGAAATATATTTTTCATGCTTGGCGGTTGCGTTTTCCTAATCTCTTTTTCATGGATAATTCGATGATGGCAAGTTTGGCTACAAATAAAGATGGAGGTGATCCAAAGAAAAAGTCGATGTATAACCTTAAATTGACCGCGGAGCAGGTTGATAAATTGGGTGTTGTGCTCAATGCACATGGATGGTCCACCCGAGAAGTTCAGTATGCTCGCCATGCATTTGAAGGAGAAAATGTAAAAGTGGTGGCCTATGAAAGTGGGAAGTTGGTTGTTCAGGGTAAGGGAACCGAGGATTTTGTGACCAATATTTTGGAACCGGAAGTGACGGGCGAATTTAAACTAGGATATGAAGAGGTCAACCACCCAGAATGGTTTGAACCGCATGCGGGACTTGACGAGAGCGGGAAGGGGGATTTATTTGGTCCTGTGGTTTCTGCTTGTGTAATTGCGGACGGGGAGATGGTGAAGACATGGATGAAGCAGGGAATTCGTGACAGCAAGACGATTACGGATGGAGCGATTATGAAAATGGCAAAGTCGATCGCATCAACCAAGGGAGTGGTGATCAAGACTGCGTTTACGGGTATGGAAAAATACAATGAGCTGTATGTTAAGTTTGGGGAGAATTTAAACAAGTTGCTCGCCTGGTTGCATGGGAAAGCTTTAAATGATGCTCTGGCATTACGGAAACCAAAGTGGGGTTTACTAGATCAGTTTTCCAAGCAACCACTTGTACAAAAATATGTGGAAGATTCAGATTTCGATCTGCAAATGAGGACGAAGGCAGAGGAAGACCCGGTGGTGGCAGCCGCATCGATCATTGCCCGGGCAACCTGGCTTCAGCAGATGAAAAAACTGGAGCAATATGCAGGATGTAAAATCCCCAAGGGTTCTGGATCACAGGCGAAGGAAGTAGCGACTGAGATTTTTAAAAATGTTGGGGAAACGAAAATGAAAGAATTTTGTAAGATGCATTTTAAGACCGCCTTCGAGGCTATGGGTAAGCCGGTACCTAAGAAGAAAGCTTGGAATCCCAAGTGGAAAAAGTAGGGTTTTTCTAATATGCCTAATCCAAGATGGACCCACGACCGTAAGCTTGCAAAAGAGCAGGCAGGAGTTGTGGGGGTGGACGAGGCGGGCAGGGGATGTCTTGCGGGTCCGGTCGTGGCGGGCTCGGTTATAATACCCACTGCTTTTTTTCGAGAACCAAGAAATCGATTGCTTACAGCGGAAATGAATGATTCCAAACAGTTTGATGAAGCGAAGCGTGAGCAACTCTATGATCAGGTGATGGTACTTGCAGAAGAAAAAAAGATATTTACGGGTACGGGAAAGGCGAGCGTTGAGGAAATTGAGGAGCATAATATTGTGGGTGCCACTTGTCTGGCGATGATGCGAGCGATTGATGAAGCGTCTAGAACAAGTGGTGGGCTGTGGAAGCCGGAGGAAAATTCATCCCTTGAATTATTTGAGGAGATAGAAGGAAATGATAAAGGATGGACAGTCATGGTAGACGGGCGAGCGTTGAAAAAACTGTCGTATAAACATGTTGGATTAGTAAAAGGGGACACAAAATCCTTGGCAATTGCGATGGCATCGATGCTGGCCAAGGTTACCCGCGACCGGTTTATGCGAAAGTTGCACATAAAATTTCCTGACTTCGGATTTGATTCTAATAAAGGATATGGTGCTCCAGTTCACTTGAATGCACTAGATACTTATGGTCCGACTGAGCACCACCGACCCCGTTTTCTACGAAATATTCTTTCAGTAGATTTGAATTCTTCCGCTTCCATGAAAGTTGAACAAAGCCAATTGAGTTTCCTTTAAATTCCGTTTATTCTATCCGTCCAATGATTTTACTAGGTGTAAATGTTGACCATGTGGCTACCCTTCGACAGGCGCGGTACAGGGATGAAGCAAACACTCACGGAGGCTTTGTTGAGCCTGATCCGGCAACCCTTGCATGGCTTGCAGAGGATGCGGGTGCGGATGGAATCACCATGCATGTTCGGGAGGATCGTAGACATGTGCAGGTGGAGGATGTTCAGCGTTATCAGGAAAAGATGAAAACCCGTTTGAACCTTGAGGTATCTCTTGCTTCTGAAATGGTAGAGTTGGCTCTTTCCCTGAAACCGGAAAGCGTATGCCTGGTACCTGAGAATCGCAAAGAGGTAACTACTGAGGGTGGGTTGGATATTGTTTCGAATATGGAACGCTCAAGGGATGCTGTAAAAGCATTTTCTGATGCGGGAATTCCCACGAGTATGTTCATTGATCCAGATTCAAAACAATTGGAAGCCTCGGCTGAGATTGGATCTCCATGGGTGGAATTGCATACGGGAAGTTTTGCCCGTGCCTGGTACAATGAGAAACAACGAGATATTGAGTTAAAAACCCTGAAAGAAGGAATGGATCTAGGGGATGCACTTGGTCTGAGAGTCAATGCTGGACATGGTATCAATTACGACAATGTCCTTGGTGCCAGGCAATTGGACAAGGTCTACGAATTTAATATCGGGCACAGCATCATTTCCCGATCCATCACTCACGGTCTTATGGAAGCAGTAAAGAAGATGCGAAATCTTTTGAACGACTGATGAACCCACCTGAAATTCCACAGGGAACTAATGTTTTGGGTGTCGGAATTGACCAGATTGAAGTCTCCCGTATCCGTGATTCGCTTAAAAAACACGGGGATCACTTTCTAAAGAAAATCTTTTCCCAAGTAGAGCAGAAATACTGTAAGGAAAAAGCAGATCCTGCTCTTTGTCTTGCAGCCCGTTTTGCTGCCAAGGAGGCAACAGCCAAGGCTATGGGTACTGGATTTGGTGTTGAATTCGGATGGCTGGATGCTGAAGTTTCCAACGGAGCAATGGGCGAGCCAATCCTTTCTTTCAGTGAAAAGGGCCAAAGTTTACTAGAAAGCAAAGGGGGTAATAGGGCTCTTATTAGCCTTACTCATCTAGAAAGTGTGGCTAGTGCGATCGTGATATTAATTTCCGAATGAGTAACCTAAAAACGGATCCCATTCTTACCTGTGAGGAGAGCCTAGCTTTTGAGAAAAAGTATTTTGATGGTGATGAGGATTTAGAATGGCAGGCGATGAATAAAGCGGGGGAGGGGGTGGGGGATGCCTTGCTTCGAGATATGCGTGAATTGCGAACAATCCCACATCGTCCAAGAGTATTAGCACTGGTAGGAAAAGGACATAATGGAGGGGATGCTTTGATTGCCACAAAACGTTTTCTTCGGACGATTCCCACGGCCCGTGCAGTCATTCTTCCCCTCGCAAACTGGGAAGATTGCAGACCTTTGACGAGGCGGGCGTGGGAAGAACTCGAGGATCTTGCTGAGAAACGGATTGAAGTAATTGATCCTTCAACAGATCTCATGCAAGAATTGGAAAAAAAGGTAGAGGATCGCTTGTTTGATGCCCTTTTTGACGGACTGCTTGGAATGCAGGCAAAGCTACCCCTTAGAGATCCAATACCGGATATTATTAAATGGGTAAATGATTCGGATAAGATTGTAGTACGAGCATCTATCGACATGCCAACCGGTGTTACAGGAGCTGGAACTGAGAATCCCTTGCGGGCAGATTTTACCTATTGTACTGGTATCGTGAAAAAACCGGTCCTTGATTCTGTAAATGCGGAATATGTGGGACGAATCCGTTATTTGAATTTAGATTTTTTTACCGATGATAAGCATCAAGAAAATAAATCTCGTGTCCTACCTTCGAATGCATTGCGAGAGTTAAGAAGATTGCGCCCAGTAGTGGGAGATAAAAGATCACATGGACATCTTTTTATGCTGGCTGGCTCGAGAGAATTAGGTGGGGCTTCGATGATGGCGGCACAGGGTGCCTTAAAGTCGGGCGTCGGACTTTTGACTGTGGGAATACCCGAGTCTTTGCATGCGTCCTTTGTTGCCCAACTGCCGGAAGCAATGTGGGTTCCTTTGCCTGAGACACCCAATGGATGTTTGGCTTTGGAAGGGTTGGGAAAAATTCGTCAATTTCTTGATCGTGCCACTGCCTTGGCCGCTGGTCCGGGATTAGGCCTCGAAAAGGAGACGCATTCACTTGTGCGCGAAGTTTGCAACCTATTTGATGGTTCTACTTTGTTGGATGCCGATGCTTTGAGACCTGAAATTTTCGAAAAATTAAAAAATCCGCAGAATGTTGTGATTACTCCACATGCGGGAGAATTTGAGAGGCTTGCTGCTGGCACTGATCCCAAAGAATGGATTAGAGAGAATCCTTGTACCTTGGTCTTAAAAGGTTCGCATTCCCAAATACTGCAAGGGCAACAAGAAATGTATTGCTTAGGTGGAAGTTCCGTTCTCGCCCGTGGAGGAAGTGGAGACATATTAACCGGAATTATGGCTACTCTTCTTGCAAAGAAAACTTATTCTTTAATGGATGCTGCCTGTCTTGCCGTGCAGTGGCATGGACGAGCCGCTGAAGTGCTTGCCCGTCAGCATGGACAGGAAGCCATTCTTGCCACTGAAATTTTAAATTATTTGTCTTTTGCGTTACGGAATGATTTCTAAAAATAAACAGTCTCCTTCATTACTAGTTCTCGCAGCAGGTCTTGGAAGCCGCTACGGGGGCCTTAAGCAATTGGAACGGATTGGACCAAGCGGAGAGACACTAATGGACTATTCGATTTATGACGCCTGTAAAGCAGGATTTACAAGGGTCGTTTTTTTGATCCGTGAAGAGATGCATCGACAGTTTGAGGAACAGGTGGGTAATAAGTACAAAGAAAAAATTGAGGTGGATTATGCCTATCAAAATAAAAAAGACCTTCCTGCTGGATTTATTTGCCCCGAAAAGAGAGAACGACCTTGGGGCACGGGGCATGCGGTATGGTCGGCAAGGGATGTCCTTAAAAATTCACCATTTGCGGTAATAAATGCTGATGATTACTACGGAAAAGAAACATTTGAAGAACTCATGCAATCATTTGCTCAAATCGCAGCTGTTAATGGAAAGCAAAATCTATTTACTATGGTTGGTTTTCGTCTTTCCGAAACTCTTTCTAAGCACGGTGTGGTTTCTCGAGGAATTTGCAAAGAATCAAAAGGTTTTTTAGTATCTGTGGAAGAATGGACTAAGATTGGTGGAGATCCGCTAGCAGGATTTAATAGTCTAGAAGTTAAGGGTATGCTGGTCGGTTCAGAAATTGTTTCGATGAATGTATGGGGATTTTCTTCCAGTGTTTTTGAGCTTCTAGAAATGGAACTTATTCGATTTCTGACTGAAATAAAAGAGGGTGATTTAAATACTGAATTTTATTTGCCTGCCGCTGTAGATAGGGGGATCAAGTCAGGCAATAATACAGTCAGAGTTTTTCCAGCCTCATGTACTTGGATGGGGGTTACCTACAAGGAGGACAGGGAAAGTGTTCGAGATGCTGTGAGAAAAATGGTTGAAAAAGGTATCTACACAAGCCCACTCTTCGAAAATTAAAATTCTGGTGTTATTTCGAATTTCTCTCCGGGTTTGATTTCATGTTTTCCAGTTTTATCCGGATCTTCATCATTTCTATAAATTTGTATGGTTAAAGAGGCATTCTTTCTGGATGGAGACCAAGCCCATTTTCCTATTTCCACGAAATTCATGGCAATGCCTTGCTCCCAACTTAAACCAGGACCTTCTCCTCGAACATAAGGTTTATTGCCGATTCCGATCATTACATTGGCGACGACTGAAGTAATCTGCGAATTATTTTTTTCTTCAACACCTTTTTCAGTGGTTGCTTTAGGATCCTTTGGGGTGGGTGAGGACCCCGACAGCAAAGCATCAACCTTACGTAGAGTTTCCTCCGGGTCTGGTAAACCAAGATCAAGTTCTTCAGGATTTTCCACCTGTTCCTCTTCAACATCAGAATTGTCAGGTTTTTCTTCTTTGGGGTTTTCTACATCATTGGGTTCTTCAGATAACAAGTCTTCTGATACCGGTGTTTCCACTTCTAGGTTATCAAATTCTTCCCTTGGACTATCTAAATTTTCTGGTTCTAATGATTCAATTGGATCTTCGCCCATATCGATATTGTCAATTAATTCGTCCGAATTATCATTCAGTTGAATGCTTTCTAATTCTACAGTCTCATCGGTTGGAGTTTGCTTTTTGTCGCTTTCGTCTGTTTGGGATATAATATTTTCATCAGAAGTAAATTCAGTATTTGTAAGGTCAGGATTGGATTCTATCTTTTGTATTACAGGCTCAGGGAAATCCTTGGGTAGCTTTTCAATTTGGTGATTTAGCTCGTTAAGTTTGTTGGAAATTGAACTGATTGACTTGGTAAGATCTTCGAGGGACTTATTTGCATTTGAGATTCCTGGATCTGGTTCAACCGGGATTGGTTCTTGGAGAGCAAGCTCTTCCAGTCGTGCAAGTTTCAGGGCAAGTTCTTCTTTAAATTCTAAAAGAAATTTAGAAATTTTGTCATCGTCTTCTTTGTCATTAAGTGAATCCGAGATGATTTTATCGACAAGGGTCGGAACCTTATCAGTTTTCACTGATAAAGATTCAATTTCATTACGTAGCTCCTTCAAATCAAAATATACCTTACGAAAGAGTTCATCATCCTTGCGATTGGCTGTTTGAAGGCAAAGCTGAAGGGATTGTTCAAGCAGAAAGGGTAAGCAAATAAGTAGCGAGGCTATTCCTGATGCCAGAATGCATACTAGAAGTTGCCAAACCTCAAGCATTCCCGTCTGGTGGTAATGGTAGTATGCATACCCAAGAGCACCAGTTAAGATAAATAACGAAGAAGCAAGGAATGGCCATTTGGGCAATCCTTCATGTTCTTCATTTCGGTCTTCAAAATCCATCACAAATAAAATCCGCCTATCATTTTAATGAGTTAAATACTCAAAAGAACCAAGCGAAAAATAAGAGGATAAAAATGAATTAGTGTCTTTCTCTTTCTGGGAACCCAACCTTTCGGTATGTTTTTGAAAGAATTTTGAAAGCTCTTTTCTGTGCTGCTTTAGCACCATCGGCGAGAACAGAATTTAAATAGGCTTTATCTTCAATTAATTCCTTGTATCGAGCTCTTACCGGAGCAAGAGATTCTGAAACCATCTCAGTAAGATCAGATTTAAGCTGACCATATCCTTTGCCATTAAAGTGCTCCTCAAGCTCAGGAATTGAATGGCCAGACAAGGATGAATGAATTGTAAGAAGATTGCTGACACCTGGCTTTTTAGGAGACGATTTGATTTCTGAATCTGAATCGGTAACTGCAGCGGCAATCTTTTTCTTTATTCGATTTGGTTCGTCGAGGATAAAGATTGTAGCTTTTTCATTCTCATCCGATTTTGACATTTTTCTTGTAGGTTCGGCTAAAGACATAATTCGAGAACCTGTATTTGGTACATAGGGTTCAGGAATTGTAAAGGTTTCGGAATACAAATTGTTAAATCTTTGGGCAAGATCTCGACAAAGTTCCAAATGTTGCCTTTGATCTTCTCCAACAGGTACGAGATCAGCATTGTAGAGTAGAATATCAGCAGCCATAAGCACAGGATAACATAGTAATCCCGCATTTATTGATGCCTGTGCTCTAGCTCCTTGGTGTTCAAACTTAATTTCTTCTTTTACCTCAGTATCGGATATTTGAAACCCAAGTTTTGAGGCTTTATCTTTAAATTGTGTCATCCTTTGTAGTTCACCGATAGGAGTAATGCATGTAAGGATCCATGCAAGTTCTGTGTGACCAGTAACATGTGATTGAACAAAAAGGTTAGACTTTGCAGGATCTAAACCACACGCAATATATTGTGCTATACACTGATAGACATAGTTTCGGAGAAGAGAGGGCTTCGTTGGAGTTGTAATAGCATGTAAATCTACGATGCCAAAAAAGCATTCGTGAAGATCTTGCATTTCCGACCAATTTCTAACAGCTCCTAGGTAATTTCCCAGAGTTAAAACCCCGGTGGGTTGGGCACAGGTTAGGATTACGGGTTTTGGTTTGCCTGTACTTAGATTTTCCATCAAATTATTATTAATGTGATCATAACTAATCGAACATTAAGTCACGATCAAAATCTTACCCCTAATCAAAATGACTACTGAATCAGAATCTTCTGTCGAAGAAGACCTTAAGGAACTTTTAAAAAGATGTCCTCCAGGAACTTATGAGTCTGCACTTCTTTTTCGAAAAAATAAGGACATTAATCAAGTTGAGAAAATTGTTCTTGGAATTATTGACCGTCATTTAGAACCAGATCAAAGACAGATTCTTTCAGATAGTGATGATTCTTTGAGAATGTATGAGGATCTAGGCATGGATTCTTTAACCATGCTCGAAATTGTTATGCTTGTTGAGCAAACCTTGGAAGTTAGCATAGATAACGAAGAATTAAGAGACTTACGCACGATCGGTGATGTCAAAGCATACCTTAATGCAAAAGCAATGGGAGAAGCACCTCCCAAGAGATCAAAGACTTACAGAATTGAGGAAATTGCCTCTCTGATGCCTCACCGTGAGCCGTTTTTGTTTCTTGAAACAGTTTCTATCAACGAGGATAACGCAAGTGCATCTTACAAAATCTCTGGCAATGAATATTTTCTTGAAGGACATTTTAAGGAAAACCCAGTTTTTCCTGCGTCCATAATGATTGAAGCCCTAGGGCAATTATGCGTGTTTTATTTGCTCAAAGGAGAATCAGAATTTTTAACGGAACAAGTCGATCCATCGACTATATTTTTTACTTCATGTGATGGAGTTAAGTGCCGTCGTATTTGTAAACCTGGCGATAAACTAGAAATGCAGGTCAAAGTAAACCGAGTCCGCCATCCTTTGGCAAGTTTTCAGGGGGAAATTTCTGTAGAAGGCCAAAGAACTGCAACTGCTGAAGAAATAAAACTTGCTTTTGACTACTTTCCAGTAATTGACGGACAAAGCGAAACCCAAGTCAATGACCAGAATTCAGATATTACGAATGGCAGAAACGGTTCCTCTTCGGATGATAAAGATGCTTCTAAGACAAACAATTTATCTTCCAGATTAACAAATTAAATCTCTAAAGATCGAATTATTTTAAGCCGAATAACTTAAAACATTGCCGAAGTTAGCTTTTTTTTACGCTACCTTTCCCAGACCAACTGAGACCTTTGTTAGAAGGGAATTAAGAGCACTTATAGAATTGGGTATTCAACCCGAAATCTTCTCGATATGGGGTGGTGAAGCAGAGTGGCAAAATATTAAAATTAGAAGATTTTGCTTATGGAAACTGAGTATGTTGATTTACTGGTTACCATTCTGGGCATGGAGAAATTCGACTGCTTTTCGTGAGATACTTACTGCTCTATGGAATCGTCCATGTCCAAATTTGCAAAACTGGAATGAGACATTTTTAGGTTTAGGTTTCGCTCTTGTAGAAGCGAAAAGACTTAAGAACGAAAAATTTGATCTATTTCATGGAGTCTGGGCTACGATGCCTGCCACTGCAACCTTTGCATTAAGTAGACTCACAGATACTCCATTTAGTATGGGAGCACATGCCTATGATTTGTTCCGAAAAGGTGGAGACTGGTTACTGATAGAAAAATTTAAGCATGCGGCTTTTATACGAACTTCTTCTATATCCTCATTTCGCAGATTACACGCAATGGGATTACCAAAAGAAAAAATACATTTAATTAAGAGAGGACTTTCATATTGGCCGGAAAGAAAATCTTTTGAGCTAAAAAAGCCTGGCTTTATTAAGCTAATTAGCGTGGGACGCTTGGTAGAGAAAAAAGGCTACTTTTGTCTTTTGAGAATCCTGCAAGACTTGAGTCAAAGGAACAATTGTGAATTTGAAATGAAAATAGTAGGTTCTGGACCATTACATGGGAAGTTGAGTGAAGAGATTGCAAGATATGGTCTATCGAAAAAGGTTTTTCTACTTGGTTCCAGAAGAGAAGAAGAAGTTAGAGAACTTTTCTTGGAGGCAGATGTAAAATTGTTTACTGGGATTATAGATTCGAAGGGTGACCGTGATGGAATTCCTAATGTTATTCCTGAAGCAATGTCTGCAGGATGTTTGATTCTGGCATCCAATTATGCTGGAGCATCAGAAGCATTTGTAGATCGAGTTTCAGGTTATGAAATAAATCCGAGAAGACCAAGAAAATGGGTTGAATTACTTGAGGAATTCGCGAACAAGCCTGATACTTTTATCAGTATGAGAAAAAAGGCCCAATTATATTGTAAGAAGAGATTTGATATTAAAAATACAGCCCGTTCTCTTCATGAAATTTTTCTAAATGCCATCATCACAAATGAATGATCCTTTGGTCAGCATCATTATTTCTGTTTTTGAGCAACTTGCTTACACGAAGAAATGTTTATCTGCACTTAAACATACATTGTCTGACAAACTATCCTATGAAATTTTGATAGTAGATGATAGTAGCCAAGATGGTACAGTAGAATTTTTGAAAAAATTAGAATATCCCTGTAGGTGTTTTTTTAATAATGAGAAAAAGGGTTTTGCCAAAAATAATAATCTGGCAGCCAATAATGCAAAAGGGGAGTACTTATGTTTTGTTAATAATGATGTTTTTGTAGAGGGAAATTGGTTACTTCCCATGGTTGAAGTATTCAAAGAAAAGAAAGATGCTGGGGTGGTGGGCAATGTCCAAAAGTTGGCTTTCACCAAAAAATTTGATCATATGGGAGTTGTCTTTGCACCTCAGGGTAATCCTCGGCATTATGGTCAGGGTTTTTTTAGGCACTCTTTTAAAGGTGAAGTAAAAAAGTGGAGTGCAGTCACGGCTGCCTGTTGTTTGGTGAAAAAGAAAAAATTTCTTGAAATGAACGGTTTTGATGAAGTTTTTCTTAATGGTTGTGAAGATGTTGATCTTTGCCTTAGATACAATCGCGATGGAATGTCAAATTATGTCGTCCACGATAGTGTAGTTTATCATGTAAAAGGAGCTACTGAAGGCAGAAAACTTTTTAACAGTCGCAACTCCGAGATACTGCTGGGTTTGTGGAAAGAGGACATAATTAAAAATGAATCGGTGAGAGATCAGGTTTTACATGCTAAAACTTATATCTTCCGAGGTCTTACAAGACCATTCGCAACTAATTTATTTAAGTGGATGGAGGCTATTTTTATTTACTTTCGAATCAAATGCCTGAGAAGTTCTTAAATCTTAGATTTTGCGAAGTGCATTGCTTCTTCAATACGGTCTAGATCTTCTTCCGTATGGGAAGCGGAGATTGCAGTGCGGATAAGATCCTTCCCAGGTGGCACCCCCGGTGCAATTGAAATTATCGTGTAGATTCCTTTATCTAAAAGGGCTTTCCAAAAATAATATACTTTCTCTTTTTCTCCTAAAACGATTGGAATGGCTGGTGTTTCACTTTCCCAAATATCTAAATTTAGCTCCTCTAAGATCTTCCTGTAACGTTCAAGGTTCTTGGAGAGACGAATGTGGTGTTGAGGTTCTTCTTTTATGACCGAGAGCGCAGCACGAGCGCAGGCTGAGGCGACAGGAGAAATAGCAGCTGAGAATATAGTTTGTTTGGAATGACTCCGCATGTAGTTAATGGCATCCTGACTAGCTGCCACAAAACCTCCAGAACCAGAGAGCGATTTCGAAAAACTTGAGCATATCACATCAACTTCGTCAGTAAGACCAAAGTGACTGCAAACTCCTCTTCCATCTCTGCCAAGAACTCCAAAACCATGTGCATCGTCCACTATCACAAATGCATCATACTCTCTTGCTAAATCTATGAATTCGGGAAGTCTGACTATATGACCTTCCATCGAATAAACTCCTTCGAGAACAAAAACTTTGGGGATATCTCTCTCCTCATATTTTAGTAATTCCTCTAGATGACTGGGCTGGTTATGGGAAAATCTCTCACAGCGTGCACCACTTAATTTTATTCCGCTCCACAGAGATGAATGTAAGTTTTTATCTGCAAATAATACATCTTTTCGATCTGCAAATCCTGTAACAGCCGAGGCACAAGCGAGGTAGCCAGCTGAAAAAACATGGCATGCTTCTTTTCCAACAAATTCAGCAAGTTCTTCTTCCAGTTCGCGATGGAAAATCCTTCCGCCGTTTGCCAAACGAGCACCGGTGGTGCTAGCGCCCCATTTTTCAATGGCCTCTTTTCCCGCTTCCTTGATCTTGGGGTGATGCGTTAATCCGAGATAATCATTACTGGAAAGCATGATAAACTCTTTGCCGTCTTTCCAAACTCTAGTGCCTTCTTGTTTTTCAAAAATATGATAATAAGTGTCATATTTAAGCCTTAGACGCGTTGCATCATCAGATAATATCCTAGAGTGTATAGGAGTTTTTGTGCGGTTGATAAATGGAATGGCCATTGAAGTCTAAAAACCTATCGGACTATCATAGTCCATGAAAGAAAAAAGCCTTCCTTTTGTCAAAAGGAAGGCTTTTTGAGAGATACAATTTAAATTTTATTCGGTTCTTTTGATTACATGAAATCCGAAGCCAGTTTCGACAACTTCAGAAACTTCACCAACATTTAGGTCAAAAGCTGCCTCTGAAAATGGTTTTGCCATTACTTCAAACTTAAATTTTCCAAGGTCTCCACCTTTGCTACTACTTGGTCCGTCTGAGTGCTTTTGGGCAATCTCAGCAAAATCACTATTTTCTTCAACGATCAATTTACGGAGCCGTTCTGCTTCTGTCTTGGCTTCATCTTTGCTTCGAGAGATATTTGAATCCGCACGATCTGCACCTTTATATGAGATGAGAATATGCGAAGCTTTGATTTCATCTGGTTTGTCTCCATTTTCTTCCTCTTTAACAGAGATATAATCGGATCTATCCAAACGTATTTTTTGATACACTTCATTAGAAATCACATAATACCAATCGGCGAGATTCTCATTAAGTTCCTTAACTCTTGCCTGTGCCTTTGAAACTTTGTCTTGGTATTCTCTTTGAATCTGTAAATTAGAAGCTTTGATTCTTGCAATTTCTGCGTCAAGATCGGCTTTCTTTTTTGCGAAGGAATCGACGGAGGACTCAACCGAAGAATTGGATTCATTTTCAACCCCACCAGAATTAGGGCTGGGTGGAGGAGGGGGGGTGATGCTGGGAGGGGCAGAAGGAGGTGTGAAATTTGGAGGAGGTCCGGGTGGGGAAATCGGAGGAACTGAAGGTTCGCCCTCTTTACCTTTTGAGCCATTTGCCCCTTTGGTCCCATTGCTATCTTGGACTGCAGAATTGTTGGAATCACTGACGGGTTGTAAAAGTGGAGAAGGAACTGGTGCCAAAACAGGTTGGTCTAAGAGATTTTCATTTACCCTCGCAAATGCGTAGATGTAGCGACTATCTCCACTTGAATTTTCATCGTCTTCTGGTCCTCGGTAGATTTCGCCAAAACGTAGAACATATTCTACTCCGTCTTTCATTCCTACCAAAACTTCACCTTTTTGTGAGACGACCTTGAGCTTGGGTTTACCATTAGGATAAGAAAGTGGTTTGCCATCAGCTCCTAATTCATTGGCTGGACGAAAACCTTTCTGCATGAGGGAGTTTGCAGTATTTTGTAGTTCTTGAATATTGTTCGCATCTACGAATTCACTCCCTTTACGTAAACTGGAAGCAAGAATCTCGGGTTTTTTTTCTACATCAATGATTTCAAGGTCATCGAAAGCATCCTTCATGTCATCCAGTTTTTCTTTGTTGATCTCTTCACTTTCGCCAAGTGATGAACCAATTAGATTCCACTCAGAATTGTTGTAATCAAGAATTTGTTTAGCAGAGGATTCAATCCTTCCATCCTTAATTTCATAGTTATCGAAAGTTACTTGTTTGATATTCCATTTATCGAGATCAAGAAAGTCTTTCTCTACCCAATCGACAAATTTGGTTGTTACATCATTCACATTTTCAAGTTCAACTCGATAGACGGCATTCTCATCTGGTTTTCGAACGAAACGAGTATTAGACAAGCCTTCAACCTCGTTTCCAATCACAAGTTGGGCAAGATTCGATCCAGTGTTATTTTTTAGTGCAATCATTTTACCCACACCAACTTCGCTTGGATTAGCCTTGGTTGGATCGAGGACACCAAATTTAGCATGTTCACCCGCTCCCTCTCCTGCCTGATCTATAATTCTAAGATCAAAAAGGATAGAAGAAACATTTTTCACCTGATTATCTGCGTTAGCTGGATAGTCCGCTTTACCTGGTCTTTTGATAAACCACCCCCTTTCAGTTTGAGAAACTTCCAGCGTTTTGGATGCAATGTTTTCTTCATCCACTTCAACGATTTCAATTCCGGTGGCGGATCTTGGATCAAAACTTTCAAAAAGTGCCTGCCCCATCTTGCTGCCTTGTGCACTTGGGTCACGTGCTTCTGGAGCAGTGAAATATGCCAAGGAGATTGCGGCGGCGGCTACGATTACAAAAAGAATGGTTTTACTATTTTCGTTCATGACTTAGTTCATCAAAAATTATTAAGAAAGTTGATTTCGAGATTGGTTAAGACCTTACTCTTGATGAATAGGCACCTTGAATCTCTGCTTTTCTCTTTTTGTAAAATACAATACAAGCGATGATTAAAAGGGGCAAAGGGGGTAGAAAAACTGATAGTCTTTGAATACTTTCCTGCTTTGCTTTTATTTCTCTATCTCTCTTTCGCTCTGCATCTTTGATTTTTGCACTACTTTCCTTGCGAAGTTCTCTTTCTTTTTTTGCGAGATTTTTTTGCAGTTTCCCAGCTTCGGTCTGTAAAACCTGCATAAACTGTCCTTGGGTCATTGAACCTTGACTGCCTTGAACTTCGGCGAGTGCCTGATTTAGCTTTCGGTTTTCTTCTTGTAAGACTTGCTGAATAGACTGTTCTGCATCTTTAATGGTACGCGTTGCAACTTCTCTGGCCTCTTCGATACTTTTTTCGAACTCTTCAAGAGTGCGGTGAAGTCGTCTCCGATTCCGAATGTCTAGAAGGCTGTTTTCTCCACTTAGGCTATCAACAAGATTTAGGCAAAGCGTGACATTATCAACATCCAAGGGAAAGTCAGAGTCTGGGCCACGACTGCGGATATTAAAAAAGGGATCGGCCAGTACATCTGCATCCGCTACTAAAATAACATTTATGTTATTAGTTTGGTTACCATCTTCTATTGGGCCAGTGATATTCGCAGCCAAAATCTCCGCATTCCCATTTCCGGAATACAGTGTGCGCTGAGGGTTAAATCTTCTTGGGCTTCCAAAAACCCCACCAGTCCAGAAATTATCAATGGAAGTCGTCCCAGCCAAGTTGCCTCCTCTAGTTGACAAAAGGGGTTTAAAAGTTAAGGCAGAGTTACCTTTCGGGTAGATGGAACCCGGACAGGTAAATAAGCAGTACTGTAGCTCTGATGTTTCAGGACCGTTACCAAAAGAATTCGGAAGTCCTCCAACATATACAAACTCATCAGGAAAGTTTTCAGATCTTGGAATCTTGGGGAATGGATTGTAAGGATCTCGAACTATTCGTTTACCCATTCCATTTAAGCGAGTTTCCACACTAGAGAGCAAGTGTTGCTCTATAGAATTTCTTATTGGATGGTTGTAATCAAGCTCTTGAATTGTTTTGCGTAATTCATCTAGCTTTAGACTATCCCATTCGCTTGATGATAGTGGTGCATTCGCATTTACTCGTGCATCAAATTCTGATGCTTTTTTAACCAGCTCGTCTATCTTAGCAAAAAAACTGGCAACTTGAGGAAGTTTAC
Source organism: Verrucomicrobiota bacterium (assembly GCA_036164015.1). Classification (GTDB taxonomy): domain Bacteria; phylum Verrucomicrobiota; class Verrucomicrobiia; order Opitutales; family Seribacteraceae; genus Seribacter. The sequence goes on along the minus strand of JAYZJX010000034.1, from coordinate 15,401 downwards.
GCCAGGATTGAGGAATGCTTTGATTGGCATTGATTCGAAGTTCATTAAAAACTTTGATTATTGCTGTGATTCTATCCTTAGGATTAACATTAAAGTGTACTCCTAAAAGATCCCATAGTTTGTTTAAATCACCTTTCTCGGGTGCGGGTGGTGGAGGTTGACCTGGACCACCACCGCCTTGATTGTTACGTCTAGGATCATAAGTTCCAGTAAGACCACCCTGAATCAAGGGTAAGGGATCTTCAAATATAGCAGTAGGAATGCCAGACTTTATAGCCGCAATAAGGTCATCCATCTTTTGGTTATCTAAATTATTTGGCTGCACAACAAGTAGGGCATCGTAGTCATTTTGAGAAATCTCTCCACCCGTTACTTCCTGAACATCATACTGTTTTCGGAGCTCACTAATAACCTGCCAAGCGGGTGAACCTCCACCCATATTAAATCCCATTATCCCCATTCCACCAGAACCCAGTAATGGGGCATCAGTTGCAAAAACGCCAAGTTTTTTCTTGGAAACTGAACCACCAACTGCACTGAGTGTTCTCATAACTTCATACTCAACGGGAAGTCCTTTGTAAAGAAATGGAATTGTTTGTTGTGAACCATTTCCTTTAAAAACGAGTCCAAGATACAAATCTTTTTGCCATGGCATAAAGCGACCATCTTCCTGAACAAAAAGCGGTGGATTCACACCGTTTTGATTTTCAACTCCGTATTTTTCCGCAGTGACTGATGCATTATCTTCAGGTGTGATCTCGTGAACTTTTACGAGAACATTTTTACTTTCCCGATCAATCTCTTTCAGAGCAGTAAGTAAATTTATACGAGTTTGTACATATTGCTCAGGCATTGCATCAGCTGGAGATACAAAGGCGTCAATTTCAACTTGTGAATTTAGATTTTTGAGAACGCTGATCGATCCTGATGAAAGACTACTGAGTTGTTCTTCAGTAGAATCAATTCTTATAAAATCATTATAGCGAAAAAACTGAGTAAGCCCAAAAGCAATTAACACTGCTGCAACTACTCGGACAGAATAATGGTAGATTTTGTAAGAGCCTTTCTGACTGCCTACCCAATGCCTCCTGCCAATGAGTATTGAGCAAAGATAAAGCATTGCAAAAGCCACTCCCACAAAGAACGCTGTTCCGGAAAGGCTTATAATCCCGCGACTGAAGTCGAGAAAGTTGTAAGCGATTCCCCAATCAGATTCCGGTAATAAAGCAATTGGGGCGTTGAATGCTACACCTAATACAAATGCAACGGTTAAATTTGCAGTCAGAAATGATGCAACCATCCCGATGGCAAGCATACTTAAACCAACAAACCAGTAACCGACATAAGTGGAGAAAAGAAGTCCGAAATCAGGATTACCAAGTTGGCTGAGGACATAATAGTTAGAAAGAAGGGAGATGACAATTGAAGCGGTGAAAATAGCAACTGCCCCCAGATATTTTCCCAATACCACATCAAAATCACTTCCGGGAAGCGTAAGAAGTAATTCATCAGTCCCCTGTCTTCTTTCGTCAGCCCAAATACTCATTGTGATTGCGGGAATGAATCCTAATAAAATAACAGGCAAAAATTTATTGAGCTGATCAAGGTTAGCCAAGTTGGAATCAAAAAACTCTTGTGGCCAAAATGCGGCCAAACCACTGGCTAGAAGAAACGCGCAAATAAATACATATCCGCTGGGACTGCCAAAGTAGGAGGCGAGGTTTCGTTTGAAAACGGCAAAAATTGCATTCTTGTTCATGAATTCTAAAAAATAGATACTATATTAAAATATTAGGCTTAAGCAGCATCGATAGTTTGGCGATTAAACCATGTATCTAATGATGCTTCATTTTGTAATTCTTCAGGTGTGCCTTCAAAAATAAGACGACCATGGTTGATTAAGATTATTCGGTCGGCAACTTCAGGGACTTCCTGCAAGATGTGAGTTGAAAGTAAAATGGTTTTACCTAAACCCTTTATTGTTTTGCGAACTTCGAGAACTTGATTGGGGTCTAGCCCTGCAGTGGGCTCGTCCATAATAAGAACATCAGGTTCATGCAGTAATACATTCGCCATACCAACTCTTTGCCTAAACCCTCTGGAAAGCTTTCCAATGGGTTTGTTGAGGACGGTATGTAAAGCACATTGATCAATAACTTGTTCAATTCGCTCGGCTTTTTTATCTGAAGCAATGCTTCTAGCATCTCCGAAAAAGTTGAGCAAAGAAAGTGGTGTCATTTCTTCATAAAGAGGACCATTCTCCGGCAGGTATCCGATGCGGTTGGCAACTTCATCACGATTTTCTGCAACCTCCAACCCACATACTTTTGCAGTTCCAGCAGAAGGGGCAAGATAACCGGTGAGCATTTTCATTGTCGTACTTTTTCCTGCTCCATTTGGTCCAAGAAAAGCGACGACTTCTCCGCGTTTAATAGAGAAGCTGAGGTCTTCTACGGCAATAAAATCTCCGTAATACTTACTAAGACCTTCAGTCTCGATCATTATGTCCGAGTTAGAATTATCAGTCATTGATGGGCTATTGGGTAAGGGTTTGCGTACGAGTTAAAATCTCTTAGCGAAACACAAATATAAATTTGTGTATCAAATAAAAAAATCTTTTCTACGCTTGTCTTCAAGCAAAAACATCACTGCAAGAATCAATTTCTGATATGTTTAATTAGTTGTATAAGAAATTCTCGCCATTGGGGTACTATATTTGGTAGAAAAATTTTATTCTCCCTTTTATTATTCAATCATATGCAAAATCAGGAAATTCTTCAAAATGCAGCCGATCAAGCACGCGGGTTGGCCATAGACGCTATTCACGCCTGTTCCTCAGGACACTTAGGCCTTCCACTTGGAGCCGCAGAGGTAGGGGCTGTTCTTTTTGGAAAGGATTTAAAAGTCGACCCGAGTGATTCCCAGTGGATCAACCGCGACCGTTTTGTCCTTTCCGCGGGTCATGGAAGTATGTTCCTATACGGATGGTTACATCTTGCCGGATTTGATCTTCCCATTGAGGAAATCAAAAATTTCCGTCAATTGCATAGTAAAACTCCTGGACACCCCGAGTTTGAGGAAACACCCGGGGTAGAATGCACAACAGGACCTCTTGGACAGGGAGTTGGAAATGCCGTGGGTATGGCCGTGGCAGGAAAAATGGCAGCCGCTCACTTCAACACTCCTGAACATGAAATTTTTAATCACCAGGTTATTGTCCTAGCAGGAGATGGATGTTTGCAGGAAGGGGTAGCGGCTGAAGCTGCTTCTCTTGCCGGACACCTTGCTCTTGATAATTTGACCATCATTTATGATTCCAATGATGTGACCCTAGATGCGATGGCCGATGCTTCCCAAAGTGAAAGTGTGATCGACCGCTTTGCTGCCTATGGATTCAATTGCATTCGCATTGAGGATGGACATGACATGCAAGCGATTGCAGATGCTCTTTCCCACGCCAGAAATCAAACTGGGAAACCAACTTTTATCGAAGTAAAAACCACTATTGCCAAGGGTATTCCCGAAGTTGCCGGCACTGCAGGGGGGCATGGCGAAGGTGGTGCAAAGTTTGCAGAATCTGCCCGAAAGGGCCTTGGTCTTCCTGATGAAACCTTCTATGTTTCTGATGAAGTACATTCCTTCTTTGAGCAACACAAGGCAGATCAAGCACAAAACCGCCAGCAATGGAATGCAATATTTTCTGCATGGCAGGCTGCCAATCCTGAAAAAGCAGCGCTTCTCGCATCAGGGCTTAATCGTGAAGTTCCCGCAGACCTGATGGATAATGTCCAAGTATTTGCGGAAGATGCAAAGGTCGCCACTCGAGCAGCTGGCAGTCAGGTTATAAATGATCTCGCGAAAGCCATGCCTCTTCTTATCAGCGGCTCTGCCGATCTTCATGGCTCTACCAAGAACTATATTAAAGAAGTGGGCGATTTCACTGCTGATAACCATGAGGGTCGCAATATGCTGTTCGGTATTCGAGAGCATGCCATGGGTGCCATTGTTAATGGTATCGGATACTATGGGATATTTCGTCCATCCGGTGCGACTTTTGCGGTCTTTGCCGATTATATGCGTCCATCCGTACGAATTTCAGCTCTTACGAATTTACCAATCTTTCATATCTGGACACATGATTCGGTGGCGGTCGGAGAAGATGGACCCACCCACCAACCGGTCGAAACAGTAAGTGGTTTACGGGTAATTCCGAACTTGGATGTTATTCGCCCTGCTGATCCTGAGGAAACGGCTGGTGCTTTTGTAGCCGCACTACAAAGAACAAACGGCCCTACAGGACTCATTCTTACCCGTCAGAATGTACCAAATTTAAATGAGATTGCCGTTTCAGATCGTCGCGAAGGCGTTCTCAAAGGAGGCTACATTGCACGAAAAGAGACGGAGGAGTTGGAATTGATTGTTTTGGCATCAGGCAGTGAGCTATCCGTCGCCTTGGAAGCGGCCACTCAACTTGGAAATTCCGTTCGTGTGGTTTCTATGCCCTGCATGGAGCGTTTTGATCGACAGGATTCTGAATATCGTGAGTCTGTCCTCCCTAAGGGATTCCGTCATCGTATGGCGGTTGAAGCTGGGGTATCTGATCTCTGGCGCAAGTATGTTGGTCTGGAAGGCGTTGTTGTGGGAATTGACCGTTTCGGTCTCTCTGCTCCCGGTGATACCGTGCTTAGCGAACTTGGAATCTCGGTTGAGAATGTGGTCAAGCAGGCTGCTCTGGCCGGATTACGGGTCTGATCCAAGCTTGCAAGCCTCTAGCTCGTTCAAATTTAAGGACCGGATTGCACAAGTAGTATGAATATTCTTTTTCGTACTAACAAAGTTTAGTCTCGTATATCTTATCCGAAGTTGAGTACCCTTTGGTATGAAACCATACCTTCCTATACTTGTTGCTACTATCCTCTTGGCAAATCATTTTATTTTCCCCTCTTTCGCTTATGGAGAGGAAGAAAAACCCCCTTTTGATGAAGTATTTAAAAAACTGGATGCAGAAGTTCGTGCGGCACTCAAAAAGGATCGGATCGAGGGATTAAAGGAGCTTGAAAGAGTGGGTAATCTGCTTGCGAAGGACTATCCGAAGGAGCACATGCCCTACGCGATGTTAAATGCGGTTGCCCGCATGACCGCAGACCAGGAAAAAAGTATGAAAATACTGAAGCGACTTTCTTCCCTCGAGGAGACTAATCCGCAAATTCTCAGAATTATTTCTCAGGCTAAAGGAGAGATAAAGAAACGGGAAGCCCTTGGGAAACCCTTGGAGATGAAGTTTACCGCTTTGGACGGTCGTGAAGTTGATGTTTCGCAAATGAAGGGAAAAGTTATCCTTATTGATTTTTGGGCAACCTGGTGTGGTCCCTGTATCCGTGAGATTCCCAGCGTTAAAAAGACCTACGAAGAAATGAATGCCAAAGGTTTTGAAATCATTGGTATTTCACTGGATAGTGATAAGGGTAAGCTGGAGGACTTTATTTCCAAAAATGACATGCCATGGCCTCAGTTTTTTGATGGAAAAGGATGGAAGACAAGCCTCGCTCAGGAGCATGGAATTAGCAGTATTCCAGCCATGTGGTTAGTTGACAAGGACGGAAACTTAGTTGATCAGAATGCCCGTTCTGATCTCGAAGCGAAAGTTATGAAATATCTTGCGATGTAATGTAGCATTAGACGAATTGAAAGGTTTTTCTAAGCGATGAACCTTTTATATCTGAAACTGCCGGCTTTCTTTTTCTTTACATGGATAGGTATGTCAGGCAACGAAAAGATTGACCCTTCGATCGATCTAAAAAAATCGGGTTTCATTCCTGTTTTTGTTCGTATGAGTGATCAGTTAATTACTCGGGCAGGGGATTACGAAAGATTATCGTTTGAATATGCGGGAAATTCGCGGTCCGAAAATCATCAGCAGGTATTGTCCTCACTACAGAAAAAAGCAAAGGATTCATGGGAACTCCTGAGCGGAAAAGTTAGAAAACTCTCCGGTCAGGGAAAGGTGCGTAATCTTAAAAGATTTTGGATCGTTAATGGATTTTCCTGTCTAGCCATCAACTCTGCCATTGAAGAACTCTCTGGGCATACTGAAATTTCCTTCATCTATCTTGACCTCTTTGCGAAACCCATTCGCCGATCCTCTCCCCTTGAAAAAAAAGATTTCCTAGCTATGAAAGCCCTCGATCAAGAGTGGAAAAAAAAGGATTTCACAAAAATAGAGAATTTGAAAATACCATGGAATGTACGAGAGATCGGAGCCGAGGCTGCATGGAATGAGGAAAATGCGACTGGCAAGGGGATCAAAGTGGCGATAATTGACTCTGGAATCGTCTCCACTCCTTCGTTGATCCACGCACTAGCTAAAAATCCAGGTGAAGAACTGAATGGGCTTGATGATGACGGAAACGGACTGATTGATGATCTCTTCGGGTATAATTTCGTAGAAAATACTGGAAATATTCTTGATCGATCAAAAACCACATCACATGGTAGCTCCTGTGCGGGTATAATCGCTGGTCGTCCCTCATCTGCAGGCTTACAAACTGCCATTGCCCCTCATTCTGAAATTATGCTTCTCAAGGGACTCGATCTTAGCAGTCTTGAATACCTGATGACAAATAGTGCAGACATTGTTTCCATGAGTTTTATGATTGTAGATCGAGACCTTGGACAAATGCGCGGACTTTTTCGCAATGCATTTGAGCATCTTTCCTTGGGAGGGGTTCTCCCCTTGGGAGGGGCCGGAAATTATGGTCGACAATCTCGTCGAGTAATGCCCCCGGGTAAGCAAATTGGACTACCCAAGGATATACCCTGTGTTCTAGCCATTGCCGGAGTTGACCGTAGTCGCAATCAATTACCTTTCAGCAGTGAGGGCCCATGTTTCTGGTCAGGTGTTCGATTTTTTTCCGATTATTCAAAATCGAATCCCTTGTCCAAACCGGATCTTGTTGCTTTCCCATCTGGATTTCCGGTCTGGAATGTAACCGGTGCACATGAGTTTAGAACCAGTTGGAAAGAGGTCGAAAAGGACAGGGGGGCTTCTCTGATCATTGGTCCGGCAGGTAATTCATTCTCTGGTCCACATGCTGCAGGGGTGGCGGCTTTGATACTCTCTGTTAATTCTGAACTCAACCCATGGGAAGTTAGTAAAATCCTAAAGGAATCTGCCACCGACCTTGGGCCCAATGGACTAGATTACAAATTCGGAGCCGGTTTAATAAATGCACTCGCCGCAGTTCGTGCGGCTAAAAATTAACTAGTTCTTCACGCGTTTTAGTATGTCTTTGGCTACTAATCCGGCAAGTGCCTTTGAACCGTGGGGATAGTAGTGCACATCAGCGTTTCTCATCCAGTCTTTCATGTTTTTTTTGCTAGGAGTGAAAAGATCGAGTGTGGGGATATTATGCTTCTTCATTACCTTCGCAGCCGCTTCGTTATACTTTACTGAATCTCCCACATACCGTGCTCTTGATCCGAGGGGTATGGGTGTAGTATTTCGCCAAACCAATTGTTTGGCTGATTTTTTCATTCGGAGTGCGAGTTTTTCCAAATTCTTCTCATAATCAGCAAGAGGTACTTGTACTATGCCACCCTTTTCTTTGGGAACGAGATTGGTTCCGTCTTTTCCCATATATTTTAGGTCGTGTAGCCCCCAATTAAAATGAATCAGATCCCATTTTCTGTTGCCCAACCACTTTTCTATTTCTGCCAAACCTTTTGTAGTGGGCCCTCCATTGGTAGGAATGCGGTGCAAATTTATCTTTCCCTTAAGAAGTTCTCTGGTTGGTAGCGTGTAGCCAATACTTATAGAATCACCAATAATCAGAACATTGGGTAGTCCTTTTACCTCTTCAATGGGAGTCATTGGATTGACCCGTTTTGCTTTCTTGGGCTGGGCAAGAGCAGCAGAAAAGAAGTAAATTATAAAGAGTGGAGAAAAAAAATGAATGAATTTCATGAGACTAAGAATGATCTGTTTTTTAGGTTTTTCGTAAACATCAAACTGAAAAAATTAATTTTTTCTTAGTTTGATTGTAATTTGACCTCTACGCTAAGTGAGTTTCATATGAGCCTAGATGAAACTTTATAAAGTTCTATTTTTCTTTTTACCAAATTTGATATTTGGTGATAGTTTTCCCGAGGTACACAATACAGAATCGACTACCGACAATGATCCTCCGAGTGCGGAGGAGAGTGCTAAGTGTTTCTCTTTGCAAGAAGGGGTCAAAGTTAAAGTATGGGCAAGTGAGCCCATGGTGCAGAACCCGATCGCCATGGCATGGGATAAATATGGCAGGGTGTGGATAGCAGAAAACTACACTTACGGCAGTCGTAAGGTAAGGTTCGATCTAAGCATGCGTGACCGCGTTACCGTTTTATCAGATAAGGATGGTGACGGTAGAGCAGATACCCGTAAGGTTTTTACTGACCAATTACAGATGCTTACCAGTGTCGAGGTCGGTTATGGGGGAGTCTGGTTAATGTGTCCTCCAAAATTGCTTTTCATTCCCGACCGTAACGGTGATCTGGTACCCGATGGGGAACCTCAAGTGATGCTCGATGGATTTGATGTGGCTCGTGGAAACTATCACAATTTTGCAAATGGCTTACGATGGGGACCGGATGGATGGCTATATGGAAGATGTGGTCACTCCTGCCCGGGCAGAATTGGAGTACCGGGCACACCTGATGAATTACGTTATCCAATTGATGGGGGAATCTGGCGGTATCATCCAAAGAGAAAAGCGATCGAGGTGCTCGCACATGGAACCGTTAATCCTTGGGGGCATGACTGGGATCAGTACGGTGAACTCTTTTTTATCAATACGGTAATTGGGCATATGTGGCACATGATTCCTGGTGCTCATTATCGCGAGTCGGGAAGCGGAGCTTCCCAGAACCCATTGATTTACGAACGAATACCCCAGCATGCGGACCATTTTCACTACGATACGAATCTTGCCTGGCACAAGTCGCGCTACGGAGCGGCAGATGACTTTGGAGGAGGTCACGCCCATGTAGGGATGGCGATCTATCAAGCCGATCATTTTCCGGTCGAATGGAGAAACCGGTTACTCACATGGAATCAGCATGGCAGGAGGCTCAATCGAGAGCGCTTGAAGAGACAGGACAGTGGATATGTTGGAAAGCACGAGACGGATGTCTTTGAGAATTCCAGTGAATGGTTTCGGGGTATGGAAGTGAGTGTGGGTCCCGATGGAGCCATTTATGGATTGGATTGGAGTGATACAGGTGAATGCCATGATCATACTGGGGTTCATCGAACGAGTGGAAGAATTTACAAATTCTTTCATCGGAAAAATCCCGTAGCAGATTTGTCTATTATTGAAAATGGATTTGATGATCTAGAAGCGATTATTCGTCATCCCAATGCCTGGTATTTTCGTCAGTTCTTACGAAACCTCTCAGAGAGTAATCTGACTGAGGGAGAGAAATACAAAATTATCAGAATCTTGGAACTGAACTTCGCGGGCAGCCAACCGACCCATATGCGCTTACGGGCAATGTGGGGACTATATGCATTGAATAAAAAAATTTCAGAAAGTTGGTTGAATGATCCCAACGAAAATATTCGTGCATGGATTATTCGATTGGTGATGGACGATAAACCGATCGATACTTTATTTGGACCAAGGGAAAAAGCATTGCCTAATACCAATCTTGAGCTTGTGCAAAAATTAGTTCAGCAGGCTCAGGAAGATACATCCGGTTTGGTCCGTTTAACTCTGGCATCTTCTTTGCAACGCTTACCAGTGGAATACCGGGCGGAACTTGCCAAAGCACTGGCTTTCCACTCTGAGGATAGAAATGATCATAACCTACCCCTCGTCTTATGGGCAGGAATCACCCCGCTGGTGGAGTTGGATCCGGAAAAATTACTGGAGGTAGCGAGAATAACAGAATGGTCGAATTTACGCACATGGATTGCAAGGGCTATTACTGAACGCTCAAAGGAGGCCCCGAGTGCATTTGGTGCTCTATTAAAATTACTGGGAGATCAACCCGATCAGGCTGATTCATTGCTCGCCGGGATTGAGCGGGCAGTTTTGGGAATCAAAGGTTTTCAACAACCTATCAATTGGAATGAAATCTCTTCTAAATTACGAGGCAATCCTAATGCTTTAAAGCTTAGTGTTTTGTTCGGGGATGAGGATGCAATTGGACAGATGGAAAAATTGGTGATGAATCCTGATGTTGGAATTGAGGTTCGTAGGCAAACCATGAAAATCCTGATAGATTCCAATTCTCCGAATTTAAAATCCATTAGTGAAAAGCTTTTGAAAAACCTAGAAATGAAAATTTGGGCTGTCCGAGGGTTGTCAAAATTTGAAGATAATGGAACAGGTGAGAAGCTGGTTTCCAGCCTTAAGGATTTTGATGGAGGAGGGAGGGACGAAGTGGTGGAGATCCTCTGCGGTAGAATTAACTGGGCCGATTCTCTGCTCTTAGGGATAGAGAATGAAAAAGTATCCAAGTCACTTATTTCTCCATACCATGCCCTGCAAATAAAATCCTTAAAGAATGAGAATTTAGAGAAGAGGCTGAATCAGTTTTGGGGGGTGGTTCGCACATCTCCTGAATATCTGACCAGGCGAAAGGGAGAATTAAAAACAGAGCTGAATGTTGAGGCTTTATCCAAAGCCGACATCAAGAAAGGGAGCTTGGTTTACGATCAACAATGCTCGGCTTGCCACAGGCTGTATGGCAGGGGAGGGAACCTTGGTCCAGATCTAACGGGGTCCGGGCGTTCGAATATTGACTACCTACTGGAAAGTATTGTGGATCCTAACAGTGCTGTATCTATCGATTACCGAATGAATATATTGAGTTTGAAAGATGGTAGGGTTTTGAGTGGAATGATTGCTGGGCAGGACAGGAATTCATTAACCCTTCGCTTGCCTGGCTCGGAAATCGTGGTCAGTAAAGCAGATATTAGGAAACGAGAAACTCTGGAAAATTCGATCATGCCCGCAGGGCTTCTCGATAAACTGAATCAGGTAGAGAGAAGAAATCTGATTGCCTACCTAATGCACAGTCAGCCGGTGAAATAGATTATTATGACAGGGATCATAATTGATCGGTTCCTGTCTTTTAGGTATTGAGTTGATTTCTACTTAAAATTTAGCAAGAACAATCCTTTACCCTTTTTATACACCCCTGTTTTTATCCTTTAAATTATGAAATTAGAGACCCAATGCCTACATGCGGGCTATGAGCCCGAAGCAACCACGAATTCAAGAGCCGTGCCTGTCTACAAGACAAGTTCCTTCGTATTCAACAATACGGAACATGCCGCCAACCTTTTTGGTCTGCGCGAACTGGGAAATATTTACACCCGCTTGATGAATCCAACCACGGATGTGCTTGAACAGCGCGTGGCTGCCCTTGACGGTGGAGCTGCCGGTCTTGGCGTTGCCTCGGGAACCAGTGCAGTGTTCTATTCGATTATCAACCTTGCACAGGAAGGAGATGAAATTATCTCTGCCAACAATCTTTATGGCGGTACTTACACTCAGTTTAATGACATCCTTCCCAAGTTTGGTATTAATGTGAAGTTCGTGGATCCCAATGATCCACAAAACTACGCTGTCGCCATTACCGAGAAGACCAAGGCTCTCTTTTGTGAGACGGTAAGCAATCCCGGTCTCGATGTTGCCGACTTGGAAGCGATTGGAAAGATTGCTGCTGATAACGGTATTCCCCTTATCGTCGACAGCACATTCTCAACCCCTTATCTTACCCGCCCAATCGAGCATGGTGCATCGATTGTGATACATTCTCTTACAAAATGGTTAGGCGGACACGGTAATGGAATTGGCGGAGTGGTTGTAGATTCGGGAACTTTTGATTGGAAGAACGGAAAATTCCCACTCTATGATGAACCGGACAGCAGTTATCATGGTCTTCGCTGGGGACATGATCTTCCTGAACCCCTTGCACCTCTTGCATTCATTCTTCGTATGCGTACGGTTCCCCTTCGTAATCTTGGAGCCTGCATCGCCCCGGATAACTCTTGGCAGTTCCTGCAGGGCATTGAGACTCTTCCTCTTCGAATGGAGCGTCATTGTGAAAACTCTCTTGCGGTTGCACAATATTTACAGGGACATGACTCAGTCGAATGGGTTCGCTTCCCTGGATTGGAAGGTGATCCAATGCACGCCCTCAATCAAAAATATCTTGATGGCAAAGGCGGATCCATGGTGGTCTTTGGTATTAAAGGAGGAGCGGATGCCGGTCCTAAATTTATTGATAATCTGAAGTTATTCTCTCACCTTGCCAATGTTGGAGATGCTCGTAGCTTAGCCATTCACCCTGCCACAACCACTCATTCCCAGTTGAATGAGGAACAGCAAAAAGCGGGAGGGATTACCCCTGAACTTGTACGTCTATCCATTGGTATAGAGCATTCTGATGATATCATTGCGGATATTGAGCAGGCTCTCTCCGCTGCGACTTCCTAAATACTTTGAGTAATGGGCATGAGGTTTGCCCTCATCTATTTGATTGTCCTTACAGTAGTCATGGGTATTGCCTTGGCGTATGGGTTCATTGTGGGTGATTTCTGGAAAGATGGAGGACAACTCCTGGACAACCCATGGGGAATTGTTTCCCTTTTTGATGTGTATGTAGGGTTCTTCTTATTTATTGGATGGCTTGCTTACCGAGAGTGCTGCCCGGGAATCATTCTGGCCTGGGCTGTTGCCATCTGCTTGGGCGGAAATGTGGTTGCCGGTATTTATGCGATTATCGCTCTGCTTAAAAGTAAGGGTAACGCACAAGTTTTCTTTATGGGCGAAAATAAAAGAAAACAGAATGAGTCAGCAGAATGTTAATTAACTCTCTTCAGAAAGATTTTTGACATGCTTAAGCACGCGGTCATGAATTCGCCCAATTAAGAAATCTGACCATACCTTCCAGTAAAAAGAAGGCCACATGTTGTGCTTGTACCATGTGGTGCCGGTTAGTCGCGTTGTGTCACCATCTATTCTTTCCAATCGAAATTCACCACGCTTGCTTTGTAAGTGTCCATCAAGATGAGGAGGATGTATATCATAGGGTGACAGTTCTTTCATCGGAGCTGGCTGTTTGGTGACATCAAAAGCAAGAATATTGGGTTCGTCCCAAACGGTGATTGGTTCGACAAAGGGACCAGTGGAAAAATTGCAGTAACGGATAGCACCCACGCCGGTGCCCTCGATGGTGGCACAAGTTGGGCAAGCGATTCCCAGATCAAAGAGCCAGTCATCTGCGGGTGGGAGTTCTGAAAAAGTGACTACATTATTCCATACTTTTTCGGGCTGTGCATTCACAATTACCTCAGAACGGACGGAAAGAAGCGGAGAAGGAGGAAGCGATTTTTCCTCAAAACCCATAAGTAAAAAAGTAGTCAGAAAAATGGCTAGGGAAGGATTTGGGGGTTGGGGACGGTTTTGAATGAGGTAGCCCACCCATCCACCCAATGCTGACAGCGGCAATGCAATGGGTGCAGCCATTGCGAGGCAAATAATTCCTTCAATCGCCAGGAGGAATAGAAACAGGGAAGCAAACACAACGGACAAGATTGCTACTCCCAGGCTCTCTTTAACCGAGCGTTTTTCGTGGTGGCCGTATGTCACCGCTGAGGCCAATCCCATTGTAAATGGTAAACCAACAAAAAAACCCCATCCATAATCCTGACCGAGCCCAAGGGATAAACTGATAAAAATAATAAGGGTTGCGAGGATACCATTTAAACCGGCCGATAGGGCGGCACAGGAAACTTTTCTTCTCGGTATGATACGATCAAGCCATGCTTTGTTTACTTTTGAATTTAGGCCTATTTCTGTCTTGGGGAGTATGGAAAGAAGACAAAAAAATAGTAAATTGACAAACGGGATAAAGAAAAGAATGGAGCTATAAAGCGGCCAATTGAGTGAATGTAAGCGTTTAATAGTAAGTGCAATTCCAATGTAGATAAAGGGCAGAGAGGTAAAAAGTATGTACAAGTTTTCACCTGACAATGAAAAGTCTTCAGCATTGGTGGGGAGAAGGTAAGGAAATGGGGAGGGTGCAGAACCAAGATCCAAAGAAAAAAAGAGTCTGTCTATGTTCCACTTTACCAAAAATAACAAAAGACCGGTAATGGCGTAAGTAGCACGACTGATATCTCCTTTCCAGGAAAGGAAAGCGACTAATTTGGCTATGCTCACGAGGGTGAGCTTAAATTAGATTGTTAAGCAAATGCAATCTGCAAACCAGAATGTTATGAAACCGATTTAATGCCAACTGTAACAAACCAGTGCTTCCAACTCCCTGACAAAGATCTGTTTGTCCGCGATTGCTAAATGAGCCCAAGTGGGTGCCTCAGAAATTTGTCTGCTTTCTTTAATTAGGAATTTTTCCGGATTCGGATCAATCAAGTAGAGTGTACCGTCTTCATCGAGAGCGAGGATTTCTTTTCCATTGGAAATCATGGACATATATTTTCCAAAAGATTCATTGCTGATCCATTTGGTCTCTCCGTTGCTCATGTCAAGACAGGTAATCCTCTGCTTGCGAAGGTGAATATAGCAGTATCCATCCAGTATGATTGGACCAGACATATACCCCTCCTGACGGTTTTCCCATGACTGCTTCAGTTGCTGTTTTTTTCCATTTTTCGTGAGTTTGAAAAGTAAAGATTTCCCACCGTAGCTGCTGGTGAAAATAGTATTATCTGTGATGGTGGGCGTTAGTATATTCATTCCGCGAAATGCTTTGATTGGCTTGGACCAGATTTCCTTACCTGACTTTGGATTTACTCCCGTTAGGTTTGTGCGGGTTTGCACAATTACCTGCCGGTTGCCATTGATTTCTTCGATTACTGGGGAGGAGAATGCACTTCCAAACATACCGCCCTTGTCCTTGAGGCTGTGCCAAAGGGAATCTCCTGAATTTTTATTCAATTTTACAAAGCCTGCTCCTGCCTGAACATACAGATCATCCCCATCCACCAGTGGGGAGCAAACGGTGCCGAAGGCAGGGAGTGGTGTTTTATAACGTTCAGTGAAATCGACTTTCCAATTTACTTTACCAGTCTCTGCATCAAGGGAGTGTAAAACATCACGCATACCACAAACGAACAAATTGTTCCCGTCATATGTGGGTGTTGAGCGTATCCAACTCCCATTTTTTGCGGCAAAAAATGGGACCTTCATTTTTCCTTCCCATTGTGTTTGCCATACAAGTTTGCCATCTTTCCGATTGTAGGCGTAGGTCAATTCGTATTCGTCCACAGATTCTGTGGTGAACACAAGATCTTGGGACACCACCGGTCCGGAATATCCTTTTCCAAGGGAGACTCTCCATTTTTCGGTTAAGGTTTCCTTGTCGATTTTGGAAGGCCATGCACTGTC
>JAYZJX010000033.1:0-6207 GCA_036164015.1 Verrucomicrobiota bacterium | reverse complement strand
TCTTACTGATAGGGTATTTCGGCTTCCAGGTCGGATGTTTTTGAGAAAGCCAGACTTGAATTTTCTTTGATAGGCTGGCAGAGACATCTGGCATCTCTTTGGCAAGATTCGTTTTCTCCCCGATGTCGTCGGTGAGGTTGTAGAGCTCCCATTCATCAGCTTCATAGAAATAGAGTAATTTATACCTTTCACCTTCGATTTCATCGATTGTAACTACGCAGGGCTGTGCACGGACATCCATGTAACCGGGAAACAGGTAAAAGATGGGCGAACGTTTTCCTTGGCTTTGGGGATTGAGCAAGAACTTGGCAAAGGACTCGCCATCCAACGGGTGTTTTTTTGCTGGAGGAAGCCAGGTGTTGCCCGCTAGTTCCAGTAGGGTAGGATAGAAGTCTATCCCGTGTACCATCCTGTCGGTTATGGTATTTTCGGGGACAACTCCAGGCCAGTAGGCAATAAGAGGTACGCGTATCCCGCCTTCCGTAAACATTCCTTTAACTCCGCGCAGGGGTAGGTTATCAAAGTGAGTTCCGCCATTATCAGATGTGAAAAGAATCAGAGTATCATTTGCAATACTGTCACTTTTATCACCGTTATGGTCGGGGTCTTTTAGGGAATTAAGCAGTCTTCCCAGAACCGCATCCATTCCTGCGATAAAACCAGCCAGGTTTGCTTGTCTAGAGTTCTTTGCTTCTAGATGTTTTATTGCGGTTTCTTTTAAATCCGGTCTGGACTGAACTGGACCGTGTACCGCATAAGCATGTAGCTGCAAATAAAAGGGTTCAGGCTTGGAGGCAAGTGACTGAACGGTTTCTTCCATGGCATCGGAAAGGGCATCGCAGATATGCTTGGGCTTGCCCACCTGTGATTTGGGGATTCCATATTTTTTCACATAGGATTCTGAGTAGGGCTGACCAAAGCGGTCGAAGTCGCCTCTTCCAAGTTTTGTGAACTGCCAACCATCCTTTCCATTCTTGGCAAAGCATGTGGGTTGATGACCCTGCGTATATCCTCCAATGTTGATATCAAAACCTTGATTTTCAGGCATGGTTGATTCCCCAGAATGGCCTCCCACATGATATTTCCCAATGTGAGCGGTGTTGTAACCATTTTTTTTCAAAGCTTCTGCAATGGTTATTGCTTCACTGGCAACATCCTGTCTTTGATCCGGACCTTTGAATTGAGCCTGCTCTTTGGTTATGCCAGGTTTCTTGTTTCGATTGAGATTGTTAACAACATAGACCCCATTATTGATTCGTGCGGGGTACTGACCCGAGAGCATTGCGGCCCTGGAGGGTGCGCAATTTGGTTGAGTGTAGGCGTGAGTAAAGCTGAGACCGCGGTTGGCAATTTTTTCAATATTGGGGGTGATGAAGGAACCGGTATGAGTGCCCATGGTCGCTTGTTTTGCACTGATCTGATTCCATCCCAAATCATCGATCATGTACACAACCAGGTTTGGCTGCTTTTTTCCATTTACATTTAAGGAAATGAAAAAGACTAGCATTAAAGGTAGGATGAAGTGCCTAATGTGTTTCATAAGATGACAACTATCTTCGGAACGATTGGGCATCGTCAATCGAAAGATAGACTAAGTAAAAGGTTAGATTTGGATACGGGGATCAGGGCTTACCTGCTGTCTTGGGATTATGAAGCCCCTCTGCAAGTTCTGCTTTTCTTCTAATTAAAAATTCATTGGAAATCGCAGTGGCTTTCTTCCTGTCCGCATCACTGTAGTCCCAGAATTCCTGGACAATATTTTCGCAATCCGGGTAATGGGAACCATCATCGCCCACTTTTTTGCGAAGTTTAGCAAACCATTGTTTAAGTGAAGTAACGAGTTTCGCATGTTTGGGATCGTCATAAAGATTTTTTGTTTCGTGTGGATCTTTAACCATATCGTATAGCTCCCATCCAGCAGGCGTTTGATAATCCCCCTGATAATTGCATCCGTAAAAGTAGATGAGTTTATATCGTTTGGTTCTCATTCCGACGTGAGCGGGATTGTCATGATGGGCCATGTGCATCCAGTACCTGTAATAAGCGGCTTTCTTCCAGTTTTGGGGTTCCTTGCCACTTTCCAGAATCGATTTAAATGATTTTCCCTGCACGGATTTAGGAATATTGGCACCTGCAAAGTCAAGAAGGGTGGGCGCAAAATCTACATTCTCAATGATCGTATCGAAGTTTTGGGCTGACTTAATAGCCTTGGGGTATCGGATCAAAAATGGCATACGCATGGATTCCTCGTACATCCAGCGTTTGTCTTGGTAGTCATGCTCGCCTAGCATGAATCCCTGGTCGGCGGTATATACGATGAGAGTATTGTCCATCTGCCCGGTAGATTCAAGGTGAGCAAATAAGCGGCCGAGGTTATCATCAATTCCCTTCACGCAGCGAAGAAATTTCTTCAAATATGCATTGTAGGCTAAACGGGTATTTTCTTCATAGGAGAAGTTTTGATGATCATAGTTTTTGGGAAATTCATTTGGAAAACGACCAGGTAAATCGCGAAGATACGACCTTCTTGGATTCCTGCTTCCAATGGATGTGCCAATATGGGGGATGAGTTCGTCGTTATGACCACGGGTAGCCAGTGAACCAAATTTTGGATCTCTTTTCCACAGGGTTTTAGGTTCTGGAATATTTATATCCGCCAGGTAGGATTCATATCGGTCAGCATTTTCAAAATAATCATGAGGTGCCTTGTAGTGATGCATCAGAAAGAAGGGTTTTTCATCCTTTCGGCCTTTTAGCCATTCGAGTGTCAGATCAGTAATTGCATCTGTTGAGTGTTTTTCGGGGAATTCAATCAGGTTTTTCCCCCATGGTTTATCTCCTCGTATTCGAAAGGACGGACCGTGATATTTTCCCTGCCCGGGAAGGACGCAGTAGTAATCAAAGTCTTTGGGTTCAACCTTTAGGTGCCACTTGCCGATCATCGCGGTCTCGTATCCAGCATTTTTCATTTCGATGGCCAGCATTTGCTTACCCGGCATAACTTTACCGCTTAGGTCAACCGCTCCGTTTGTATGGTTGTACTGCCCGGTCAGTACACATGCCCGGGAAGGTGAGCAAATCGAATTTGTACAAAAGGCATTTTTGAAAAGAGCACCTTCTTTGGCCAAGCGATCCAAGTTTGGCGTGGGAGCAATCTTGGCGAGGCGACCTCCATAAGCGGAAATGGCATGGGCAGCGTGATCATCCGACATGATAAAAAGGATATTTGGTTTTTTGCCGTAGACATGCAGCAAGAGAAGACTAGCCAGTAGATTAAGAAGAAGGGTGGTTTTCATATGAGAAATTATTTCTTTTTGGGTTTAAGTATGAAAAGAAAAGAGAGTGATGATACCAGCCCAAGAATTCCATACAAGCATTGCCAGGACAGCCGCTCAAGTGATTCTTTGAGTTCATAGGTTGCAAAAAATCCATAGATACAGAATCCTGCGAAAAAAAGGAATGGCAAAGCCATGATCAATCGAATCATTGGCGATATATAAATCAGGCGATGAGTTCTTTTATAACTTGTCCACCAAATTGACTGAGTTGCTTGTATCTACCGCCGTGAAAGTAAGTTAGTTTATTATCATCAAGTCCAAGCAAATGAAGGAGGGTAACATGAAAGTCACGAATTGGGTGGGCAACATCCACGGCTTCCGCTCCGATTTCATCGGTTCCTCCCACAATTGTACCTGCTTTTACACCACCACCCGCCATCATAATAGTCATGGCTTTGTTGTTGTGTCCCCGGCCAATAGCATAAACACCACCACGACGATTATTATCGGGAGTTCTGCCAAATTCACCCAACCAGAGTACAAGGGTATCCTTGAGCATGCCTCTGGATTTTAAATCCTTGATCAGAGCGGTCATTGGCTTGTCAACGCTACGGATGCGAGCAGCATGAGCCCGTTCCAAGTAGTCGTGGCTGTCCCAGCCACCCGAAAATATTTGAACGAAACGAACTCCCTTTTCAACAAGGCGGCGGGCCATGAGGCATTGTTTTCCAAATTCTGCCGTTTCCTTTTGGTTTAGACCGTAAGACTCTTTTGTTTTTTCTGACTCTCCATTTAAATCAATCACTCCAGGAACTTCCATCTGCATACGATAAGCCAGTTCATAGCTTTGCATACGGGTTTCCAAGTCCTTGTGATAGGGATGTTTTTTACCATGTAGCTCGTTGAGGAATGAAAGCTCGTCTATTGCCTGCCGCTGGTGAGAACGGTTTTTATGAGCAGGCCCGTGTAAATCAAGAATGGGGGAACCAGTCGGACGTAGTCTTGTACCCTGGTATTGCCCAGGAAGGAAGCCATTGGACCAATTCCTTGAACCTCCCTGGGGTAAGGCAAGTTCGGTCATGACCACATAACCTGGTAAATTTTGATTTACCGAACCCAGACCGTAATTTGCCCATGCACCAATAGAGGGATCACCTCCAAGGCGGCTGCCCGTGTTCATGTGAAAAAGAGCCTCTGGATGATTAAGAGATTCGGCGAAGCAACCTCGATAATTACAGAGTTCATCTGCTACTTCTGGTAGATGTACCCATTGATCACTCATATCAAGTCCGGACTTTCCAACTTTTCGTGAACCATAGGGGCTGCCGACGAAGAATTTGTGACCTGATTCAAGAGTACCCGTTCTTTTGGATTCGGTTTTGTGAAGTTTATTAAGTTCAGGCTTGGGATCAAAAGTATCCACCTGACTTGGGCCTCCCTCCATAAAGAGCATGATTACGTTTTTGGCTTTTGGCTGATGCATCGGCTTTTTCACGCCTTGGGCTGTCATGTCTTTCGCCAGCATATCAGTCATGGCCAAGGCCCCCAAAGAGGAAGTCATTCCATAGAGAAAGTCCCGTCGACTCAGGGATGGAAATAAAATGGAATGTTCCTTTTCAGTAGACATAGATGTATTCATTGGAGTTAAACAAAACTAAACATAGATCTGAAAGTGCTCTAGTTTCAGGTGAAAGTTCGTGGGCTTTTTTGTCTTTTTGATATTCTTCAAAAACGGGAAGAATTTCCTTATATTCGAAGGTGTCACCGGTATTTTCTTCTACCAATGAGCGGGTAATTGAAGTTGGATACTCTTGGGGCTCTGGTTTTGAAGTGTGATGATATGTTTCCATTTTCTTTACATATTTTTTCAACCTATCCCATTCTGCTGGAGTGGGTACACGACCGTAGGCAAGTTGCACCGCTCTTTTGACTTGGAGGTGAATGTCATCAAATTCTTCTTTTACACGTAATGCCAGTGCGATTGCTCGGTCATTCATCAGGCTACTGTTCAGAAGGGTGAAAGCCTGAGGCGAAACGGATTCAGAAACTCTTTCTTCACAGGAATCATTAGGATTTGGCTGATTGAAGAGCTCGAGAAAAGGATCCGGTTGGCCCCGAACCCTGTAGGCATAAATGGTTCTTCGATTGCGGTCTTTTTGCCATTTTGACGGCTGGTAAGCTGGGGCCAATGAGAATTGAATCATTCTTGGTTGTAGGGCAACTTCCATATTTATTTCGGGCATTATGGGCAAGCCACCGATTTCCCGGTTCAGCTCGCCGGAACTGACGAGCATGGAGTCTCTTAGTTCCTCTGCAGAAAGGCGCCGTGGTTCACGGTATGCAAGCAAGCGGTTTTCGGGGTCGATGTTTTTGAGTTTGTCTATTTCCGGGTGTTTCGTGCCCATACGATAAGTCTTGGAGCTCATTATCAACTTGTGCAGGCGTTTGAATTTCCACCCATTTTCCACGAAATCGGCAGCTAGCCAGTCGAGCAGTTGAGGATGAGTGGGCTTCTTCCCCTTGGCCCCAAAATTATTTGGATTACCTGCGAGTGGCTTACCAAAATGTCGTTGCCAAACACGGTTAACAATTGAACGGGCAGTGAGTTGATTTTTGGGATGGGCTATCCATTGAGCAAGCTCGAGTCTTCGACCATTCGTTTCATTGGTTACTGCGAAGGCATCTCCATCATTTTTGGAGCTCTCTAAGCCAAGTGCACTTAGCACGCCCGGTGTTACTGGATCCCCAGGAGCCTCCAATGCACCACCCGTCAGTATTTTTGTGGGGATGATCGGAGTTTGAGGGATTTTGTTTGGCATCCGCATTTTCCTCGAATTCAAACTTTTAGGCACAGGTCCATTATAAACGCTTTGAGCGAGAGGTTGGTACCTTTCCAAACGACGTGTCCAAATCCAGTCATCCTGACGGC
>JAYZJX010000032.1:0-5890 GCA_036164015.1 Verrucomicrobiota bacterium | reverse complement strand
TTTTTGATTTTTTCAGTCATAAACCTCGGTTCATCCGATTGAAGACTCCAAGAAGTCGTTCCATTCGGTCAGAAGAATTCTTCATCTCGAGTAGAATACGATCTATTTTTTCTTTCCTATCCGGACACATCAATGGCTTTTTCACCCTGTTTTCCAAGCCATTAAGCAAGCGATCCACCACATGATTATCGAAATTTGAAACTTTAGTTTGCACCTCCCCTTTATTTATTCCCATTTCTTTTTATTTGCACAAGCGTTTGTGTAAAACAAGCTCAAAATTTCAATGTTTTGGGTTTCAAAAAAATTTTAGGATAATTTTTCCAGCAGCCGCTTTTTCAGTTCTGACAATCCGTCGTCCAACAGTGCTGAGATCGGTAGAATTGATATTTTGGGAAAGCGCTTTTTAAATTCTTTGACATATTGATCAGCTTCTTCTTCATCAATCTTGTTACCCACCACCACAAAGGGTTTTTCTGCAAGTGCCGGATCATATTCCAGTAACTCCTTTTGAAGATGTTCAAAATCATCGCATGGATTTCTTCCATCGGTTGCCGCCAAATCGAGCAGAAACAACAAAAGTTTGCACCTTTCAACATGCCGAAGAAACCGATGTCCCAACCCCCTATTCTCCGCTGCTCCCTCGATGAGACCGGGGACATCAGCCATTGTCAGGGTTTTAAAATCATCAGGATAATCAATTACTCCAACAGTTGGAACCAAAGTGGTAAAAGGATAAGAATCAATCTTGGGCGTGGCATTGGACATTACATTTAGAAGAGTGGATTTCCCTGCATTTGGAAAACCAACCAATCCAATATCCGCAATGGTCTTTAAGGTAAACCTGTACTCTCCTTCCATCCCAATTTTACCCTCGGTAAATTGACGGGGAGTTTGGTTGATAGAACTCTTGAAGGTGGCGTTACCACGACCACCCTTCCCGCCTTCCAACAAAAGGACTTCCTGTTCGTGGTCCAAAAGTTCGCAAATCAATTCACCTGAATCCAATTCCCTGACTTCTGTACCCATTGGTACTTTTAAAATACAGGGATCGCCACCACGGCCATTTTGATCACTTCCACGACCTGGTTCCCCATTTTTTGCCTTCCAATGTTTTTTGAAATGATAATTTCGCAAATCGGCCACATTTTCATCTGCTTGTAATATAAGATCTCCGCCTTTTCCGCCATTTCCACCATTAGGCCCGCCTTTGGGCATATATTTTTGGCGCAGAAAAGACATACAACCGTCACCACCATTTCCGGCTTTCAGAAAAACTTTGGTTTCATCGAAAAACATTACCGTAATGAATATTGGCTTATATCCGGTTGGTCAATGTATCAAAAAAAAGGCAGTCCAATCATGGACTGCCTTTTCGCAAAAATTTTGAGTTTATTAATACCTGTAATGCTCTGGTTTATATGGACCATCTACAGGAACGCCGATGTAATCAGCTTGTTCAGATGACAATGTTGTAAGCTTTGCTCCCAATTTATCGAGATGCAAGCGCGCAACTTCCTCGTCAAGTTCTTTGCTCAGACGAGTAACACCAATCTTACGGTCACGATTATTACGGATATCAATTTGAGCGATTGTTTGATTTGTGAAACTGTTGGACATCACGAAACTTGGGTGACCCGTAGCACAACCGAGATTAATGAGACGACCTTCTGCTAGTAGATAAATACTTTTACCGTCAGCAAAAGTGAAACGACTAACCGGACCACCAGGGACCGTATCATCCTTGATAATTTCTTTGGTAACTCCAGGCATTTTCTCAAGCTCGGCAACTTGGATTTCGTTGTCAAAATGCCCGATATTGCAGACAATCGCTTGGTCCTTCATTTTGCTGATGTGCTCGGCGGTGATAATGTCTTTGTTGCCCGTAGTGGTGACAAAAATATCCGCTGTTTCCAGAGCATCCTCGATAGTTGTTACCTGGTATCCAGCCATGCATGCCTGTAAGGCACAGATTGGATCAATTTCAGAAACCATTACGCGGGCTTTTTCGTTCGCAAGCGAATCTGCAGATCCTTTTCCTACATCACCAAAACCGCAAACCATTGCAACCTTACCGGAAATAAGTACATCTAAAGCTCTTTTGATACCATCCACCAATGAGTGACGGCATCCATAGTTATTATCAAATTTGGACTTGGTAACGGAATCGTTAACATTGATTGCCTGGAAAAGAAGTTTACCTTCTTCTTCCATTTGAATGAGACGATGAACCCCTGTTGTAGTTTCCTCAGAAACGCCAACAACCGCTTCTGCCACTTTGGCCCAATGTCCGGGTTTTTCGGCAAGGGTCTTTTTGAGAAGTTCCTTAATGACCTGTTCTTCTTCGCTGCCTGATGGAGTGTTCACCCAGTCGCTTCCATTCTCCAATTCATAGCCTTTGTGGATGAGGAGCGTAGCATCTCCTCCATCGTCCACGATTTGATCAGGTCCGGAACCATCAGGCCATGTGAGAGCATTCCATGTGCAGTCCCAATAGTCTTCCAATGTTTCACCTTTCCAGGCAAAAACAGGAATACCGGCGGCGGCAATCGCAGCAGCCGCATGGTCTTGGGTAGAAAAGATGTTACAGGAGCACCACCGAACATCTGCACCCAACTCGACCAGCGTTTCGATAAGGACGGCGGTTTGGATTGTCATGTGCAAGGAACCCATGATTTTAACACCAGCCAGTGGTTTGGAAGGTCCGTATTTTTCACGGGTGGCCATAAGGCCTGGCATTTCGTGTTCAGCGATGGAAATCTCTTTCCTGCCAAATTCCGCGAGCGTAATATCGGCAACTTTATAATCTAGTGTAGGGGTAATTGTTTCTGTCATGGTGGTCATATTATAAGATAACGGATCAGGATGTAGTAAAGATCAGTCCAAGTTAGGTAATAGCTGACTTAAGTTCCTCAGCTTTGTTGGTTTGTTCCCATGGAAGGTCAGCTTTTCCAAAGTGACCGTAGTGGGTAGTGGTTCTGTAAATGGGGCGAAGAAGGTCCAATTGAGACACAATTTCAGCAGGTTTAAAATTAAACACTCTATGGATTGCCTCCTGAATTTTATTCTCTTCTTCTTTTTCGGTACCGAAGCAATCTATGGTGATACTAGTTGGACGAGGGTGACCGATGGCATAGGCGACCTGTAATTCAGCTCGATCAGCTAGACCAGCGGCCACAACATTTTTGGCGACCCATCTACACATGTAAGCAGCAGAACGGTCCACTTTACTTGGATCTTTTCCAGAAAAAGCTCCACCGCCATGACGCCCCCAGCCTCCATAAGTATCTACAATTATTTTTCTACCTGTCAGGCCGGAATCCCCCTCAGGGCCACCAATCACAAACCTACCTGTCGGATTGATTAGATACTCAGTATTGCTTGATAAAAGATCCTGGGGTAAAGAAGGTTTAATAATTTCTTCAGTAATGAAAGATCGGATAGTTTCGTTATCAGCATCAGCAGAGTGCTGAGTGGAAACGACGACATTTTCGATTCCAACCATCTTACCCTCATCATATTTAAGAGCCACCTGTGACTTACAATCCGGGCGCAACCAGGGTGCATTATTGGTGGTTTTACGGACCTCTGCCATCTTCCTAAGGATACGATGAGCAAACATGACTGGTGCAGGCATAAGTTCATCCGTTTCGTTACATGCATAGCCAAACATGATTCCCTGGTCACCGGCTCCCTGCTCATCAGTGCCCTTCCCTTCTGCCGCATTTGCGTCAACGCCCTGCCCAATATCTCTTGATTGAGCTGTCAGTTGATTGGTTACAAAAACTTTGTCGGCGTGGAAAATATCGTCGTCATTTATGTAACCAATCTCACGAATTGCTGCACGAACAACTTCCTCATAATCAAACTTAGCCGCAGTAGTAATTTCACCTGCAATGGTCACGCAATTACTTTTTACCAATGTTTCGCAAGCAACACGACTCTGTGGATCTTGTTCTAGGCAAGCATCCAGTATGCTGTCAGATATAGAATCTGAAACTTTGTCAGGATGACCTTCACCAACGGATTCAGAAGAGAAAATAAATGATTTGGGCATATTTATATTCCAACATACCGAGGACTCTGAATCAAGTTTTTTCATCAACCCATCATGATGAAATGATATGTATTCAAATTTTTGTGGAACGAGAAAGTAAAGACTTTAAATATTTTCCATAAGAAGAAGAGCCGTGAGCTGTGGCAGATTTCTCTAACTGAGCAACTTTCATCCATCCTTTGTAAAGTGCTATTTCTTCTAAACATGCAATTTTAAGACCCTGTCTTTTTTCTATTACTTTTACAAAATCAGATGCTGACGAAAGATTATCGTGGCTTCCCGTGTCAAGCCATGCAGTACCTCTTCCCATTACCTCCACTGCAAGCTGTCCAGACTCAAGATAAAGCCGATTCAAATCCGTGATCTCCAGTTCTCCCCTTGGGGATGGCTTAAGTTCTTTTGCAATATTGGATGCTTGGTTATCGTAATAATACAGTCCGGGAATAGCGTAGCTTGATTTGGGCGAAATAGGCTTTTCTTCAATTGACGCGACTTTTCCTGACTCATCAAACTCAACAACTCCGTAATTTTCAGGATCCGCAACATGATAGCCAAAAATAGTGGCACCCTTCTCTCGAGAATTTGCATCATGTAGAGTCTTTTCCAACTCGTGCCCATAAAAAATATTGTCACCAAGAATTAGTGTCGATGGACTATCACCAAGAAAATTTTCTCCTATGACTAAAGCCTGAGCCAAACCATCGGGAGAGGGTTGCTCTTCGTATGAAAATGATACTCCAAACCTGGAACCATCCCCAAGCAATTCTTTGAACATAGGCAAATCTCTGGGGGTGGAAATAATGAGAATTTCCCGAATACCCGAGAGCATAAGGATGGAGATCGGGTAGTAAATCATGGGTTTGTCGTAAACCGGCATCAATTGCTTACTAACGGCTATGGTAAGAGGATAGAGACGCGTACCTGAACCTCCGGCTAAAACTATTCCTTTTCTATTCGTCATGATGAACCTAATCTCTCCCTTTGATATTTACCAGAAGTGACATTTTCACACCATTCTTGATGGCTGAGATACCAGTCAACTGTCTTTTCCATTCCCTCCTCAAACGAAAAAGAAGGAGCCCAATCGAGCTCATTCTTAATTTTCGAAAAATCGATTGCATATCTATGGTCATGACCCGGGCGATCTTTTACGAATGTCTTGAGTTTACTATGCGGTGTCCGTTCGGGAAATTTGCGGTCGAGAATTTCACAAAGTGTATCAATGACTTCCAAATTAGTTTTCTCGGAAGCACCACCAATACAATAAGTTTCCCCTATCCTACCTTTCTGAAGAACGGATAAGATTCCTGAACAATGATCTTCCACATGCAACCAGTCACGAATGTTAGAACCGTCACCATAGATTGGCAGACTCTTGCCTTCGCTCGCATTCATAATCATCAAAGGTATCAACTTTTCAGGAAACTGATAGGGCCCATAATTATTCGAGCAATTAGTCGTGAGCGTAGGCAACCCAAATGTATGATGATAAGAGCGAACTAAATGATCGGCTGAAGCCTTTGAGGCTGAATATGGACTGTTTGGAGCGAAAGGGGTAGTCTCACAAAAAGCAGGTTCATCCTTTTTTAAAGAACCATAAACTTCATCGGTGGAAACATGTAAAAAACGAAAGGTATCTCTGACTTCCTTTACAGCATTCGAAATATAATACTTGCTCGCTTCCAGTAACCGTAGTGTTCCAACAACATTTGTCTGCACAAAAGGTTCAGGTCCATCGATCGAACGGTCAACATGGCTTTCAGCAGCGAAATTGACGATCCCATCAATTTTACATTCTTCTAAAACCCTGGAAACTTTTTCTCGGTCACAAATATC
>JAYZJX010000031.1:0-6025 GCA_036164015.1 Verrucomicrobiota bacterium | reverse complement strand
AAATCAAAGAAAGTAGTTGGTATTAAAAAGGGGCGACCTCGACAACTAAACCGTCGAGCTCATCAGACATCTCGACCTGACAACTGAGGCGACTCCTCTCATCCGTACCGCTCTCAAGATCTATCAAATCCTGCTCAGCTTCGGTCGCACGTCCGGTTTTGTCCAACCACTCGGGTTTTACCCTCACATGGCAGGTTGCACAGGAGCAGCAACCACTGCATGCACCTTCTATACCTTCGACATCATATTCTCGGGCAATCTCCATAAGATTGCCAATAGCGTCTTCAACAACGACTTCGTTTCCGCTGGGAGTAATGTATGTTACTTTTGCCATAATTATGATCTACAAGAAAAAGAGTGAAAATCCAAACTATTAGATTTGATAAGGGGAATACTGATATCCTATTGAACTCAGTATTTCCATTAACTTCTGACCGTAGCGTATGTAAATATCCTTAGGGTCTTCATCGGTGTGATTCTGGGAATCAGCATCATGAAAAACAGCGGCCAAGTGAGGTTCGATGGAGATACCTCCTTCATATCCACTCTCCATTAAATCCTGCATAATTTCTTTTACACATCCCTGTCCTTCACCAGGATAAGTGTATACCTCTTTATTTCCATTTTCTGGAGATGGATTGAGCCCATCCTTAACATGAATGTAAGAGATGTGCTCTTTTACATTCTGGTAAAACTCCCAGGCATCTTGCCAAGGCTTATCTTCCTGAGAGTGATCACGATTAAAGACGGGATTACATGTATCAAAAACCAACTTCATGCCTGGTACTGCCTCAATCAATTCCATGGTGTGTTTCCAGCTCATCCCACCATAATTCATGCAGTTTTCATGAACAGAGGTAATTCCTTCAGCAGAAAATGAATCGACAATTAGTCTTAACCTACGAATTCTTTCGTCTGCCAATTGATCATCTTGCTCAAGCACTTTGTAGCTCATAATGCGGACGAATTTGGCACCCAAAGTTTTCATTCGTGGAATAGCCCGTGAAATCTCGGCCTCTGTTATTGAAAAATCATCACGAACATCCTTTCCCCAGTTTCCAATGGCTGAACCAAAAGCATTGATGTATACTCCAGAGCCATCGAGAGCCTGACAAACTTCATTAAATTCCTCGTCACTTATATCGTGAATATTTTTACCATTCACGAAACGTGATTCGATCGCGTTCCAACCTAGCTCTTTGGTTGCCTTTATTTGCTCCTCTATATTTTGGGAAGCTTCGTCTGCAATTCCAGTTAAATACATACCTTTTTATTTAAGAGTAATTTTGTTTCCGTTCTGCTTTATAGAGTCATAGATCGCGCAAATTAATTCAACCGCACGCCTGCCTTCTTTTCCATCAACTTCGGGCTTCTCGTTTTTGCTTAGTGCATTCAATGCATTTTCAAAATTTCGTTGGTGCCACTGGAAATCAATTGCCTTGGGATCGGCTGCACCGGCTCCAGCCTGACTGGATTCCAGACCATATTTTTCAAGAATTTCATCATCCTTGGGTTCAGATTCCTTAAGATCCCAAATACTAAACTTATCATCTACCATCATAATCGACCCCTGATCACCACAGATGTGTATAGATGCCGGAAGTCCGGTTTTAGAATAACAAGCTGTTGATGCCTGAATTACCCCACGTGCACCGGATTCAAATTCAACTATTGCTACCGCAACATCCTCAACCTCGATGGATTCATGTGCCTCAAGTCCACCAGATGCGGAGACAGACTGCACATCCCCCATCAGATGGAGCATCAAATCAATGGTGTGAATGGACTGATTCATCAAAGCTCCTCCGCCATCCAAAGCCCAAGTACCGCGCCACGCCCCGCTATCGTAATATTCCTGGGTTCTCCACCATTTGATGGCAGTATCACAAAGTACCAATTTACCCAATCTCCCCGCGTCAATGGCTTCCTTGAAAATATGTGTGGACTCATTGAACCTTCGGGGGAAAATCCCCGAAAGCATTACACCATTCTCCACACAAATCTTAATCATTTCATCGATTCTTTCTGGAGTTACTTCGAGTGGTTTCTCACAAATTATGTGCTTTCCGGCTTTTGCTGCCGCAGTTGTATGTTCCAGGTGAACCCCACTAACGGACCCAATGGTAACTATATCCATCCCCGGATGCTTAAGAAACTCATCTAGGTCAGAATAACCTGAACACCCGTAGTTTTGAGAAAATGAATCCGCTTTATCCTGATTACGTGCAAAAGCTGCAACCAACTCGGTTCCATGAATTGCCTGTATAGCCTGAGCGTGAAAGTCTGCGATTACTCCCGCACCGATAATTCCAATCCTATGCTTAATTTCCGTCATGTATATTAAGATGTAGGAGTTGTAAATTGACGTTGAGCTTAACACCTGTAAAGCATATTGACCCCCTTTTACTTATGAGAGTTCTTCTTACCACCACATCTTTCCAGGATACACCGGGTCCTCATCATGAACTGCTGGATCAAGCAGGCTTTGAATTGATTCGCGAAAGAGGTCCCCTGACCGAATCTAGAATGCTTGAGATTGTTGGTGATATCGATGCATTTCTATGTGGAGATGATGAAATCACTAAGGCCGTCATTGATAAAGCACTACCTACACTAAAGGTTATTTCGAAGTATGGGATCGGATTGGACAAGATAGATACCGGCTATGTTGAGGAAAAAGCAATACCTTTAACATTCTGTCCAGGTGTAAACCACACTACTGTTGCTGAACATACTTTCGCCCTGATGCTGGCTCTTTTTAGAAAACTCGTAAAAGAGGCAAACCATGTATCGGCTGGAGAATGGGTGCGCGTAACTGGCAATGAAATTATGGGTAAAACAATTGCCATCATTGGATTAGGCAGAATTGGCAGGGAGGTTGCGATTAGGGCGAATGCGTTTGGTATGAAAATCCTCGGCTTTGATCTCTACTGGGATGATGAATTTGCTGAAAAATACCAAATCAAAAGATGTCAATCTGCAGAAGAAGCCATGAATCAGGCAGATGTAATCAGTCTGCATGTAAATTTATCGGATCAAACCAGAGATCTCATTAACAGAAATAGCATTTCGAAGATGAAAAAAGGTGTTGTTATTCTGAACTGTGCGAGGGGAGAAATTGTAAGTACTTCAGATATGCTTGATGCCTTAAATTCTGGCCAAGTTGGCGGATACGGCACCGATGTACTCGATGTGGAACCACCGCCTGCCGATCACCCGTTGCTCACTGCCCCCAATACAGTAATCACTCCGCATATTGGATCCCGAACTTATGAATCAGTGGAAAGGCAGGCAACTATGGCCGCAAAAAATCTGATTCTCGCGCTCAAGGGTGAAAAACCATTGGCACAGGCAAACGAAGCTCCCTTGTCAGCACATATGTGACATAAAGAAAATGACTAACGAAGAGCAATTTTATATTGTACCTAGCGAAACCCATAACGAGTTGGTAAAAAGTGCTTACCAGCATCGTGGATTTGATGAATCTGAATGCGAGGCCGCCGCAAAGTTTTCCGCCTATGCCACAACCCATGGGATCCGCACGCACAATGCACTTAAAGCTTTGCATCTGGATGATTTATTTGGATCCAAGGCGGGAGGTTGTAAACCGTCGGCTCAAATAGTTAAGAAAGAAAGCCGTTTTGAATCATCCGAAGTATGGGACTGTCAGTTTAAGTTAGGGCAGGCAACCGCCTATGAAGCAATGGATCGATGTATTGAACTAGCTGACAAATACGGAATCGGACAGGTATCCGTTGATCATGCCTTTCATTATTTATGGGGTGGTGGCTATGTGATGGATGCTGCGAAGAGAGGATATATCGCGTACACAAATTGTACTGCATCCATTACTGAAGTCGTTCCATTCATGGGAAGCGTTCCTACACTTGGTACAAACCCTCACTCCTGGGGGTTCCCCACAACGAATGCAGTTGGTTTCCCTATCGTTATAGACTGGGCAACATCAGTGATCGCCATGGGTAGAGTACAACAGCTTAAAAGAGAGGGAAAGGCACTTCCTCCGGGGGCGGCGGTTGACAAAGATGGTAAAGAAACTCTTGACCCGCATCTAGTTTCTGCCCTCAAGCCTTTCGGGGCACACAAAGGATACGGACTTTCTTTAATTAACGAAATCGTCGCTGGCTTTATTGGTGCATCAAAACCTACCTTACGCAGTAATCATTTGGACGACGGGGACAAGCATACCCCAAATTTTTATTTTCAGGTAATTCATCCGGAAGCCATAAGCTCCGAAAACTTTGCATTTGGCAGGTCCCAACAGGAGAATCTTAAAGTTATACTGGATGACATCCTGACAGAAGGAAACAGTAACTGTATCCTTCCCGGGCAAATGGAAGCCGAATTTGCGATTCGTACCGAAAAAGCAGGCGGTTTGCTCTTTTCTGAGAACGAAATCCTCGGATTTAATAAAATCGCACAAGAATGTGGACATCCAGAGTGGCAACTGGATCAATTTAACAAAGAATAGAAATATATTTTAAATACAATGAGCCTCAGCATCCGCCCTCAATCCGAATGTAAATACGACCTAATATCTCTTGGTGAAATCATGCTTCGACTTGATCCTGGCGAAGGGAGAATTCGCACCGCCCGAGAATTCAAGGCATGGGAAGGCGGAGGAGAATACAATGTGGCCCGCGGACTACGAAGGTGCTTTGGGTTAACGACTGGGGTAGCCACTGCTTTTGCAGACAATGAAATTGGACGATTAATCGAAGATTTCATTCTCCAAGGCGGAGTCGATACCTCTCTTATCAAATGGGTACCTTACGACGGATTGGGTAGAGATGTAAGAAACGGACTTAATTTCACTGAACGAGGATTTGGAATCAGAGGGGCGGTGGGCGTGCCCGACCGTGGACTCACCGCATCTTCTCAATTAAAACCAGGTGATTTTGATTGGGACGAAATCTTTGGCAATCAAGGTGTGTGCTGGTTTCACACAGGAGGAATATTTGCTGCCTTATCGGAGTCCACTGCTGAAGTGACCGCCGAAGCTGTTCAATCTGCCCAAAAATACGGAACGGTGGTTTCATATGATTTGAATTACCGACCATCCTTGTGGAAATCAATCGGTGGCATCGAAAAAGCACAGGAGGTAAACCGTGCTATTGCACGCAATGTTGATGTAATGATCGGAAACGAGGAGGACTTTACAGCCTGCCTTGGCTTTGAAGTGGAAGGTGTTGATGAAAATATTTCCAACATCGAAGTGGATAAATTCAAGAATATGATTAATCAAGTCGTAGCTGAATTTACTAATTTCAAGGCAACCGCAACAACTCTCAGGAGTGTAAAAACTGCTACAGTCAATGACTGGGGGGCAATCTGTTGGGAAAACGGTAATTTCTACGAAGCAACGCACCGACCAGAGCTTGAGATCCTTGACCGTGTTGGGGGTGGCGATAGCTTCGCATCTGGGCTCATTTATGGCTTTTTGCAGGGATATGACGGTGATAAAGCAGTGAATTACGGTGCTGCACACGGGGCTTTGGCCATGACGACACCTGGTGACACTTCGATGGCAACTCTCAGCGATGTAGAAAAGATTATCGACGGGGGTGGTGCCCGCGTCGTCCGCTAAAGATATTTTAAACAATAGGACTATGAATGAACTGTTTGATGTAAGTGGAAAAGTAATTGTGGTAACCGGAGCAACCGGAATCCTAGCCGGAGGAGCAGCCCAATATCTTCAAAAAAATGGCGCTAAGGTTGTTTATCTGGGGAGAAATCAGGAAAAAGTGGATAATGCCCTAGCTCAAGCCAAAGCTATTTCAGATAATTGCATGGGGCTAACCAGTGATGTGCTCGATGAAGAATCTCTTTCCAAAGGATATGAGCAAGTGATATCCAGATTTGGACGAATCGATGCTTTAATCAATGGTGCGGGTGGAAATATGCCCGGTGCAACGATCGGTCCGGACAAGGAAATCTTCGATCTCAACCTTGATGATTACTCAAAGGTAATGGACTTAAATCTAAAAGGTACAGTGCTACCAACCTT
>JAYZJX010000030.1:0-9214 GCA_036164015.1 Verrucomicrobiota bacterium | reverse complement strand
TGAGAAACTATTTGGTTTGTCAAAACTCCCTAAGACTTTTGCTAACCAAGCAAAGAGCGTTCGTCTTAATTCCACTTCATGCCAAGTATACATCGGCCTTAAGAAAGGAGCAAGTATTCCCGATGTAGGCGATCTTATTTTCACATCAGAGTCTCCATCTTTCTCAACAGAGGAACTTACTAGTTTCCATACAACAAGTCGCACATTCTCAATATACTATCCTGACACTCGACCAAATCGAAAGGATCCAAGATATAGCATTGTTGCCTCCATTAACGCGAAATGGAAAGATTGGCAGACTTTATCGGATGAGGAGTACGCCGATGAGAAAGAAAGACTATGTATTCAATCGGTTAATGCACTCGAAAAAATCATTCCCGACATCAAGGAAAAGATTGATCATTTAGAGGCTGCCACTCCAAGAACAATTAAACATTATACCCACCATGCTTCTGGTGCATCTTTTGGTACAAAGTTTGAAGGATTAGAAGTTTCATCTCAGTTACCTGAAAATGCTCCTGGTCTCTTTCATGCCGGTTCTGTGGGAATCATTATGTCCGGTTGGTTAGGGACGATTAATTATGGAGTAATTACCGCAAACAAGATTGATCGATTCTTACGAAGAAAATAGTGTTGTACTCTCTTGGCAAACTCGCTCTTTTTCGTAGTATCCTTAACTTTTAAAATCTTGTTGCCCCAGAATCCCGTCAATATGGAAGATATTTATCGAAGAATTCCGCACAGACCTCCATTTCTTTTCGTAGATCGTGTTGTTGAATTAAATGCTGAAGATGCAACATGCGAACTTATGGTTAGAGAAGACCTTGATATTTTCAAGGGACATTATCCCAATAACCCAATATTCCCAGGCGTGCTTTCCTGTGAAGCTGTATTCCAAACAGGTGCAATTTTTTTATCCGAAATAATTGGTAAGGATGCACTTAATTCAAATTCTTCTACTCCAGTTCTTTCTCGCATAAGAGATGCTCGATTTAAACGAATGATCAAGCCAGGAGACTTGATACAGATCAAAGTCTTTCTTCAAGAACAAATTGGCAAATTTTACAACTTGCGCGGAGAAATTCGCCATCAAGATAAAGTCGTAACTACAGTATCTTTCGCCCTCGCACTGATTAAAGAAGAGCCCATCGCCTAATGCCAAACTTCCTCGAGCTATCGAATAAAACTTTTTTAGTGACTGGCTTTGCAAATCGTAAAAGCGTGGCATGGCATGTAGGTTCAATCCTTGAAGAGGAGGGGGCAAAAACAATTTACACAGTTCGTAGTAAGAAAAGAAAAGACGAACTTCTTGGACTTAAGCCAAATGCTGAAATCATAATTTGTGATTTTGAAAAAACTGCTGAGATAGAAAATCTGAAATCTTATATGCTTAGCCTGAAGAGTAATCCAATTGATGGAATTCTTCATTCTATAGCTTATGCAAACTACTCGGAAGGCTTAAAGCCTTTTCATGAGACGAATTTAAAGGACTTCCTACAGGCAACTCACATTTCTTCATTTTCCCTTATCCAACTCTCAAATGCCTGTAAGACTGTACTTAATGATAATGCTTCAGTCGTCACAATAGGTATTTCATCTATCGATGTTACTGCTGAAAACTACGGATACATGGCACCAATAAAAGCATCTCTTGAAGCAAATGTTCGTTACTTAGCTAAATCGTTTTCCTCTTTTTCTTCGATTCGTTTCAATTCAGTAAACGCAGGCCCCCTTAAAACTTCAGCTTCAGCTGGTATTCCAGGTTATCTTAAAAATTATCTGTATGCGGAAAAATTAACTTTTAGAAAAAAAGCCCTTATGACTGAAGAAGTCGCAAATACGGCAATTTTTCTCTTAAGCAATGCCTCTTCAGGGATCAACGGACAGGGAATCGTTGTAGATGCTGGTATGGGTTTCAATTACTTTGATAAAGAAGTGGTTGATTCAACAATGGAATTGAAATCATGAGTTTCTCAAGGGTAGTCATTGAGAAAATGGCTTATGCGCTTCCTTCCCAAATAATCAGCTCAGTTGAAATTGAAGAATTACTTTCCCCCCTTTACGACCGATTAAATTTAAAGAAGGGAAGGCTTGAGCTTATGACTGGCATAAAAGAGAGAAGATTTTGGGATTCATCTCTCAACGCCTCGCAAGCATCGGCGGAAGCAGGCAGAAAGTTACTAGAAGATCAAATTATTGACCCTAACGAAGTTGACCTATTAATTCATTCGGCTGTTTGTCGTGACCGCCTAGAACCTGCAACTGCTTCTTATGTCCATCGGTTAATGGGACTCGGTGAAAAAACCCAAATACTCGATGTTTCCAACGCATGTCTTGGTTTTCTTAATGCTTTAATTCTTGCTGCAAGCATGATTGAGCAAAAGGCAATAAAAAGAGCAATAATCGTCGCCGGAGAGAACGGTAAACCCCTTGTTGATGAAACTTTGCGAATTTTAAACAACGGTAAAATGAATCGTAAAGAAATTAAATCTTATTTTGCTAACCTAACCATTGGAGCGGGAGCAGTTGCATGGTCTATCACCTCAAATGAGCACGCTGCACAAACTCTGACAAAAATATCCGCTTTCTCAACTTCGACTGACACTAGCCACAACCACCTTTGTGAAGGTGATCAATCTATTGGAGGAATGGTTATGCAAACTAATTCCGAAGAGTTGCTACATGCTGGAATTGACGTCGCAAAAAAAGCATGGAATAAATTTTTGGATATTACTGGATGGTCTTCAAGTTCACCAGAACTTATAGTGACGCATCAAGTGGGTAGGGCTCATCAGCATGAAATTGAAAAAGCATTAGGTTACAATCCCTCCAAGAGCTTTAATACATACGAAACATTAGGGAATTGTGGATCTGTCTCACTACCAATCAGTTATACAATTGCATGCGAGAAAAACCCTGAATTAATAAACCAAAAATCAGCACTCCTTGGAATTGGAAGTGGATTATCTAGCTTAATGCTGGCGCTTAACAACTAATGACCCTTACTGGAAGGATTAGAAAAGAGTATCCATTTGGAAGTAATTTCCTGACTCTCACAAATGGAAATAAAATTCACTACATCGATGAAGGAATTAAAAGTAATTTTCCGACTTTATTTCTTCATGGTAATCCGACCTGGTCTTTTTTTTACAGAAATTTGATTCAATCACTGAGCGGTAATTTCAGATGTATCGCACCTGATCATTTAGGTTGTGGACTATCTGACAAACCTGACATCCTTGATTTTAATTATGACCTTCAGGGTCATGCCGACAACTTTCAAGAATTGATATGTCATTTAAACTTAGAAAAATTTAATCTTGTTGTACACGATTGGGGTGGAGCCATAGGTCTTACAGCCTTAAGGGAGAACTTTCAGAGAATTAACAAACTTGTTCTGTTGAACACTGCTTCTTTCACATCAAATGATGTTCCCAAAAGAATCAAGTTTTGCAGAATTCCTGTTATTGGTGAATTTTTTGTGCGCCAGCTTAATGGTTTTGCTGGCCCAGCGACATGGATGGCAGCAAATAAAAAACTACCTAGCGATATTAAGTCCGGATTTTTGCTTCCTTATAATGATTGGGCGAGTCGTATTGCTATTTGGCATTTCGTTCGTGACATTCCATTGGGTAAAAATCACCCAAGTTTTTCAAATCTTCTTAAAACTGAGGAATTGTTACACAAATTAAAAGAGATACCCAAAATTGCATGTTGGGGAATGAAGGATTTTTGTTTCCATGAAGGCTTTTTAAAAAAATGGAAAAAGATTTTGCCCAATCTTACAATTCACAAGATAGCAAGTGCTGGTCATTATTTACTCGAAGATGAATTCGAAAAATGTGAAGTCATCATAAAGAATTTTTTTATGGAATAGAGAATCAAGAATGATTCTTGCAAGTAGATACTAAAATTGATCCTTTCAAAAAAGTGGCAGAAAATAAAAACAGGTTGAAGAATCGTTCAGAAAGAAGAGGAAATTTGGTTTCCATAGATCCCTACGACAATACATCCAATGCTTACAGAAAAGAGACCCCAAAGCGAGCGGAAGCAGGATTCAGTCTTTACCTAACTTTAGCAGTTTGGGTATTTCTTATTATTTTTCTCTTTTTCTTATACGAAATGGCAGTTGAAACATGGGAGAGACTAAAGTAAACAATTCACTATCCGAATCTACTGATCAGATTCCTGAAATTGCCTTAAATTTTCTCACTCATATTGAAAAAGAAAGAAGGCTTTCTGAGTATACATCCAGAAATTATCGGCATGCCATTCACTCGTTTTTCAAATGGCTGACTGATGAATCAAAACGTAATGAAATTACGAAGATTCACCAAATTGATGCACGTTCCTATCTTATTGAAGCACAGAGTAAGTTAGCAAAAACTACATTACGAAATCATTTCTCTGCACTCAAGGGGTTGTTTAACTACGCACTCAAAAGAAAACTTTGTCAGGTGAATCCATTTAGTAATTTAACCTTACCTAAACTAGAAAAACCTTTGCCGAAATTCTTAACAGAAAAACAAGCACTGTCCTTATTAAAAGCACCTCCAATCTCTTCCCCGAATAAAAATAAATCAGATTTTTTGAATTACAGAAATCATTTGATTGTTAAAATTTTATACGCTGCTGGACTCCGCGTAAGCGAACTTGTTAATCTTAACTATGAAGATATAGATTTCACTAAAGCAACATTACTTATTAAAGGAAAAGGAGGAAAAGAAAGGTTTTCACCAATTGGTCAAGATACTTTAGATGAAATTATTCATTTCAGAAATAATTACAGTCCAAACCCATCTCATAATTCACCAGTTATAATTGGGACGAAAGGCAGCAGACTTACCACGCGTACAGTCCAACTTGTATTAAAGAAAAGGTTAAAAGCAGCAAATTTACCAACCGATCTCTCTCCTCATAAATTAAGACATTCCTATGCCACTCATTTACTGGACCGCGGTGCTGATCTTCGTGCCGTCCAAGATTTGCTTGGTCATTCTAGCTTATCCACAACTCAAATTTACACTCATTTGTCTGTGGCAAAACTTAAAAAGACTCATAAATCTTCGCATCCAAGAGCTTAAATCAACTTACAACAGCTCCCATCCATGGTGAGAATTTTTAATCTTGCAGTGGAGATTTGAAGATTAGAAGAATTCTAGGCTATGATTAATTTTCGAATCTTATTTTTTTTCTCAATAATTCCCACTGTCTTAACATTCGCTAAAAGCAAAAGTTTTGATTTCAAAGATCCCAAAAATGTAAATAATATAATTTTTCAAATGGATGCCCCGCTTGAGTCAATAAATGGTTCAGGTGATGAAATCTCAGGATCAGTGAATTTTGACCCTCTCAATCCAGAGAACACTTCTGGGCAAATCACCTTAGGTGCAAAAAGTTTACATGTTGGCAATCCAGTCTTAAAGGAACATATGCACGGAAATGACTGGTTAGATGTTCAAAAATTTCCAACAATCAATTTCACCTTAAACAAGTTAAAGGACATTAAACAGGAAGGTATCAATTATCATGCAAATGCGCATGGGAAAATGAAAATCCGGAATGTTACTTTAAATATGGAAATACCGGTAAAAATCACTTTCCTAAAGGGTATGCTTGAAAAAAGAAACCGAGTGAAAGGAGACTTATTGATAATTCGGTCAAAGTTCTCCGTTAATAGGGATGACTTTAATATTCAAGCTGGGCAGAAGTTAGAGAAGGTAGCCAACCAAATAGTTATATCTTTAAATGTTGCAGGAGCTCATCCCTTTTGATTTTATAATCGCATACCCCAAGGAAGATTTCTTCCACTCCATAAAGCGGGACCGCTGATGCGTTCCCGCTTTTTGATTTATCAATAAACGCATAATCAATAATGAGCTCAGAGAATATTCATACCATTGAAAAAAGATTAATTCCCAGAAAGAAAAAGGCAGAATTTCTCGGACACAGAGGTGGAGTATTTTGGATGTGTGGATTGTCCGGTTCTGGCAAAAGTACATTAGCTATTTCCTTGGAAAAATCACTTTTAAAAGAAGGAATAAATTCTATTATTTTGGATGGTGATAACCTAAGAGCGGGGCTTAATAAAGATTTAGGCTTTTCAATGATCGAAAGAATGGAAAATATTCGTCGAGTAAGTGAGGTTGCCAAAATAATGGTATCCAATGGAATGATTGTGATTGTTTCACTAATCTCACCGACAATCGAATTAAGGGAGTGTGCAAGGCAGATTATTGGGGAGGAAGATTTTTTTGAAATTTTTGTACGATCTTCTTTTGAGAAGTGTCAACAAAGAGATGTTAAAGGACTCTATGAAAAGTCCCTAAAAGGAGAGATAAAATCTTTTACAGGCAAAGACTCACAGTTTGAAGAACCCCTTAACCCTTGGCTTATTATAGATACAGAAATTGCAACTGAGACGGATTCTATGACAAAACTTCTCACTGAAGTTCTTAAAAAAATAAGATAATTAAGAATTTATGAACAATTACAACCTCAGTCATTTACAGCAATTGGAAGCAGAGGCTATTTATGTTCTTCGCGAAACTGCTGCACAATTTGAAAAACCTGGGCTCCTGTTTTCTGGAGGGAAAGACTCTATCATAATGGCTTATCTTGCTCACAAAGCTTTTGCTCCTGCCAAAATACCTTTTCCTTTTGTCCATGTTGATACAGGTCATAATTTCCCGGAAACGATCGAGTTTAGAGACAAATTTGTCGAAAAATACGGGGTTAATCTTGTACTGGGTCTGGTTCAAGAATCCATAGACCGTGGCACGGCCACAGAGGAAACCGGTCCCAATGCGAGTCGTAATGCCCTGCAGTCAGTTACCCTACTGGAGACAATCGATCGTGAAAACTTTGACGCTTGTCTTGGTGGCGGTCGAAGAGATGAAGAGAAAGCCCGAGCTAAAGAAAGGTTTTTTTCCCACCGAGACGCATTCGGGCAGTGGGATCCTAAAAATCAAAGACCTGAACTATGGAATTTATTCAACGGCGGAAAAGGGCAGGGTGAAAATTTCAGAGTGTTTCCATTGAGTAACTGGACTGAAATGGATGTCTGGCAGTATGCAAAAATTGAAAACATTGAATTACCTAACCTTTATTTTGCTCACGAAAGAGAGGTCATTGA
This sequence comes from Verrucomicrobiota bacterium, assembly GCA_036164015.1. Classification (GTDB taxonomy): domain Bacteria; phylum Verrucomicrobiota; class Verrucomicrobiia; order Opitutales; family Seribacteraceae; genus Seribacter. The sequence goes on along the minus strand of JAYZJX010000030.1, from coordinate 2,079 downwards.
TAGAAATGGTTCACTTTTAGCTGTCACCGAATTCGTTACTCCTACAGAAAGTGAAACTGTAAAGAAAGAAACCGTTCGTTTTCGAACTATAGGAGATGCAACCTGTACCGGAGCTGTTATTTCTAATGCCAGTAACTTGGATGAAGTAATTGCCGAGGTCTCAGCATCAAGAATTACTGAAAGAGGGGCAAGAGCCGACGACAAGCGATCTGAAGCCGCTATGGAAGATCGTAAAAAACAAGGATATTTTTAATTAATGAGCACTGAAAAAGATTATATCAACATGGACATGCTACGCTTCACCACTGCTGGAAGCGTAGATGATGGAAAGAGTACTCTAATTGGCAGACTTTTTCATGACACCAAGTCAATTTTCGAAGATCAATTGGCAGCGATTGAGCAAAGCAGTCGTAAAAGAGGTGATGAAAATGTAAATCTTGCACTCCTGACTGACGGACTTCGTGCTGAAAGAGAACAAGGAATCACCATTGATGTTGCATACCGGTACTTTGCAACTCCAAAACGTAAATTTATTATTGCAGATACTCCTGGTCATATTCAGTACACCCGAAACATGGTCACGGGTGCTTCAACGGCAAATCTGGCTCTCATCCTAGTCGATGCCCGAAATGGAGTCGTTGAGCAGACGAGGAGACATAGCTTTATTGCAGATCTATTGGGAATTAAGCACATCGCCGTTTGCATAAATAAAATGGATTTGGTGGGTTATGAGGAAGACACATATGAAAAAGTACTTAGGCAGTTTAGCGAGTTTGCCAGCCGACTTGAAAATGTTGCAGAACTAACTTTTATTCCAATTAGTGCACTAAAAGGAGACAATGTGGTCGATCGATCTGAAAATATGCCATGGTACAAGGGTCCACCACTGCTTTATCATCTTGAAAATGTCTATGTAGGATCAGATGCAAACCATGTCGATGCTCGATTCCCAGTTCAATGGGTGATCCGTCCACATTCTGATAAACATCATGATTTTCGTGGATTTGCAGGTCGCGTCGCTGGTGGCGTATACAAGGTTGGTGATGAAATACTGGCAATGCCATCAGGGTTTAGTTCCAAAATCTCTAAAATTTTAATTGGAGAGAAGGAGGTAGATGAAGCTTTTTACCCCCAATCCGTAAGCATTTTACTGGAAGACGAAATAGATATCAGTCGCGGAGACATGATTGTGAAGCCAAATAATCAGCCCAAAAGCTCACAAGATCTAGATGCACGAATCTGTTGGTTTTCTGCAAATAAAAAATTGGTAACTGGCGGAAAGTATTTAATCAAACACACGACAAAATCTGCACAAGCCATGATTTCCGAGATCGTCTACAAAGTGGATGTCAATTCGCTCCGAAAAAATGAACAGGATAAAGAATTTAATATGAACGACATTGGCAGAATAAGATTCCGTACTTCAGAACCTTTATTTCATGACACCTACAGAAGAAATCGAAATACGGGTAGTTTTATTTTGATTGATCCCTTCACTCATCAGACTCTGGCAGCCGGAATGTTGAGATAATGGAATTAAGCACGAAACTACAGAATCGGCTTTTAGAACTTGGGCGCAGACTCATTGATCAGCAATCTTCAAAAGTCATTATAGAACCGCAAGGCAATTCATTTGGTTATTGGTTTGGAGGCGGTAATCTTTGTTTAAACAATAAAGGTGAAGTCCTAGTAAGTGGAAGATTCCGAAATGAAGGTGATGCCAGGACCGGCACGGGAGCTGGGGCTAGAGGATTGGAGTGTGCTGTATTTTCAGCAAGCTCTTGCGATTCTTCTTTTGAAAAAGTGCTTTCTTTCTCCAAAGAAGATTTATCACACACCGAAGAAGTTGTTTCGATAGAGGGCGTTTCACTGATCAAAACCCCTGAAATAGATGATGCATATGAATTTATCATTTCGACTGAAAAGAAGACCGCCTATCCTAAAACTTTAATAAATTTTCAAAAACCCGGAACCGGCGTTTGGTCAATAGATTTACTAAAATCTAAAAATGGCTTAGAAGCATTTGATTTAGGATCAATGCACACGATTGCAAGGTCAGAAAAAGGATCAACGCTACAT
>JAYZJX010000029.1:0-24253 GCA_036164015.1 Verrucomicrobiota bacterium | reverse complement strand
GGTACACTCACGATTTCTGAGAAACTCGAGCAGGAAATTATTTTTGATCAGAATCTTTCTGATATTCCTGCCACCCTTGATTATTTAGATTTAACTGCCATCTCGACCGGCATGGACGGAAATCCTACAAATCTTCCAGTTAATTACATTGTGGAAGATGAAGCAGTAGCCAGAATCTTAGTAACCGAAGAGGATTCCCTAATCGGATACTGGAAATTTAATGAGCAAATGTACAATGGAGCCAAGGATGAAATGGGCAATTATAATGGAACCTTATTTGGGTTGGATTCAACTTCTCCAAGTAAGGTGTGGAGGACAGCTTATTTTGGTAATGGCGTTGAGGTCGGTACCCCTGCTGGAAGAGTTGATTTTGGTGCGGTTGAGTTTGACTCAAATTTCAGTTTGAGTCTGTGGCTCAAGCCTAACGATGTTGATTCCAATCATTCTCAGATATTGGTAAAAGGTGGGATTTCTGGAATGAATTTACTACGGATCGCGAAGAGTGAGCAAAACTCTAGTCTTGAAGTATATCTTTCTCTGGATGGTATTAATGAAAATCTGGTTCTCACAACACAGGATAATTTCTTGGTTAATGATGAGTGGATCAATGTTTGTTTGGTGTATAACGGTGCGACAGGTACTGTTTCCCTTTATGTAGACGGTGAAATATTGCTAAGTGAAGGAGGGCAGACATTTTCCGGTACAGATATCAAATCGAGATATTCATCTTTTATTTTAGGCGGAAGCCAAGCACCCATCAAAGGTTTAGTCGATGATCTAAGGCTTTATGGTAAAAGTTTGTCGGCTGATGAAGTTTCTAGAATTTATGGAGAAGGAGGAGGCGACTTTGACCGAATAACTTTAGTAGGTGCTGGTCAAACAAGGATAGTTGCCAATCAAAGAGGAAGTGAAGATTACGAAGTTGCATTGCCAGTTGACAATTATCTCACTGTCATTCGAGTCCCTCAAAATTTAACATTTTCTGCAATTCCCAACCTTTCTGTGGGTGACTTTCCTTACAAGTTAGATGCAACGGCAAGTTCAGGATTACCTGTTAGCTTTTATTCATCAGACCCCTCGCTCGCTACTATAGTTGGAGAGTACGCGTATATTAGAGGTGCAGGTGACGTCACAATTACTGCAGTGCAGGATGGGGACAATAGATACGAAACTGCTCCGAGTGTTGAACAGTCTTTCACCATCAATTGGGGTAATCTTTTCTCTGATTCTACACCAGGTCTTAGGTTGTGGTTTGATGCCACGGATGTGAATGGCGATGGTCAACCTGACTCGGAAAAAGATTTTATTTCTGGCAATAAGGTAAGCCTATGGGCTGATAAATCCGGAAATACTAATAATCCAATTCAGGCAAATATTACAAAAATGCCACAATGGACTCCTGCATCACTTAATCAAAAAGCTACGCTGCAATTTGATTCTAATTTGAGTCAAATTTTTGAGATTCAAAACCAAGTAAACAGTCCAAATTTTATTTTCTTAGTTCATCGATACGAAGATCCGAATGATGGAAAGATTCTTGGTGGAGATCTCAAAACGACAAATTCTGATGGTTTTATTACACTTGAGCATGCATCGGGAAATGTGGAAATTGTTTCTGAGGTTAATAGCAGGTCTTGGAGTGTAACATCCCTACGAGTTGCACCGAATTCCCAGACCCTATGGGTAAATGGGCAAGTTGTAGGAGCCAAAGCTTATGCACAAGGAGTTTCAGCGATAGATTTTGTTGGAGAAAACTTTACTGGTGAGATAGCGGAAGCCTTAGTTTTTGATCAGGAGGTAAATTCCATAAATCGAGAAAAGATTGAAGGTTATTTAGCTCATAAGTGGGGAATGAGTGGTGACCTTCCCGATTTACATAGTTATTCGGAGGAGCCTCCTTCCTTCGGTGGTGATCAAGAAATTGTATGGGGAGGATTAATTCCTTATTTCGATGCTAACGGGGAGATAGCTTACAAGCTTCCAGATAGAGCGGATGGAGATGCACCCTTTGAGCTAATTGCATACGCAACTTCGGGTCTGCCCGTGAGTTTTGTTTCAAGTAATCAAGCTGTAGTAACCATAGTTGGTAATAAGGTTTACATTAATGGGCCCGGAGAAGTTACTATTTCTGCTATTCAGATGGGTGATACTCGCTATCACCCTGCGATTCCCCAACCACAAGTTCTTACCGTAATCAATCCCGTTGATAAAGATGTTCAGGTGATTTCTTTTGAAGATATCCCATTGAAAGTCAGAGACGATCCACCATTTGAGCTTAATGCTTCAGCAAGTTCAGGTTTACCAATTGAGTTTAAAGTTGATTACGGTCCTGCATTTGTAGATCCATATGGTGTAGTTATTCTTGAGGGTGTTGTGGGTACTATAAGTATTACTGCTGCACAAGGGGGTTCTGCTTATTTCCACCCTGCCCTTCCAGTTACTAAGACTTTTGTTGTTTCTTCCAAGCAAAGACCTAAGATTTTGTTTCCGGATAGTGCTGAAGATGGTGTTTTACATCCTTTGCCTTTCGGGCACAGGCCAATTATTTTACAAGGAATTCGTTCCACGAGTTCAGATTTCCCATATCAGATTACTTCATCGGACGAATCGATAGCTAAGATTTATCAAGGGAATAAAATTATTGCTCTTGATGAGGGGAATGTAACCCTGAGTTTTGACGTCCCAGCCAGCCTTTTTTATGTTGCTGCTGAAACGCAAACTAAGATTCTTCCTGTTGTTCGTCCTACAAAATCGGCATGGTTGGAATATCGAAAAAATGATGTCCGGTATGAAAGGATTAAAGATCGATTCTCCGCTCGGATTCTTACTAAAAGTCCTGAGAGTACAAATGATGAGGCAAGGCAGGTTTTTGATGAAGATTATTCTGATTCCGACGGAGATGGGTATTCTAATCTTTTTGAGAGAGCCATGGGGCTAGATAGCCTAGGGGCGGATAATCCACAGTTTATGCCTATTAAGTTACCTGACACAACTGATGGTAGGCAGAGGATTTCATTCATTCGCTACAAGACACCTCTTCAAACTACTGGTGAAGATTTTAGGTATGTTGTGGAAAAAAGTACTAATTTAAGAACTTGGTCGCGATTTGGAGTGCTTCATGATGCATCTAAAGATATCGATTTGGGTGGCAGTATGGAGAGGGTTACTTTTACCACAGAAGATCCTCTGAGAGATGGTGGTAAGAATTTCTTACGGATTAGGGTGTATAAACCTTGATTTGGATGTAGCACAGGTTTTATAAGTGCAGTCGTATATAAACCTCGTAATCTATAAAACCCTATGAAAAAATTATTCTCTCTTCTTCTGGTAGCTTTTGCCTCGAATTTAGTCGCTGGTGAATATCCAGATATTAGCATTAAGGAGCTTCAGAAAGCTATCGATGCAGGTAAAGTAGCTGTTATTGATGTTAATGGTGCCAAGTCATTTGCCCGTGGGCATATACCTACGGCAATAGATTTTTCTGCAAACGCCAAAAGCCTAGCCAAAGTTCTTCCGAAGGATAAAGGCACATTAGTTGTTTCTTATTGCGGTGGACCAGGTTGCAGAGCTTACAAGCGCGGAGCTGATGCAGCTGCGAAACTTGGTTATAAAAACATCAAGCATCTTTCTGCTGGCATCTCTGGATGGAAGAAATCTGGTGCCAAATTAGCAAAGAAGTAAAACATTTTTAAAATTTTTCTTAGGGGCATCCATTTGGGTGCCCTTTTTATATATACTTTTCTAAGATTTCTAAAATTTTAGCTTTTTCCGAAGATTCCAAGTGGTCAGTGACTTTAGTTTTGAGTTCATGCTCATCTTTTAAAATCATAACAAGTGTCTTTTCAAAATTAGATTTGAACATTTTGGGTAGTGCTTGATAAACGTTGCTACCAAGCATGTAAGAACATCGTATTTCGAGTAATCGATCTCTTAAATTAAGCTTTCTAAATTCATGAAATTTTTTATTAGAATGCTTCAGCGATTCAAACTCATCTACAAATGGTGAGTTTTCTTTTGATAAAGAAATTGGAAGCCTTGGCTCGTTTGAAAATAAAGTGTAGGAAAGAAGTTTTTCTACAAGCTTGCCTGTGATTTTTTTTTCATAATCATGGGGATACTTTTCTTTAAACTCTCTTAAAAGGTATTGAATCTCAATGCATAGGTTAGTAAATCCAACCTGATGACTTAGAATCAAATGAGCAACGGTTTCGCTTTTGTCATTGAGATGATATTTCACTATATTTTGTTGAGGCCATGGTACCAATTGTTGGGAGATATTGCCGTTAGTCATTATACCTGTGGAGTTCGACCATTTCGCAACTTTGCTGTTTCGATCACTTAAAAACCAACCTCCGAATCTATTACCGTACGGGATTTCATGACCGGGTTGTTCAGGGGCAAGGTTATCTAAACTCCCTCCACCTTCTGCAGGAATGACAGATGACATGAGTAAACCAGGAATATGTGCAGTGGAAGATGTTGCATGACATCTCATGCAGCGGCTTGATCTTCTTATCGGAGGATGAATGTTATCTCCTCTCTTTGGTAATCTGAAAACATAAGGAATGGCACCAACTTTTGGGTCGATCCCAATGATCTCAATAAAACCACCGGGTACATAGCCGACATATAAATCATCATTAAAAAAAAGTGCTCTAGGGTGATTTTTACTAATCCTGGATAACTGGAGGCTGGTGTTAGAGAACACTAAAACCTGGGTTGCCTCAGAAACTTCAAGTTCAATTAGTAAAGCCCTCAGTGCATCTTTTTCGGTTTCAAACTGTAATGCTTGAGGTCTTTTTTGCTGCATCTTTGTAACCAAGGGAGCAAAAGGATCTTCAGGAGTTTTTAAATGGTATTGATGCAGATCACTTTCGAAATTAGAAACTTGAAGAACAGTTGAACTCTTACTTTGGTCTGCATATGTTTGCGATATCAACAAAGTAAGGCCTGAAAATTCGAAAAACAGAGCAAAATAAATATATAATTTCCCTTTGCACTTTAACATTAGGTGAACCATATTTAATATTGTGAAAATGCAAATGCTAAACTTAGAACTTTTAACCAAATTTTTGGTTTCTTGTTGTTTAGTTTTTCTGCCTTACTTTGCAAATGCTCAATCTCGAAATTCGAATCAGTTTGGATCAATTTCATTGGCTATTAAAGGAGGCAGTGTAGACGCACCTTCCTTTACGATGTTATCACCAAGTCTTCAGGGCCGAGTTGTTTTTAGGGGTCAAACTGAATCATTGATTGGAAATACTCTAATTTTTCATTTGGTTCCAGATTTGTTAGACCCTTTGAATACAGATAAATCACCTTTTGATTCTAATCAATTTATCACTCAAAAAGCCAGACTGCTCGCAGTTACATCGAACGATGTAAACAAGACTTTAGATCGCATAGACATTTTGGACGGAGGACTTGGTTATACCGAACCTCCTCTGATTTCGATCGATTTGCCAAGTGGTTCTGTAAGGGGTACAGATTTTGAACCAGCTGAGGCAACTGCTACCCTAGACATAGATGGGAAAATTGTTTCCATTCAATTAACAAATAAAGGCATGGGTTTTGATTCTGTACCCAAGGTTACTGTGCAAGGTGGAGTACATTTTTTAAGACTCACAGATCAAAATTCGTCTACAAACGGAAAATATTATCGGATTTCGGGTAATACGGAAAAATCTATAACCCTGGCTAATCCTTATTCTGAAGACCTAAGTGGGATTTTCCTATCAAATTCAATGGTAGAAGTTTTTCAAGCTTGGACGCTCGGTGATCTTTTTGGTTATGATTCGGTTGAATTAAACAGTGGAAATGCTGATACAGCCGACATTATTTACCTGCTTAAGACTCAAAATAATCAGATTGGCAACAATGAAAATGATTACACAGGATTCTATCATGACGGGACCACTTGGAAACAAATAGATGGAGATGGTACCTCTGCCGATAATCAAATAATTTTTCCCGGCGAGTCCTTTATTTTGAGTAGAAGGACCCCAAACGATCTCAATTTAGTTTTATCTGGAAATCCTTTGACTGAAAGCACTCTTTTACAAATTCCCGCAGCAGGGAAGAAATTATTTATTAGTAACCCTTTTGGACTTGATGTGATGCTATCAGATCTTATCGACCCTATCTATGTTGATAAGAATTCCTCCAACCCGTTTGCATGGCTTGCTCATGAGAATCAGGAACTTGCTGATAATGTAAGAATACTTCACCAAAATGTTTGGTCTACTTATTGGCATGACGGTTCAAATCGAGATATTCAAAGACGAGCTTGGGCAACTGCTAAACCTGGTAGTGGAGTTGGTGCCTCCATTACATCTATTGATTTCTCCATGGCTTCAGGTGAAATAAGTAATATCACAAATAACGCCGAAGATATAATAATTACTTCATCAAGTCATGGATTAATTGATGGATTTGTCGTCAAAATTTCAAATGCGAGGGGCAGAAAAACGAATTCACTTAAAAATCAGGTAGATTCCGAGGGTAACGAGGTTCTCAATGGTTTAGGTGTTGTTGTCGAATCGACTGCCAATGGATATCATGAGATTAAAGTCTTGGATGATGATAGATTTAGCTTGGTTGATCGTTTGGGGAATTCTGATTTTATCAGTGATGGAAAGGCAAAATGGTCTACAGGAAGTGGAGGCTTGGGTTACACCCATGACGCTACAGTTCTTTTCGTAGGAGGTGGAGGTTTTGGTGCTCGTGGAAATGCAAAAGTAGAGGATGGACGAGTAGTTTCCATATCGATAACTGAACCGGGTGCAGGTTATGTGGAGGCACCGGAGATTCTTTTCAGTTTCGGCGGTTGGCGTAAACTCGGTGGAGGCAGTACTCCGCAAAGTGATATCGTTATACCTTCGGGTTCTGGTATCATGTTGGTAAGAAATAATCCTTATGGCGTCCCACTTAGAATCCCTCTGCTTTCTCCATTAAGTTACGAGAGAGAATAAAGATATAAATTTATCTCGTTCCTAGCATATCTGTTGTGCATCCACATCCAGAATGTCGTGAACTTCTGGATCAATCGGGAAGTTTTCCCTGATTTTACCAAGTGTTTCAATTGTTCTTTTTACTGAAGGAGTGAAGTAAAAAAAATGATATCGGTAATAGCCCTTGATTTTTTCAAGTGGAGCAAGTGCTGGACCTTTGAAACGAAAGTTTTCGATTTCTGCACGCTGTAATTGCTTGGTCCACTCTGTTGCATAGAATTCCACTTTTGCAGAACTCCTACTTCGGAATAGATGTCTTATTAGATGAGTAAATGGAGGGTATCCAAATTCTTTGCGCATTTCCATTTCTTCATCAATAAAACCACTAACATCTGATCTTCTTGCAAATTGAATACTAGAGGCGAAAGGTGCATAGGTTTGTACATATACCTCTCCAGTCCGGTTACCTCGCCCCGCTCTGCCTGAAACTTGAACTAGCATTTGAAAAGCTCTTTCAGAAGCTCTGAAATCCTCAATTCTAAGGGGAAGGTCCGCATCGATGACCCCAACAAGAGTAACTTTTGGGAAGTCCAATCCTTTGGCTATCATTTGCGTACCAACTAAGACATCAATTTTACCCTTTCTGAAATTAGATAAAGTTTCTCGGAAGAGATTCTTTTTGTTCATTATATCGGCGTCTATTCTTTGCACCCTTGCCGAACGGGGTAGCAAATCTTCAACTAAATCTTCTATCCTTTGGGTGCCATGACCTTTTTTTTGGAGATCGAATGAATTACATTCTTCGCAATTACGGGGAGCAGGCTTACGAAAGCCGCAGAGGTGGCACCTTAGGTATCCATCAGTCCTGTGGAAGGTCATAGCAATACTGCAATCCTTACAAGTTTCAACATGACCGCATTCTGGGCAAAGCATTGTGGTATTAAAACCACGTCGGTTTAGAAAAAGAATGCTTTGCTCTCGATTTTGGATTCGATCCCTTAGGGCTTCAACAAGAGGTTGAGAAAGTATGGGCAGTGTTTTTCTTTTTTCTGCCTCCCTTCTCATGTCAACCAGGTGAACCAATGGCAGTTCACGATTATCAACTCTTTCAGTTAACTTGCTTAGACTGTATTTTGTCCTATTTACATTGTGCATAGTCTCTAGGCTTGGTGTGGCAGAACCTAGCAGACAAGTCGCATTTACGAACTTTGCCCTTAAAACTGCAATGTCTCTTGCATGGTATCTTGGATTATCTTCTTGCTTGTAAGCTGCCTCATGCTCTTCGTCGACAATGATTAATCGCAATTTGGGCAGAGGCGAAAAAATGGCTGATCGGGCACCCACGACAATTCTGGAATCTTGCTTGGTTATACTTCTCCATGCATCCACTCTCTCTCCTGAGGATAAATGACTGTGCCAGACTACAACTTTTTCTTTTTCAAACCTATTTCTGATTCGTGATACAGTTTGTGGAGCAAGGGAAACTTCTGGCACTAGAAAAAGAATACTACCTCCTTGTTTTAATGCCTCTTCCATTGCTTCAAAATAAACTTCTGTTTTTCCTGAACCTGTTACCCCAAAAATTAATCTAGTTTGAAATGCTAATGATTGTAGGTCTTTAGTCGCTTCTCGCACTGCAACAGTTTGCTCTTCAGTCAGAACTAGTGTGTGGTCAACTTTTTCATTGGAATCGGAAAAATCATCATCATATGCAACTCGCTCTACAGTCTCAGAACTTTCAATAATTAGACCTTTTTTCTTGAGACTGGCTAAAGTTGAGTGAGATTTTCCGGTTTCAGCTAAAATCTTTGATGCAGCAACGGGATGATTTTGATGCTTCAAGAAATTTATTATCACTGCTTGTGCGGGAGACCGATTTAGTAAGTTTTCGTAATCAGATTTACTTTTATCTAAAGAAATCAATCTTCGTGATTTTTCCTGCATACCGTTTCTGACCGAGACTGGAATCATAGCTTCAAGGCAGGATTCTGTGTTGCATGAATAATATTTTCCAATCCATCTTGCTAATTTTAAAAGATCGGGAGTCAGTACTGGTTCTTCATGAACTAAATCAATTATTTGGCGAGCTTTGGCACCCATTGTCGTATCAGTCACATTTAACGACCAAACGATACCCAGAATCACTCTTTTACCTAGGGGTATTTTGACTAAAGAACCGATTTTGATGTCAGCTTTTTGTGTCTCTTTGAGCGAATAGATTAATGGTAAATCGAATCCGCCAAAAGGTTGTACTTCACAGAGATTTTTTTCATTCTCCGCCATGATCATGGTTTACGGAGATCAAAGCAGAGCACACGAGGTTCCATACCCGACATGCGATCTTTTTCATTTTGCATGACATAGAGTAAACCATTGCTCAAAGCGGGTAATGTCCATGTTCCAGGTGCGAAGAAAAGTTGCTGTTTTCCCAGAAGATTCCATCCGTTTTCGTCCATATTTAGCAGAATTAAAGATCCAATTTCTGACAGAGCCAAATAATAATCATTAATTTTTAGGATTGAACCTCTGAATAGTTCTAAATTTAAAACTTGGTCGTTTATTGTGTCTTTCCAAATGACTCGCTCCTTCCATCTTATTAATCCAGTTTTAGCCTCAACACAGAATACGGCTGCACCACGTTGATGACGTCCAGAAACCCCGAAAATTAATCCTTCATGGTAAATTGGAGTCATCCAATGAACATTTAGTTCGGGTTTATGCCAAATAATTTTGGGTGAAAAATTTTCGTCAAATTCAACCAGCACTCCCCCTTTTTCGTAACATTCACTAATGAAAACACGATTTTGAGAAACAACCACTGGAGGTGATGCGTTGGCTGATTCATACATTTTAGATCGCCAGGGAAACCTAGCTAATTTTTGGCCGGTTTCCGAATCTAAGATTAAAAGTCCTCCCGTCGGCGGTCTGCTTTCACCTCCTGTGAAAAATATGCAGGTGTCTCGGCCATTGATTTTTGCTTTTACAGGCGACGAATAGCTTGCACCCCAAGCATCTTTCGTAATCCAAAGTGTTTTTCCGTTCTTAAGATCAAACCCGGCGACGCAATCATTTTTCTGACCTCCAATATTTAAAATTAATGAGTTTGCTGATACGATCGGATTAGAGCCTTTTCCGAAAAAATAATCTGGTATGAGGAATTCTTTCTTGAGATCTCTTTCCCATAACAATTTGCCTGTTTCTAGCTCAAGGCAAGTCAACCAAGCTGTTACTCCGTGAGCATATACACATCCGTCCCAGATAAGTGGACTTGCTCTAGGACCATTGGAATATCCATATCTATCACGATATTCAGCTGGATATTTGTGACTCCAACGGATTTTTCCGGTTTCTGCATCCCTTGATTCAATTATTTCAAAACCATTTTGCAGATGGAATAATATCAAATGGTTGTTGAAAATTGCTGGCGATGCATAACCCTCCCCTTTTGAAAGTTCCCAGATTTTTTTTATTTTAAATTTATTTTTATCCAATGCAATTGATGTGTCTTTGGTTGTTGCATTGTCATAAGGTCCATTGAAGCGAATCCAATTTTGAACCAATGCATTGCTAGGACGAGGTTTTGCTTCATCGTAAGTAATAAGTCTTGAGTCTCCTCTTGTATCGGTACCCAATACAACTGCGAAAATAAGAAAAATATATGTTGGTTTTTTTATTGGTAATCTCACGATCTAAGGATCATTATAGGTTGTTGTGATTCAATATCGAATAGATAAGTGCTCGCTAGGATATTTCTCTATGTACTATACTACTCAGGTGCAAATTAAGATTTAACAAAAAGCTCGTGAAAGATGTTATTAAATCAATCCCTTCCGTTTTCCGTCAGCGGAAAAAACGATTAAATGCTTTTCGTTTTCTTCGTTTTGCAGCTGTTCTTTTTCTCTTTGTGTTTGTTTACATGCACATTTATCGGCATTTGATGTCGATAGAACGATCTGAAGATGTGGGATTTGTTGAGTCTATTTATTGGGTACTTACCACAATGTCTACACTTGGCTACGGTGATATTACATTTAGCGGAAATAATGGACGGCTTTTTTCCATGGTGGTAATGTTTACGGGCGTTTTTTACCTCTTTATTGTACTCCCTTTTGTGTTTATGGAGTTTTTGTACAAACCATTCATGGAATATCAAACTGGAGCACGTATTCCAAGAAAGTTTGAAGGAGCTGAACAAAAGCATTTGATTCTAACCCACTATGACTCCGTCAGCCATGATCTAATGGATAAGCTGAATCAGTTTGGTTATCCATTTGTCCTGATCATTGAACAATTGAAGGATGCATTAAGATTACATGACATGCAGATACCTGTCATGCTCGGGAAACTTGATGAGGTTGAGACTTTTCAAAATGCTGGAATAAAAAGTTCAGCCATGGTGGTAGCAACTGATGACGATATTAGAAATGTTAATGTTGCTTTTCGTGCAAGGGAAGCTTCCCCAAATTGTATAATTACTAGTACTTGTAATAGACCTACTTCCGAAGAAATTCTAAATTTGGCAGGGGCGAATCATGTTATCAAGATTTCTCGGCAAATGGGTTCATTTCTTGCCAGACGTATTAGTTGCACGGACCGTAGTACCCACCTTATTGGTAGTTTTGATGAAGTAAGGATCGCAGAAGCAACCATTCATGGTACACCTCTTGTCGGACAGAGTTTGAAAGACACAAATTTGCGAGAAGATTTTGGAGTTAATGTTGTTGGTATGTGGGAAAGAGGTCATTTTCAGCTTCCAGAACCCAATGCGTTACTCAATAACCACACCGTACTTCTATTGGCAGGTATGGATACACACTTTAAAAAATATGATCAGCATTTCGGAAAGTATACTCAGAATCATGCACCTGTGATAATTATTGGTGCTGGTAGAGTTGGTCGTGAAGCGGCTCAAAGTCTTGAGGAAATGAATGTCCCTTATCGCGTGATTGAAATAGATGAATTTAAAGCAGCTAAAGTAAAAAATTCAATTGTTGGCGATGCATCAGATAAAGTAATTCTTGAGAGAGCCGGGATTAATAAAGCACCCGCTGTCTTAATTACAAGCCATGACGATGAATCCAATATATACCTTACTATATACTGTCGGAAACTGCGTCCTGATGCACAAATTATTGCCCGTGCGTTTTTGCACAGAAATGTGGAATCATTGCATCGTGCTGGTGCAGATTTTGTAATGTCACAAGATCATATGGGTGCAAATACTATTTTTAATCTTCTTAATCGTGCTGAGATTTTAATGGTTACTGAAGGTTTGGATATTTTCAGTCAAAAAACTCCAAAATCATTAGTCGGGGAAAAGCTTAAGGATTCTAAAATTCGAGAAAAAACAGGATGTAGCATTGTCGCGATAAAAGGTGGCGGTACTACCGTCATCACTCCTTCACCTGACCATCAATTTTCAAAAGAAGGTGAGATAATTCTCATTGGCGACGAGAAAGCTGAAAAAGAATTCGAATTAAAGTTCTGCTAGTCGTTGGTCAAATCGGCCTGTAAAATATGGGTGGTATTTCTTTTTCTAATTAGTGCTCAAAATTAGATTTATTTGCTTAGATTCCGTCCGAAAAACTAACTATGGAATTGCCTTGGCGTTGGATATGATGAAAGAAAATAGCACCATATTTTATGTTCAGCTTCAAACTCTAGCTTTTTGCATTTCCAAGTGAAAAAATCCTCTTTAGGATTACGATAATTCTTCAATTATTTAAAAATAAAAATATATGAAAACTAGTTTTCCAGTTTTAATTTTTTTACTCTCCAGTTCCTTTTTGTTTGTTTCTGGTAAATCTCGTATTGGTGAATATTATCTGGGATTCGGCTATGGTTTAATTAATGAAAACAATAAAGCATTTGAAGGAGATTCCATAAATTTATTTGTCAACTCTCCAGGTAGTGAAACAGTCGACTTTGATCTTTCTTACACCTATGCAGGATTAGAAACTAATTCATCGAGAGAAACTTATTGGAGGTTTGGTTTAAACCTTCGATATCATTTTGATGATTTTTATGACAATCAGGGAATGTTTCGTCCATTTTTAGGCCTAGGTGTTGAATACTTGGGAGATTCACAAAACCTTATTCTTGAAGAGGAAGGTTTTGGGTGGTCCCTCGAAGCAGGCACGGAAATAGCCTTTACTCAGGATTTATCTTTTATATTTTTTGCTAAGTTGCATGGTCTGTGGAAAGATTTTTCCTACAATGATTTTAATTTGAATTCGGAACTCACTTGGTGGATGGACGATGAGCATGCCTTTGCTTTGTCTTATCTCCACATGGTTGATGCTAATGTTGATCAATTTATTTTGAAATACATGTATTCATGGAAGTAAGTCAGGAATTCTAATTTCAACAATGGACAGCAAAGAGTTTGATCTTCCGCCAAATCGTAAAGGAAGAAATTCGCTAAAATGGGGAAAGTATGAAGATTCTGATGTAATCCCAATGTGGGTTGCAGATATGGATTTCAAGTCTCCAGTTCCAATATTAGATACGGTTGCTGACTATCATGATTATGGCAATTTCGGTTACGGTAAAACTCCATCCGAATTGGTTGATCTAGTTGTAGAGCGTTGCCGTACAATGTACCAATGGGATATAGATGGACATTGGATTGTTTGGCTTCCAGGTATGGTGAGTGCTCTTAACGTGACTTGTCGCGCACTTGCTGAAGAATCTTCTCAAGCCATTATTCAAACCCCCATTTATCCGCCATTCTTAACTGCTTCAAAGAATTTTGGACTCTCATTAACTAAAATTCCCCTTAAACTCAGTGAATCTCGTTTCACAATTGACTATACTTCACTCCATGCATTGGAAACAAATCCTGGCGATCTCTTCATGCTATGTCATCCTCACAATCCTGTGGGAACTTCATTCACTCGCTCGGAATTAGATAATTTGAATGAATGGATTAACGAGCGGGAATTATATTTATGCTCAGATGAAATCCATTGCGATTTGATTTTAGAAAAAAATTTAACACACATTCCTCCTGCTTCTTTGGACGAAGGTATCTTAAACAGGTCAATCACCTTAATGGCTCCAAGTAAGACATTTAATATAGCAGGTTTTGGTTGTTCTTTTGCTATTATTCCTCACCCAAAGTTGAGATCTTTATTCAAGAAAGCAATGAGGGGTATCGTACCAGATCCACCAGCACTTGGTTTTTTATTGGCTGCGTCGGCTTATCGTGAAGGTGAACCTTGGAGAGCTAACTTAATTGACTATCTTAGAGATAATAGAGATGCAGCTATGTCTGTATTGAGTGAATTACCATTCTTAATTCCTTATTCTCCTGAAGCAACCTATCTTCTTTGGATAGATGCTAGGAATTTACCGGTTGAGGACCCTCATAAATTTTTTGAAGAATATGGAATTGGACTTTCTGATGGAAGAGATTTTGATGCACCAGGTTTCTTGAGGCTAAACCTAGGTTGCTCTCGAGCTTTACTGATGCAGGCTCTCTCAAGAATGTCGGATGCAGTGATGGGAATTGCCAAACAATGAAGAATAATTCTTCTGCACAGGAAGTGCGACTCAGAGAGTTGGAAAATCTAGTCAGAAATCACAACGAAGCATATTATCGCAAGGCAAAACCTGTAATTTCTGACCAGGAATATGATTCACTTAAGCGTGAAATGGAGAATTTGCAGGCAGAAATTGATCCATTGGGTTTATTCAGCCAATCAACTGAATCGTCTTTTGGGGATGAAGGGAGAGAGGATGAAAAGGTACCAATTGTTGGTGATGATCGCATGGATGGATTTGTTTCCCATAAGCATGCCGAACCCATGTTAAGCTTGGATAATACCTATGACCGTACTGAGTTTTTTGAATTTGACCAGAGATTAAAAAAATTGTTTGAAGCTCAGAGTTTAGAGTATGTGGTCGAGCCAAAAATCGATGGTGTTGCAGTTTCATTGACCTTCAAAGATGGATATTTGGAAACAGCTGTGACGCGTGGAAATGGAGTGGAAGGTGATATTATTACTCAAAATCTCCAACATATTGAAGAGTTGCCAAAACAAATCTTGGCAGATGAATATCCGAATTTTATTGAGGTTAGGGGAGAAGTTTTTATGGAGCACGAAGAGTTCCTTAGAATTAATCAGGAAAGAGAAAAGGAACAAGAGTCCCCATATGCAAATCCGCGAAACCTGGCTGCTGGTACGGTAAAGCTTTTAGATCCAAAGGAAGCAGGGAAGAGAAAATTAAGAATCGTGCTTTATGGATTGGGTGCATGTGAACCAATTAGTTGGTTTTCTAGCCAAATTGAATTCCATAAGACGCTTAGGGACTGGGGGTTTCCTACGGTTGAATTTGTTGAACATGTATCTTCTGGAAAACTTGCATGGGATGCAATTACTAAGCTGGATCGTTTGCGCAATGGATATGCCTACCCCACTGACGGTGCAGTTATAAAACTAAATTCCAGAAAGGATCAAAGAATTGCCGGACATACTGCTAAGGCACCACGATGGGCAATTTCGTTTAAGTTTGAATCTGAGCGACAAATTACAAAGTTGGAAGATATAATATTGCAGGTTGGTCGAACAGGTACGATTACTCCAGTTGCCTGTCTTATGCCTGTTCAGTTGGCAGGCACATTAGTTTCGAGGGCAAGCCTTCATAATGCTGATGAAATTCAAAGAAAAGACATCAGGATTGGAGATTCGGTTGTCGTGGAGAAGGCTGGTGAGATTATTCCGCAAGTTGTCGAAGTGGTTAAAAAAGACAGAGATTCAAGTATTACCAAGTTTATTTTCCCAAAATCTTGTCCCAAATGTGAAACTGATCTTTTTCGAGTAGATGGGGAGGCAGCTTGGCGTTGCCCAAACGAATTCTGTCCCGACCAATTGAAAGGGAAAATTGAATATTTTGCCAGTCGCGGTTGCATGGATATTGATAGCTTAGGTGAGGCTGTGGTTGAACAATTAGTTGAAAAGCAATTAGTCACAAGAATCGATGATTTATATCGTCTAAAGTTTGATCAAGTAGTTGAATTAGAAGGATTTGCCGCAAAGTCTGCCCAAAATCTTATCGGTTCAATTGAAAAAAGTAAGTCACAGGAGTTCTGGAGATTTCTATGCGGTTTGGGAATAAAGCATGTTGGTTCAAGTGCATCTAAGGATTTAGCAATCAATTTTAGTAATTTGGCTGATCTTGCTAACGCTACAATTGAGGACTTGATTAATATTGACGGAATAGGAGAGATTATGGCCAAAAGCATAGTTTCTTTTTTTAATAATCCATCGAATCTGACAATGCTTCAGGGTATAGAGAATGAAGGTATACAATTCATCAATAATCCAGAAAAAAGCTCGCAAATATTGTTGGGTAAAATTTTTGTTTTAACAGGATCATTGGAAAAATTTACGCGACAGGATGCATCCGAAAAAATTGAAAGTTTGGGTGGGAAGGTTTCCTCAAGTGTAAGTAAAAAAACCACTTTTGTAATTGCTGGACCCGGAGCAGGCTCAAAATTAGATAAGGCTCAAAAGCTTGGAATCGAAATTATGAATGAAACTGAATTTCTTTTGTTTATCGAAGATACGGTTTCTGGTGAAAAGTAAGTGTCTCTCGATTAGATTTGAGGATAGGAAAAATTTATTTATTCTTAGTGAGTGATGCCCGACAACAACCCTAAACCTCCATTTGACAGCGTTGACGATGTTCTTAAGGACATCGCTGACGGCAAAATGGTTATCGTTACGGATGATGAATCCAGAGAAAACGAAGGGGATTTAGTGATGGCAGCTTCGAAAGTTACGCCAGAAGCGATAAATCACATGATTGTCCATGGACGTGGACTTATTTGCGTACCTTTGCTACCCAGTCAGCTTGGCAAACTTGGTATTTCAAGTATGGTTCCTCATAACCGGGAGGCACAGAAGACAGATTTTACAGTATCTGTGGATGCTGCAGATGGTATAACAACTGGAATTAGTGCATATGATCGTACTAGTACTATTGAAATTTTAGCTTCCTCTCATTCCTCACCAGAAGATTTGGTCCAACCTGGGCATGTCTTTCCTTTGAGGTCGAGACCGGGTGGTGTACTGGAAAGAGCTGGGCATACCGAAGCTGCTGTAGATTTGGCAACTTTATCGGGTTTACATCCAAGCGGGGTAATTTGCGAGATTCTCAAAGAAGATGGGACCATGGCCCGATTGCCTGATTTGAAGAAACTTAAGAAAAAATGGGGTATGAAATTGCTCTCAATCGCCTCCCTTATTGAATACAGGCACCAAAGAGAGAAGTTGATTAAAGAGCTTTCCGTACAAGAATTCTCTCACTCCTTGGGTAAATTTAGATTACATACCTTTAAAAGTGTATTGGATGACCGTATTCATTACGGATTAAGCTATGGGAAGTGGAGCAAATCTAAGACACCTATGATTCGAGTGCAGACGGCTAATGTTGTTTCTGATGTCTTAGGTTATTATCCTGCTGGAGAAAGTCGTAATTCAGTAGAAGACTCATTACGAGCGATTGTTTCTCATGGTTGTGGTGCCCTGCTCTATCTAGAGCCAAGAAGAAATGATGATCAAACGAATAAAATAATCTCAAAATCTATTGAAGAAAAGCAAACATCTGAAACTTCAATTATGGATTTTCGAGACTATGGAATTGGTGCTCAGATATTATCCGCTCTTGGAATTAGCAAACTAGTTTTATTATCAAGGGACCGAAGGCGTGTTATTGGACTTGAAGGATATGGCTTGGAAATAACGAAAAGAATGACTGTGGGACGAGAATAAATGAGTACTGATAATCCATCTTTCCCCCAGATTAATCCTTCAGAGTTGAGGATTGGAATTGTTTGTGCATGTTTTAATCAGAAATTAACGGATATCCTTCTTGAACGAGTAACAACTGGTTTGACCCAAAATGGTGAGCTTAAGGAGTTAGTCATCGAACGCGTCCCGGGATCTAATGAAGTACCATCATGTATAGATCTTATCCTGCAAAATAAGGTTATGGATTCTATGATCGGACTAGGAGTTGTGATCAAAGGTCAAACTTCACACCATCATATAGTCGCAGAAGCTGCTGCCCAAAGTATGCAAACGCTTTCTTTGCAATATCATATACCCGTGATTAATGGCATCGTGGTAACGGAAGATTTGAAGTCCGCTGAAGATCGCGTGCACGGAAGCATTGACCGAGGTTCCGAGTTTGCGCAGGCTGCCCTCTTGATGGGGCAAATTAAGAGAAAATGGACGAAGACTTAATCATTAATCCAAATTGGAGTGATCGGCGACAAAATCGTTGTGCTGCTTTCCGGTTTCTTTTCCAGTGGGAAATGAATCAGTCTGAGAATCTAAGAGATGACTTAAGTGAATTTATTTCCAAACTTGGGCAAAAAGAAGAATTTTTCTCTTATGCCGTTGAATTAATTGACGGTGTGATAGAAAAAAAAGAAATTCTAGATTCAATTATTCGAGACTTGGTTACAAATTGGGATTTCTCCAGAGTTGCCAAAGCGGACTTGGCTATTTTGAGGCTCTCTTTATACGAAATAATTTATCGTCTAGATGTTCCTCCAGTTGTAGCTATTGATGAAGCTCTTGAATTAGGTAAGGAATTTTCCTCTGAAAATTCAGGAAAATTCTTAAATGGAGTTTTGGATAAAGCACGAAAACAGTTTTCTCGGCCTGCCCGTAAACCAGCCGTTTAAGAATTTAGTAATAGTAACTTAGGTTATCCCGAGCCTATGCCCACTGCGGAGAATCCGATTGATCTCAGTTCATTCAGGTTAAGTATATTTCTTCCATCAAATAAGGATGCAGGTTTATGCATTAGGGAGTAAACCTCTTTAAAGTTAACTTCCTTAAACTCGTCCCACTCAGTTAAAACTACTACGCAATGGGAATCTGTAACAGCTTCTAGTACAGATCCAGCAATTTCTATATTCTCATCATTACCTGGTTGAGTTTTCAGGCTGCTAAGGATAGTTGTTGATTCTACCTTTGGGTCATAAATAGAAAGTTTAGCTTTTTCATTTAGCAGTCTTTGACAGACTCCTATTGCAGGTGACTCCCTGGCGTCGTTTGTGTCTTTTTTAAATGCATACCCAAGTATGGCGATTTTTTTTCCGGAGACGGTATTAAACATGGAGCTCAGAATTCTTCTTACAAACCTTTCTTTTTGGTACTCATTCATGCTAATGACCTGTTCCCAATAATTGGCAACCTCTGGAAGCCGAAAATAACGGCAGAGGTAACAAAGGTTAAGGATATCTTTCTGAAAGCAAGAGCCTCCAAAACCAACTGAGCTCTTCAGGAATTTTGGGCCAATTCTTGAATCGGTTCCAATTGAATTCGCGACCTCATCTACATTTGCTCCGGTTTCTTCACAAAGTGCTGAAATAGCATTAATGCTGGAAATTCTTTGTGCGAGAAATGCATTAGCTGTTAATTTAGAAAGTTCGGAGGACCAAAGATTTGTTGTGATTATTCGATCCCTTTCGACCCAATTTGCATAAATTTCAACGATTTTTTCAACTGCCGCTAGGCCATCGCTTGTCTTTTCTCCTCCAATTAGAACCCTATCGGGATTAAGTAAATCCGGTATTGCTGTGCCTTCCGCGAGGAACTCTGGGTTGGAGACAACCTGATGGGAAAATTCGTTACCGTTGGATTTTAAGATAGTCTGAACCATTTCTGCAGTTCTTACCGGGACTGTAGACTTTTCCACGATAATTTTGGAGCTTTTAGCGACCTCTGCAATTCTTCTCGCACAGGCTTCCACATATCTGAGATCAGCAGCTTGCCCTAAACCTGATCCATAATCTTTGGTGGGAGTGTTAACACTAATGAAGATGATTTCCGACTCTTCAATTTTTTTATCCACTTCAGTAGAGAAAAATAAGTTTCGATTTCTCGATTTTTTAACTATCTCATCAAGTCCAGGTTCGTAAACTGGTAAGGTGTCTGAATTCCAGGCATCAATTCTTTCACGATTAATGTCAACTACTGCAACATTGATGTGAGGGCATTTTGATGCAATCATGGCCATAGTTGGCCCACCTACATAACCAGCTCCTATACAGCAAATATTCATAGAGTAATAATAAAAGAAAATCTTAGTTTCTTGCGATTACATTATTCTTAGGCTGGACTATCATTTATGGAAAATTTTTTTACAATACCATGGGCTAGGCTTTTTCTGCTTCTCCTGTTGGTTTACATTATAGTTGCGATCTTGACTTGGTTTTATGGGGATAAATTACTTTTTCCAGCTCCTTCCAAAGCGAAATATTCAGATGATGAAGTAAGTTTTTATCTAAAATTGAACGGAGGTGATTCGATTGCCTGTATGCATTATGGAAACAGGGAAAGCCCTCAGGTTTCAATAATTTTTAGTCACGGTAATGGAGAGGATCTAGGCAATCTAAAATCTTTTCTCAGCTTTTGGTCTTCTAATTCAATTGAAATGATTGCTTATGATTATCCAGGTTATGGACTCAGCGAGGGAAATCCATCCGAACAGGGATGTTACGACGCTATTGATGCAGTTTATGAGGAATTATATTTACGACATGGACGAGACCCTTCAAGAATTATTGCTTGGGGAAGATCTCTTGGGACAGGTCCTTCACTCTATCTTGCTGCCAAACATAAAGTGGGAGGACTTATCCTTGAAACTCCATTTCTTTCGGCTTTTAGATCTGTAACAGGTTTTACAATGCTGCCTTGGGATCGGTTTCGCAATTTTGAAAGAACAAAAGATATATTATGCCCGTCTCTTGTTATTCATGGAACATTGGACGAAGTTGTACCGTTTCGCCAAGGGAAGCAAATTTCTAAAGAACTTCCTGACCCCAAGAAATTTATCGAGGTAGAAGGTGCAGAGCATAATAATTTGATGGAAATCGGAGGCGAGCGATATGAAAAAGCGATCCATGAATTTATATCTTCGATTCAAGGTTGATTTGTGAAGTTTTTTGGATTAAGTTATTAACAATTGGTGGATTTTATTATGGGAATTAAAAATGGTTGGCTTAAATCGTAGAGAAAAAAAAATCTTCGCATATTCGTTGTTTTTTCACCTTTTTATTGGGTGTTTTCTGTTCGTTTTTGGTTTGATTCCTAGTTGCGAAGAAGAGCCGAAAGAAGTTCATGTCTTTGAACTTGCAATGGCCACAACCCAGCCTATGCCAATAAAGCCCGCTCCCCTTCCTCCTAAGGTCAGTTCAACTCAGCCCCCCGAACCTAATCCCACTCCCAAACCTGTAAAACAAAAGCCCAAGCCCAAGCCTCAACCCGTGGTAAAAGAAAAACCAAAGCCTAAAGTTACTCCCACCAAAACAGTACCCAAGGCGAATCCAAAGCCTAAGCCTAAAGTCGTTTCCTTTAATCAGTTTAAGCAAAAACATAATTTACCCACCCCATCTCCAGTTAGGTCTACTCCTACTCATAAACCTGCTTACAAAATAAATTCCAGTAACTTTTCTCTTCCATCCATTCAAGTAGCCTCTTCCAGTTCCGTTTCCCGTACGATTTCACCTTCTGTTTTAAATGCATACCTTGCTATGGTTAAAGCGAAGCTTGAAAGGGCATGGGAGACAAAACTTAGTGGCTCTTCAATTTCAAGCGGTGGAGAAACTTGGTTAAGTTTTAAGATATCTGCGAGCGGTAAACTTTTGGGTAAACGTATTTCGAGATCATCTGGAAATTTAGAATTGGACCGAATGGTATTGGCCGCTGCAAATATGGTAAACCAAGTTGCTTCCCCTCCAGGAGGAAAGTTAGATTCTGAGTTACAAATTCCATTTAGGTTGAATTAATTTCGTGAAATTTGACTGGAAAAGACCACTTGCACCCCTTGTTTTGGTGGCTGGACTATTTTTGTGCCTGATTAAAGATCCGATTCTGGGTTTAGGAGTTTTCTTGGTTAGTTTTGCCTTGATTATTGGTTTTTCCAGGGGTTCTTCCTGAATTTAAATCCAGTCTTTCTTTTTCGTTCTTTAGTTCAGCACAATAGGTTAAGTATGCTTGAATTGAAAATTGTTTAGTGCGTCTTGGCATGTGAGAGTATTTCCCATTACTTTTTAATTCGCTGGCAAAGGTATTGTCCTTGAGGAAGTGTTCCATTGTTTGGATGATCTCCTGCTCCATGTTTCTTTCTTCAATGGGAAAAACGACTTCAATTCTTCGAAAAAAGTTTCTTGGCATCCAATCAGCACTCCCAAGATATGTGGTTTCGCCAGGAGGTGAATTTTTAAAGTAATACACACGACTATGTTCCAAAAACCTTCCGAGTAAGCTTTTAATTCTAATATTTTCGCTTAAACCTTTAACGCCTGGCACAAGCCCGCAAATCCCACGTACAATTAGATCAACCTTAACTCCTGATTGTGAAGCTAAATATAATGATTTAATGACTTCAGGGTCAATCAGGCTGTTTACTTTGATAATGATTCTAGCATCCTTACCAGCCTCAGCTACTTTCGATTCATGATGAATCTTCCGTATAATGGAATCATGCAAATTGAATGGAGCAACAAGTAACTTTTTGAAAACCGGCTTACGTGTATATCCAGTTAATGTGTTGAATAAATTTGCAATATCAGCAGTAAATGCAGCTTTTGCAGTGAAAAGGCTGTAGTCTGTATATGTTTTAGCAGTGCTAGGATTATAGTTTCCTGTGCCTAGATGAGCATAGCGTCTGAGCTTTTTACCTTCTCTTCTGACTATCAAGCAGCATTTGCAATGAGTTTTTAGCCCACTAAGTCCATATACAACATGTACCCCAACCTCTTCCATCTTACGAGACCACTGCACATTGGCTTCCTCGTCGAACCGGGCCTTAAGTTCGACCATCGCTGTTACTTGCTTCCCGTTTTGAGCTGCATCCATCAAGGCTTTCACAATCGGAGAATCCCCGCTAGTTCGGTATATAGTTAGTTTTATGGCAAAAACTTCTGGGTCAACTGCTGCCTGCCTCAGTAAGTCGACTATCGGAACAAAAGAATCATATGGGTGATGCAATAAGTGGTCTTTTTCTGATATCTTTTCAAACAAGTTTTCCTTGCATGCTAGTGCTTTGGGTACAAAAGCCTCAAAGGCAGGAAATTTCAGGTCATCCCTATCCATTAAGTCGGGTAATTTCATTAACCGATAAAGATTGATTGGACCATTGATCTTAAGCACATCTTTTTCTGATAAATTCAAGGAGTTCAGTAGGTATTTCAGTACATCTTCGTCTATGGAATCATCTATTTCCAAGCGTACAGCAGCTCCTCTCCTTCTATTGTGCAATTCATCTTCAATACTCAAAAGTAAATTCTCAACTTCTTCCTCATCCACATAAAGATGGCTATTTCGGGTAATACGAAATGCCCAGGCACCGATTGCCTCATGTCCGGGGAACAAGTCTGAAACAAAATGCCTGACCACATCGCTCAAAAAAACAAAGGTAACTTTTTTACCTGAATCTTTGATGTTAGACTCAATCCGAACCAGTCGAGGCAGAATTCGTGGAACTTGTACAACTGCCTTTAGTGGAGCAGCTTTCTTTTTTCTTAGGTTTCGTAAGGATACAAATAAATTGAGTGATTTGTTCAGGATAAGAGGAAATGGATGTCTTGGATCTATGGCCAATGGAGTGAGCACAGGAAAAACCTCCCTGCGGAAATACGCACGCAACCAAGAAAATTCGGCTTTAGTGAGTCGTTCGATCTCCTTGAAGTGAATATTTTCCTTGGCTAAGGCAGGTTTCAGGGTATCTCTCCAGCATGTGTACTCTCGCTGGGACATACTATGAGCCCTTTTTCGTACCTCGTCCAATAGCTCTTTGGGTTGGCTGCCATCAAGACTTTCTCGGGTGATACCAGCATCCACTTTTTGCATAAGACCAGCTACGCGAATTTCATAAAATTGATCGAGGTTTGAACTCACAAAAGAAAGAAATCTTGTTCGTTCAAGTAGTGGGTACTTATCTGATAAAGCCTGATCCAATACCCGTTCGTTGAACGCAAGCCAACTTAATTCACGATTGAAAAACTTGGGTTCGACTGAAATGGATTTTCCTTTATCTGCAGACATCTAACTGATCCTACCCTACATTCTTTCTAATATTAGACAATGGAATTTACCTTTCCACTCCTTGACCCGTCGTTGATTTTTTCTTATTATACTCATGTTCTTTGAAATTTTGTTGGGGGTGTTCCGGATTCGACCGCAATGTGGAAAATTCGGTTGCATGCCGAGGATGATGCTTGGCCTCGCTAACAATGCATCAAAACATTACATGGCAATCAGAATAATATCGTTGCCTTC
>JAYZJX010000028.1:0-5892 GCA_036164015.1 Verrucomicrobiota bacterium | reverse complement strand
ATTATGTAGATCTGGGTTTGAAATTCTGGCAAAGAACAAAGTAAACACCTTCCCCTCAACTCTTCCCAAGGTCGAAATCGATTTTATTATGTCGAGAGGGTTAAAAAACAAAAAGTTTACCCATTCAGTTATAGATGAACGTATTGGCTCCGATCATCGACCTGTGCTTATTGAGTTCACTCGATAATCTTACTCTTTAATCGGTAGGTAAGCCATCCTTGAGTTTAGCGACATGATAGAAGGTCGTCTTTGGAATGAATTCGGTTACCGAATTTTCGATAGATTAGTTGAAACACAGTAGAATTAGTTTTGGGTGAAAAATCAGACACCAAGAGATCATTGCATTAAGAAAAATTTCTTAAGTTCCTACCACTCAGCACCCGTGCAAAATTTGCACAAAGGAAAATCTTAGCGTAGATCCGCACTTCGAACAAGCAGATCTATGCTATTTTTTCGATTCGACGTAGATGAAAGATCGTTCACCCTAGAATACGATGATCAAAACTATCATAACCCACCCCGGAGGGGCTCACAAAGATGACTTACTTGCCTGTGCAGTCTTACTTTCAAAATTCCCCGTTTCCATTTTTCGTCGTGATCCAACCGAGGAAGAACTCGTTGATCCAGAGGTTGCGGTGGTGGATATTGGGCATCAGCACGATCCCAATCTGAATAATTATGATCATCATCAGTTCGCACGAGATAGCGATCCATCCTGTGCACTCTCTCTCGTGCTTCAGAAATTGGGTATCTACGAAGATACTAAGGAGTTTTGTAGTTGGTTGGAGACTACGGAGTGGTTTGACTGTAGAGGTCCACACGAAACGGCCGAATGGCTTGGAGTTGACCGTGAAGCAATGGCCAAATTAAATTCGCCACTCGATGTCACGATGTTTCAGGCATTTGCAAAACAAAATGAACATCAACCCGGTGAACCAGTATGGGAAGTCATGAAGATGATGGGCACAGATTTGGTTTCCTATGTAGTCAATTTGCGTTCCCGGATCAATCAGGTGGCTGAACACGAGGAAATCTGGGAATTGGGAGTTGAAGATCGAGCAATGAAAGTGGCTTTTGTTCCTCGCACGGATCCTCCGATCGAAGATGCATCTGGAGGACTTGCCTGGAGGGTCAAGGAACTGGGACTGGAGGAAGAAGTGGTCGCCATGGTCTATCCTGACAGTCGCGGGCAGGGCTATGGCATGAGAAGATACAATGAGAGTCAGATCGTGGATTTCAGCAAACTATCTGATGAACCTGAAGTTCATTTCACTCACAATCGCGGATTTATTGCCAAAACATCTTCTACTGAAATAATTAGGCTTAAGGAATTACTCCGATTGGCCCGGGAGTAATCAGAAGAAATTTGTATATATCAAGCCTCCTCCGAGAATGAAGACCTGTGGGAGGAAATTGAGGATAATACTTTTTTCTTTCCAGGCAAAGCCTACCACACTCCATGTACAGGCACCAATCAGATGGATGACCACATTCAAGGGGTGAATGTTAAGGGCATGAAGACATATGGCTGAGACAATAGTGATAGCACTGAAATATTTTAAAAAAACCATCCAACCTTTGTAGAGAAATAGTAATTAAAGCCAAGCTAGCTTTGATTTATCTTATTTGCTGTTAAGTCTTAAAGTATCCAATTACAGTCTTATGGATTATTTAACTATTCTTATTAAATTTATAGCTAATTTTATATTTAGTAATGGGGTAGTTTTGATTGAAATAATTTAATTATTTTAATGAATATAATTCATTATAAGGCATTGACAGAAAGTTCATAAGCTGTTCTGATCTTAATTGGTGAAGTCAAGGATGGTGGATGCCCTTTTCGTACTTCGATTTTTCGAAGCAGGGCACCCTTGGCTCCGAAACTCAACAAATAGGGAAAAAATATGAAAGATATGATCTCGCAATTGCATGAGTGGATCAAGCTAACCTCACAAGTAGGTTTAGGGCTGATTGCGCTTGGAGTAATAGTGGAAATTGTGTTCGGAATTGGAGCTATCTTTGGTGGTAGTGTTATTACCAATCTAGCAAAGATTGTAGGCCAAATCGGTGGTGAAAATGGCTTTGTAGGTCTAATTGCAATTTTACTGATATTGGCAATTTTTCAGAGAAACAAGTGAAGATTATCTTCTTTTGTAGATCAGAAAAACTGAAACAAACCTAACCTAAAAGTGGGGGAATAAAATATGGAAAATGTAGCCGGTAAACTCAAGGACGCCATTGGCGGACTAACTGAAATCCTCATCGGAGCGATTGGACTACTCGTTGTTGTTCAAATCGTATTTGGTGCTGGAGGTGATAGTGGTGCGGGAATCGACATCATTGGGAACATTACAGAAGTGGTAAACTCCTTTATTGGAGCTGGTGCCAGCTTGGCGAGTATAGTCGCCTTACTTATTGTAATGTCAGTTCTTAATCGGAAAACTTGACGATTTAGATTATAAAAAATTAAAAAAAAAGGAGGCGTTGGATTGCGCCTCCTTTTTTATGTACTTTCAAGTTTTAGTAGTTTTTCCGTTTCGATCTCCCATTCGTAATTTCTTTGCTGGATTTTACGGGCGAGTTTCGATGCTTGTTCATTTAATTCCTTTGCCTTTTCAGGATCATTGTAAGAAACGGGATTACCTAGCTGTTCATTGACCAAGCCCTGTTCCTCTTCAAGTTTCATGATTTCCTTTTCCAGTTTGCGGACTGTATCTTCAAGTTTTCCTCTTTCAGCTTTTTTTCTTTCACGTTCCTGAGAACGCAACCGTCTTTTTTCCTTGGCACTGAGAGCTTTTTCTTTGGAGGTCAAGTCATTCTCCTGATCTGGTCTAGCATCGCGTAATCCTTCAATCAATCCGCTTTGGGCATCATTTGACCCTGACTTCCATAGGTAGTAATCATAATCACCCGCAAAATTAGTAATCTTCCCAGCTTCGATCCGTATCGTTCGTTTGCCCAACGCCCGTATGAAGTGCAGGTCGTGACTCACAAATATCAGTGTGCCTGTGTAATCCCTGAGTGCCTGGATGACTGCGTCGATGCTCGCCATGTCTAGGTGGGTAGTGGGTTCATCCAGTAGCAGGAAGTTTGGAGGAGAGAGCAAGAGTTTGACCAGAGCCAATCGGCTTTTTTCACCTCCGCTGAGAACTTTTACTTTTTTGAAAACATCATCTCCACGAAAAAGGAAAGCACCCAGCAGTGTACGAGCATCTTGTTCGTGGACACTCGAATCCGTATTTTCCATAGCCTCATCTAGAACCGAATTCTCGAGATTAAGAACTTCTACTCTTTGCTGTGAAAAATACCCAACCGAAACATTATGTCCAAGCTCGCGATCTCCATTCTGTATCGGAATTAGGCTTGCGAGAATTTTTAAAAGAGTCGATTTCCCAGCACCATTCGGTCCCACTAGAGCAATTCGTTCCTGTTTCTCGACTTCGAGGTCAAGGTTAGAGTAGACCAGATGATCTTTGTATGCTTGGCGGACACTCTTGAGGGTCGCTACCCTTTGCCCACTTCTTGCAGGCTGCGGAAATTGGAAAGTAATGGTGGCATCCTGTTCCTCCGGTGGATCAATTCGCTCCATCTTTTCAAGCAGTTTGATTCTTGCCTGAGCCTGAGAGGCCTTGGATGCCTTGGCACGGAAACGACGGATAAAATCTTCGTGGTGAGCGATTTCACGCTGTTGATTTCTGTAGGCGGCAAGGTGCTGTTCTTCCCGTTCTTTTTTCTGAATCAGGAAATTATCAAAGTTACCGCCATAGCGATGTATCTTCCGATTACTAATCTGTAGGATACCAGTACAAATCGCGTTCAGAAAAGCCCGGTCATGGGAAATGGTTAGAACAGATCCGGAAAATTTTCTCACCCGTTCCTGGAACCATCCCAAGGTTTCAAGATCAAGATGGTTGGTTGGTTCGTCCAACATCAGAAGATCTGGTTCCATGACCAGTAATCGAGCAAGATGAGCACGCATGATCCATCCCCCACTCAGGGTCTTGGCAGGTTTTTCGAAATCTTCCTCCTGAAAGGCAAGGCCAGTAAGTATTTTCTTCGCTTTGGCCTCGAGATTAAATCCTTCGTTTTCGGCAAAATTTTCCTGAGCTTCGAGACGTTCCTGACTTTCCGGATTCTGGTTTTCGCGTAAAACTTTTAATGAAACTTTGAGCTCATCAGATATGGCTGTGGCAAGTTCCAAAACGGTTTCATCTCCAGTGGGAGCACTTTCTTGGGGCAAATACCCAATCCGGGTTCCTCTTTCCCACTCTACCATTCCTTCATCTTCCTGAAGTTCTCCAAGAAGGATGGATAGAAGAGTCGTCTTACCGGCTCCGTTGGCACCGACCAAGCCCATCTTCTCACCTCTGATCATGCGCAGGGATACTTCACGAAAAAGTATTTTCGGACCGAAGCGTTTACTGAGATTGGAGAGGGTAAGCATAAAATTAAAAAGCGTCTAGGTTTGCAGATAGGAAAAATTTGGCAAAAGAAATAAATCAGAATTTAATGCAGTCTTATTTATTAAGGAAATTGTTTTTCAAAGTCGCTGATATTTCCCTTTTCCTAGGAAGAGATTATGCATAAGAAAAGGACATGAAAACAATCATCCATCGTCGCCAATTTTTAGGATATTCCCCATCTTTAGCCTTCTGTTCAGGCATTTTTCCTTCGGTGCTATCCGCGAAGCATCATAAGTCTGAACGCTTCACCTTGGGTTTATCCCAGTATTCTCTTCGTGCCTTACTTCGTGATGGGTCTCTGGATGCCCTCGATTTTCCGCAATTTTCCGTCGATCAGTTTGGCATAAATGCCATCGACTTATGGGAGGGAGGGTTGCCCAAGGACAATCTGGATGATTCCAAGTATCTTACTAAGATGAGAGGTAAAGCAGACAAGGCGGGAACTGATCTTTTCCTTCTAATGTCCGGTGCCTTGGATGCTTCCAAAGAAAAACGGGAAGCAAGTTCATTCAGGATCAGTAAATCCTTTAACCGTGCTGTAAAGCTGGGGGCTCCTCTGGTGCGAATCTTTTTAAAAGCACCCGGTACTCTTCCCTCCAAAGGTTTGGAAGCAAGTGTGGAAGCACTCAAGCCCTTGGCTGATGAGGCTGCCAAGAAAAAACTGACCATTGCCATTGAGCCAGGTGCTTCGGAGTTAACTCAGAAAGGTGCATTCTTAGCAAAAGTGGCAAGTAGGCTTAATCATCCTGCTTTGAAATTGATGCCAGACTTCGGAAAACTTAAGGACAATGTCTACGAGGGGACAGAGGCCATGCTGCCACATACGATCACCGTTTCCTGCAAGATGCATAGTTTTGACAATGAGGGGAATCAGCCAGATTTTGATTATCCAAGACTGATGAAGATGATTAAGCAGTCAAAATACAAAGGGATTTTAGCCATTGAATGGGAGGGTAGTGCCCTTAAGCCGATACCAGGGGTCAAAGCATCCAAAAAACTCATCGAACAATCTCTCCAATCCTCCTGATCGGATGAAGATTATTTCTCTTTGGTCCCTGCAGAAATCCTACAGATAAGGGAAGCGTGGAAGAAAGATGTTTTTTCATCTGATGGATAAGTTCATTCGAATGACTTTGCTCCCACTTTAGGAATGAATAGAATAAAACTTTATGAAACGCTTTCATAAAGTTGTCACGCTTACCTTCTGGGCTACCCTTGGTCTGGTAGTAGCGGGTGGACTGGTGCGGGCGACAGGTGCGGGGCTAGGGTGTCCCGACTGGCCAACTTGTTGGGGGTGCTGGTTGCCTCCCACGCAACTGAGCGACATTCCATCTCAGCTAGATGAGGCAGGGGAGCCTTACTACTTGGATAAGTTGGATCGTAGACAATACCTAAGTAAGTTTGATTCCACCAAGATGTGGATCGAGTA
>JAYZJX010000027.1:0-16891 GCA_036164015.1 Verrucomicrobiota bacterium | reverse complement strand
TTTGGATAATATTTCAACAACTAGGTTGACAGGTTCTTTCTTCACCAGCTCTTCAACTTCGGATGAATTTGAACGGTGACGGGAGATGATATGATCTTCGTTGAGAACCTCTAGTTTATCCAAACAAAAAACTGGATCCATAGCATGTGATTTCCGCTCGCCTTCTTCGAAATCAACCAAGATCATTCCGCGATCAGATTCGAAGCCTGAAATACGACCGACACCCCAAGCCCTGTGGATGCAAACAGCACCCTCTTTCATTGCTTCGAGAGAAGAGCGTGAAGATTCAAGTGATGGGTCTTTTTCGATCAAAAGATCGACTGTTTCGACATTCATTTAGAGTACAAAGGTAGTTTTGATGTGTTTCTGGCTTAATATGTTTGGGGCAAAGGATTTTATAATAAAAAAACCAATGTCAATGGCGAGTGAAATCATACCTAGAAATTAAGGTTTTTTGGATACAAATTCTTTTTAGGGTTTTAGCACAATAAAAAGTACCAAACTCTTTTAATCAGATTGTTTAAGTTCATAAGGTTGTGAGGGTTTTGGAACACCCAAAAGAATTATAAACGGAACCAGTAAAAGAAAAGCACCAGTCATATATGCAAATGTGGAGCCACTAATAAAATATGCAAGGCCTGCAAGCATGGGTCCAAAGGCACGTGCAATAGAACCCGAAGAACGGAAGATCCCGAGATTAAACCCTTGATTCTCTTCACTTGAATGTAAAGAAGTCAATGCAGTCAAGGTTGGACTAATAAAAGCCACACCGCATGACATCAAGAAAAGGGCGACATAGAACAACCTCTCTGAGGAAGGAAAAGACAGCATAAGAAACGCAATAAAACCCAGCAGAATTCCTTGTAATGCCATTTTTTTCTCACCTATTTTGCCAACAAATCGACGTACGAAAAAACCTTGCGCAAAAATCAGTGTGAAGCCTATCAACAAGAACATTCCTGTTATGTCTTTGGGTTGGTATGCGTAGCGCTCTACTGCCAAAAAAGTAAGTGTGAATTCCATCCCGCTAAAAGAAACCATATAGCAAAGATAAGAAAGGCAGGTTTTTTTGACCGCCAAATTACTTACCCGATTTAATTGAAAAATTGCAGGACGAGGTTGTTCGTTTTCTTGCCCTCTTTTATTGGGAGGCAATGTCTCACGAAAACGCCAGGCTAACCATACCCAATTAAGTAAAGCAAGACAGAAACTAATTACAGCCGCGAGAGAAAATGGAGTTAATTCAAAAATAGATTGTGAGTTACCTGACCAATCCCATGAACTGGCAATCCCGCCTAAGGCTGGGCCAAGGACAAAGCCAAGTCCGAAAGCAATTCCAATAATTGCCATTCCACGGGATCTTTCTTTTCGGGAGGTCACATCAGCAATGGCTGCGGTTGCAACCGATAAATTCCCACTAGCGATACCTCCTAATGTTCTAGATAAAACAAGAACCCAAAAGCTCCCGGCAAAAATCCACAAAGCATAACCAAGGCATGTACCTCCCAAAGTTAGAAGCAAAACAGGACGTCTTCCGACTTTATCTGAAAGCCTTCCCCAAATCGGTGCAAAAACAAATTGTAAAATCGCATAAAGAGATCCTAATGCTCCACCGAAAATAACTGTTTCCAAACGAAAAGCATCGCTTTCAATTTGATCGTATCCATAGTCCCTGACCATTTCCACAAATGAAGTTACAAGACCACCGCCGATCAAAATTTCTCGTGTAAGATAATGATCAAGCATTGAAGGGAACAATGGAAAGATGACCGAAAATCCAACCATATCCATAAATATAGTCAGAAAAACTACGCCAAAAGTTGCTTTCTTTTGCTTTTGAGAAGCAAGCTCAGACTCGCTCATCAATCCTCGTTTTCCTTTTGGTCAAGCCGGTTAATTTTCCGCAATACGGAAAGAACATTATGAGGCACAAGATCGGTCTCACGATTACCATATAGGTGAACCTGCTTGATTAATTGGGAACTAGTGTAGAAATATTTTTCATTAGGCATTAAAAAAATTGTCTCAATCCTGGAGTCTAAGTGGCGATTCATTTGTGCCATTTGAAATTCATACTCAAAATCAGAAACGGCACGCAAACCTCTTACCACCACAGATGCACCCTTTTTTAATGCGTAATCTACAAGTAAACCATTAAAAGACTCAACAGATACATTGCTATGACTAAGTAAATTCTCTCTTACAAGACGCACCCTCTCCTCTATATCGAGCAGAGTGTTTTTCGAGTTATTGCCCGACGAGACAGCCACAATTACTTCCTCGAAAAGTAAACAAGCCCGGGAAAGCACATCTAAATGTCCGTTAGTTACGGGATCAAAAGTTCCAGGGTAAAGAGCAATAGCCATTTCTAAGACTAATAACAGGTGTTGGGACTAAGTCCATCCTCAAGGATCAGATTCCTTCTAGTTGCAATGAAATGAATCAAAGTCTACGATTGGAGCAACAAATGAATTTCCCAAACCTGCTTACGCTATCAAGAATTCCATTGATGCTTATGGTTATTGCTCTAATTTACCCCGAGCCATCAATATGGCCAGGAATGAGAAGCCTTGCCTTGCTACTGTTTCTTTTTGCAGCTCTGACTGATTGGCTTGACGGGTGGTTGGCAAGGAGGTTTGGACAGGTTTCTGAATTCGGTAAATTCATGGACGCACTTGCTGATAAAGTCTTAACAATGGGAATGTTTGTGAGTTTACTTGCACTGGGAGCCTTGGAAAAGTGGACATTATTTTTAATTCTTCTTATTCTATCAAGAGAGTTTTTGATTACTGGTTTACGACTAGTTGCTGCAGCAAAAGGCAAAACACTAGCAGCGGAAAAAATGGGGAAGGTAAAAACAGTTGTTCAACTTCTTTGCATATCACTTTTTTTGGCTCAGCTTGCACTTCAAACCGATGGAACAAAAATTTTCGCTGCAGAGGATGATTTTTACAGTAACGCAATCGAATTCCTCAAAATATCTGGGCAAATCAGCCTTATTATTGCTACATTCTTAACTGTTATTTCTGGCATCTTTTATCTCACCAAATATTGGAAATATTTCTTGGAAGACTGACGGATGTCCAAACAGCTTCTAATCTACTTGTCCACCCTTGGACCTATTGGAAAAAATTTTCCAGCACCAGGAACATTCGGGAGCATAGTCGGACTTTTGACAGTCGTCTTTCTATCTTGGCAACTTGATCTTGCTTTTTTTTATATCAGCTTTTTTTTCATGCCTTTAATTATCGTTGGAATTCCAATTTGTAATAAAGCTGAGCAAATTCTTGGTACTAAGGACCCAAGCGAGGTTATTTGGGATGAGTTTACATCAGTACCCTTGGTATTTATTGGCTTACCCATTGAGGAAAAATGGGATGGATCACCTGAAAATATACTTTGGCTTATGATAGGTTTTCTTTTATTTCGCCTTTTTGATATTAAAAAACCACTAGGAATTTATCATGTCCAGAAGTACAAAAATGGTATTGGAGTAATGATTGATGATGTCCTAGCTGCAATCTATTCAGGTTTTACCCTGTACCTTCTTCACACTTTTTCTTTGTCTTTTTCATAAGTTAACTCTCTAATTTCGGAACAAGATGACCGAAATGCCTGAAAAGAATGATTCCACTCAAGTTCACACCTTTACCTTAGAGGTTTTAAACAAAATGGGAATTCATGCCCGCCCGGCAGCGATGATAGTTCGAGTAACCTCGCGATATAATGGAGAGATTTGGATCATAAAAGATGGTGAAAGAATAAATGCTAAAAGCATTATGGGAATTATGATGCTAGCTGCAGCAAAGGGGACAAAGTTGGGATTCGAATCAACATCTGATAAATCTAATGAATTCGAAAGAGAAATGACTGAGCTTTTCAGTTCAAAGTTTCAGGACGAGTAGATTCATCAAGAAAAATTTCTATTCATTTCAAGATATAATATCGGCAACACGCAGATCATAAAATTCTTTGAGTCTTTGCTTGATATGAATTGGTCTAGCCATCGAAAGAATTTCTTTCATGAGTTCCTCGCACTCTGAGAAAGTGAATCTGCGACCAAAAAACTTCAACTCCTTTAACAACGGAGGAGAACAGCTCAAATTATCAAAACCAAGACCCAGAAGAATTGGTAGAAAATGAGGGTCACCTGCTATTTCACCACATATAGTAATAGGTTTACCATTCTCTTTTGCGACACGATTAACATGTGATAAAGATCGTAAAACGGCCGGATGGTGAGGTTCGTATAGATAAGCAATCTCATTATTTACCCTATCAACCGCCAACAAGTATTGTACAAGATCATTTGTTCCTACACTAAAAAAATCGACTTCTTTTGCTAGTAGATCACAAATCGTAACTGCAGATGGAGTCTCAATCATACATCCAACCTCTAGCGTTTCGTCGTAGGAAATCTTTTCCGATTGAAGCTCGCTTTTAGCACGCTCAAGTAATTCTTTTGCTCTTATTAATTCACCAATTCCACTTATCATGGGAAACATTAATTTTACTTTCCCATGCACACTAGCTCGGAGAATAGCCCTCAATTGGACAATAAAGATATCTGGGTTGCGCAAACAGTACCTAATTGCCCGAAATCCCATAAAAGGATTATTTTCCTTCTCCCTGTCTCCAAAATTCAAAACCTTATCACCCCCTAAATCCAATGTCCGGATTGTAACGCTCAAAGGATTGGCAACCTCGACAAGCTTTTTGTAGTGAAAATACTGTTCTTCCTCGGAAGGCATAGCATTTTTTCTCAAAAACAGTGCTTCAGTACGAAATAGACCTATGCCTTCACAAGAAGAAGATTTGGCAACTTGAACCTCTTCCTTGGTATCAGCATTTGCATATAGGTAAAAAGAATGGCTATCTTTTGTAGAAGCAGGTTTGTTGGCATCTCCCTCGACCAGATCCTTCAGTTTTTTTCTATGAATACCGACCTTCCCATACCTAAAAAGAGTGGTTTCTGTAGGGTTAATAATGACAACCCCTTCAAAGCCATCAACAAGTAATGTGTCACCTTCTGACAAACCTTCCGTCAAACTTCGCACTCCAACTACCGCAGGAAGACTACTTGCCCTAGCCATAATCACAGCATGGCTAGTTTGCCCACCCGTCTCAGTGGCAATCGCAAGGATTTTTGAACGGTCAAGGGATGCAGTATCTGACGGAGTCAGGTCTTCAGATACCAAAACTCTTGGACTTTCCAAGAAAACAGTACCGGCAGCAGTTGCTCCAATAAGATTACGAATTAATCTTCTAGAAATATCCTTTAAATCAGAGGCCCGTTCTCTCAAATAAACATCGTCGAGTTGGTTAAAATAATCATAATATCTTTGCGAAACTCTATGTAGACACTGCTCGACATTATCTCCGGTGGTTTGAATTTCTTTTTCAACATCATCGATAAGTGCCTTGTCCTCTAAAACCAATAAATGGGCATCAAAAATACCGGCTTCTTTCTCACCAAGATTTTTGGCAACTCCTTTGCGAATTTCCTGAATCTGATCGTGAGTTTCGGTCAGAGCATCTTTAAATCTTTCAATCTCTAATGGTTGGTCCTCCTTTTTAACCTCATAATTAAGAACTTCTACTTCTTGATGCAAAAAACGAAAAATTGGACCATGAGCTACTCCAGGAGATGCCGCTATCCCGAAAAGAGTAATTTCATTTTTCTGTTTTGACTCTGAATCGCTATTCATTCGTTCTTTTGCATTATGCAGTATTTTCAACTTTCTTTAAACCTTAATTGATACAAAGTTAAAGAAGTCTTGTGATTCTGAGAAATATTTCATTCCCCCAACACTCTTTAATATATTTTTCAATTGCTTGAATATCTAAATTTTCTTCAATGAAAAAGTAACAACAGGAACCACTTCCAGATAACATGGGCTGCAAATTGAATTTTTCTTTCAATCCCTCGAACAATGCCTTGATGAACATAAACTTTCTATCAACAACTTTTTGCAAGTCATTATGAAGAAAATCTTTCAAAGAAGTATTGCCTAAGTCCAAATCGGAAATTCTCAGCCTTTTGTTCAGTAAGTCTTTCTCAGAGAAATCAGTTTCGTAAAGTCCTTCGTATATTTCTTTGGTTGAAAACCGAACGGGAGGCTGAAAAAGAAAAACTTTTCGACCCTTGATCTTTGAGAAATTATTATCATCAAAAAATTCAACAATTTCTCCTGTTCCACTGGCAACGCAAGGGCCATCGATCAAAAAACTTGAGCAGTCTGAACCAATCTCCCTAGCTATGGAAAACAAAGTGGACTGATCTAACCTTTTTTTAAGTAATAAATTTAGACCAAGCAGAGTGGCTACAGCATCAGAACTACCACCACCCAGCCCAGCTTCTAGTGGAATATTCTTATCAATATGGATACTAACTCCTAACGAGTAACCCGAGGCTTTACGCCAAAGCTCAAATGCCTTAACTACAAGATTTTGTTTATTTTCAATCTCTGGACAAGATGGGCAAAAAACTCGACAACCCTGATATTCTTTTTGGATCTCGATAGTTATCAAATCATGCAATTCTAATTTGGCTAGTACACTGTGGATGTCATGAAAACCATCATTTCTTTTTCTTAAAACCGATAAAAAAAGATTAATCTTCGCTGGTGCAGGAATTGAAATCTGCCTTATACCTGTGAATATTGACATTTTATCTTAAATATTAATTGTATGGAAGTTCGGCGATATTAAAGAATTTAATTGGCTCAAAGCTTGCCGGTGGCATGATAAGAATTGTGCAAGTAAATGTTCCAGAAATTATTCTCGCTTTAGATGTTGCTAGCCGTAAAGAAGCTGAGAATCTTCTTAATAAAACGGGTGATCAACTACAATGGGTTAAGGTCGGTCTACAAAGTTTCTTGCGGGATGGTCCGGACTTAATTCATTTAATTAGAGATTTAGGGAAGAAGATCTTTTTAGATCTTAAACTTCACGATATACCCAATACCATGGCAAAAGCTATGGAAAGTCTTTCCAACCTCCCGGTCGGAATGCTCACTGTTCACACAAGTGCTGGAGAAGAAGCTCTAAAACGGTGTGTACAAACTGGACAAGATTTGATGCCGGATACTCTTCTTCTGGGCGTAACTGTGCTAACTTCAATGAACCAAACAGCTCTTCATTCAATTGGTGTGAACGGTCCAGTACTCGATCAAGTTGGAAGATTAGCAAAGATGGCTACCAATACAGCTATCGGAGGAATAGTATGTTCACCAAAGGAGCTTCTCCATTTGAGATCTTTTCTTCCTCAAAATACTAAAATCGTAACCCCTGGTATTCGTCCTTCCGGAAGTGATCTCGGTGACCAGAAAAGAATAATGACACCAAATCAGGCAAAACATGCAGGTGCTGATTATTTGGTTATTGGTCGACCTATCCTAGCCGCCAAAAATCCCGCTACAGCCTTGGATGAAATTCTCAGAGAGATAAATTCATAGAGGAGTTTTATGCATGGCGTAGTTTTATTAGCTGCCGGTTCTGGCAAAAGAATGGGAGAGGGAATTAGTGACAAGATTTTGGCAGATATAGGCTCAAGTAATGCTTTTCGTATGTGCATTTATGCCTTTGCTAATTTTGACGACATAAAATCCATGGTTATTGTCTTTAGGGACCAAAAACAAAAAGCAAAACTTCAAACAGAACTGAAAAAGGTTTCTCCCTTAAAACATGATATTTTCATAAGTTTTGTTAAAGGTGGAAAGGAAAGAAGCGATTCTGTTAATAATGGTTTAAATGCATTACCAAAATCATGTGAATTTGCACATATCCACGATTGTGCGAGACCGATGATCCACAGAGAAACTATTGCACTGTTAATAAAAAATGTGGAGCAAAGCAAAGCCACAGCAGTCGCAAGACCAGTAACTAACACGATTCGAAAAAAGCTTTCTAATGAAGCATACAGCCGAACAGCGACGCCTCCAAGAATTGACCTTTGGGAGATGGAAACCCCTCAATCAGCTCCAAAAAAATGGCTTATGGAAGGTTACGCTAAAGCAGAAAAAATGAATATCCCATTGACTGACGACATGCATGCAATTGAGCTTCTTTCTAAGAAAATTGTCCTTATCGATCCCGGTTACCCTAATCCTAAGATTACACATCTTCACGACCTAAAATATATCTCCTGCCTCATCTAATTATGAATAAACCACCAATTCGTATCGGACACGGCTTTGATCTCCACATTCTTGCTGATAATCGCAAGTTGATATTGGGAGGAGTTAATATTCCTTTTGAGCAAGGATTACTAGGTCACTCGGATGCTGATTGCGTAATTCATGCACTTAGTGATGCACTTTTGGGAGCGGCGGGACTTCCAGATATTGGAAATTTGTTTCCTGATGATGAGCCTGAATATAAAAATTTGGACTCATCTATTATTTTGGCAAGAGTTGTTAGAGAGGTTTATAAAACAGGCTATCTCTGTACGAATGCTGACATCACAATCATCGCTCAAAAACCAAAATTAACTGAATATATTCCTCAAATGAAAACTCAATTGAGTAAAATTCTTAAAATTGCACCAAATTTAATCGGCATAAAAGCCACCACTCATGAAAAAATTGGTGCTTTAGGTAGATCGGAGGGAATCGCTACCCATGCAGTCTGTTTGATCTCAAAGATTCCGATCTAGGAAAATTTTCAGGATGGTATTTCTTCAGTTCTGAAAAAACGGGAAATTTCGACTGTTGCAGAATCCTTACTGTCAGAAGCATGAACAACATTTTTCATTCTATCGGTACCTAGGTCACCGCGTATAGTTCCTGCAGGAGCAGCGTTAGAATCTGTAGGACCAAGCAAATCACGCACGCCTTGAATGACGCCTTCCCCCTCAAGGATCAGAGCTATAACAGGACATGAACTCATAAATGATGCAATCTCTGGAAAAAACGGTAAGTCTGCAACATGTGCATAGTGTTCCTGCAATAAGCCATCATCAAGTTGCAACATTTTAGTAGCCTTAATTTGGTACCCTTTCGCTTCAAAGCGACTAATAACCTGACCCACAATTTTATTTTGCAAACAGTCCGGCTTTAAAAGAATAAGTGTCCTTTGCATAAATGTAAAATTACTGAATGCGGAAAAAAGAAAGTAAGTTAGGATGTCTCCTCTTGAGAGTCTTCCTCCGGAGGACTAGAGGAAACCGAAACTTTATCCTTACCGCTTTTCTTCTGTTCAAAACACAATCCTTTTTCCTCATCTTCAGATAGAATTACAGTGATTGGCTTGCTTTTTCGGAGATTTCCGGAAAGCAATTCTTCTGCAAGTGTATCTTCTAAATACTTTTCGACCGCACGACGTAAAGGTCTGGCCCCTAACTTATTGTCATAACCTTTCTCAATTAAAAAATTCTTTGCTTCTTCAGTGACTTCAATAGTGAGTTTTTTGTCTTTTAATCTCTGCGATACTTTATCCAACTCCAAATCAACAATTGAACTCATGCTATCCTTAGCCAGTGGGCGGAAAATTACAATTTCAGTGAGCCGGTTAAGAAACTCAGGCTTAAAACTTTTCTTTGCCTCGTCCATGATTTTGTCTTTTGTGTTATCAAAATCTTGGTCAGCATCTCCAACGGAGAATCCCATTGAAGTATTACGCTGGAGGATATGGGCACCGACATTGGATGTCATGATTAAAATCGTGTTACGAAAATCAACTTTTCTTCCAAGGCTGTCGGTTAGCCGACCATCCTCCAAAATTTGGAGTAGTATTTGTGCCACATCGGGATGGGCTTTTTCTATTTCGTCAAATAAAATAACTGAATACGGTTTACGACGGATAGCCTCTGTAAGTTGACCGCCTTCCTCATGCCCCACATATCCTGGGGGTGAGCCTATCATGCGAGAAACGGCATGTTTCTCCATGTACTCAGACATATCAATTTGAATGAGTGAGTCTTGATCACCAAAAATTCTTTCCGCTAGAATTTTTGCAAGATGAGTTTTCCCAACACCAGTTGGCCCAAGAAACATAAAAGAACCAATTGGACGTTTTGGGTCCTTAAGATCGGCACGGGAACGGCGTAATGCTTTAGCAACCACTTCAGTGGCGAAATCCTGACCAATTATGTGCTCTCGCAAGTCTTCTTCCAATTTAAGCAATTTTTTCGACTCTTTGGCCTCCATACGATTTAGAGGAATACCAGTCCAATCAGCCACAACTTGAAGCATATCATCTTCATCGACCGTGGCTCTTTCCTCTTCACGTGATTTTTTCCATTTCTCTAATACTCGCTCTCTTTTTGCCCGAAGTTTTTTTTCTTTGTCCCGAGCTTCAGCTGCTTCTTCGAAATTTTGATCTGAGATTGCAGATTCCTTTGCGGCACAAATTTCTTTAATTTTTTCGGATAATTCTTCGATCTCAGGCGGGCGTTGCATTGTCTGCATCCTCGATCTTGCACCGGCTTCATCCACTGCATCAATTGCTTTATCTGGAAGGTAGCGACCAGTCACATATCGGTCTGTCAACTTAGCAGCAGCTTCAAGTGCCTTATCTGAAAAGTTTACATTATGGTGCTCTTCGTATTTTGGACGAATACCTTTGAGAATCAAAACGGTATCTTCAACTGAAGGAGCTTCAACTTTCACAGATTGAAATCTGCGATCAAGTGCAGAATCCTTTTCAATAAATTTACG
Source organism: Verrucomicrobiota bacterium (assembly GCA_036164015.1). Lineage (GTDB taxonomy): Bacteria > Verrucomicrobiota > Verrucomicrobiia > Opitutales > Seribacteraceae > Seribacter. The sequence goes on along the minus strand of JAYZJX010000027.1, from coordinate 6,233 downwards.
GTGTTCAGCAAGAGTGGTTGCTCCAATACATTGTAATTCACCTCGAGAAAGGGCTGGTTTAAAAATGTTGGAGGCATCCATTGCTCCTTCCGCAGCACCTGCTCCCACAATGGTGTGAAGTTCGTCGATAAATATGATGATATTTTTCGACTTTTTGAGCTCATCCATAACCGCTTTAATACGTTCCTCAAATTGTCCCCTATATTTTGTGCCAGCAACCATCAATGCTAGATCAAGGGTAACTACTTTCTTATCTACCAAGTTCTCAGGAACCATACCGGAGGCAATTTGCTGAGCCAAACCTTCAACAATTGCAGTTTTACCAACACCCGCCTCTCCTATTAACACAGGGTTATTTTTTGTCCTTCTACAAAGAACTTGGGTAACTCTTCGAATTTCTTTTTCACGTCCCACTACTGGATCCATTTCACCTTTGCGGGCAATTTCAGTAAGATCCCTGCCAAAAGCTTTTAGGGCCGGAGTTTTAACATCCTTTCCTTTTTCTTCAGTTTCTCCTCCACTAACAACCGAAGCCTCTTCATCATCTGAGGAAAAGTTTGGATCTAACTCAGAAAGTATTTCGTTACGGCATCTTTCCACATCCACATCAAGAGATTTCAACACTCTTGCAGCTACTCCTTCGCCTTCCCTTAACAAACCCAACAAAATGTGTTCAGTGCCGACATAGCTATGATTGAGTCCTTTTGCTTCTTTACCTGCAAGAGCAAGCACTTTTTTGACTCTTGGTGTATAGGGTACATTACCTGAAGGTTTGGCCTCTGGTCCCAAACCGACCTGTTCATCAACTGCCTGCCTGACCGAATCAAGATCAAGGCCCATTTTCTGTAAAACATTAACCGCCACACCTTGACCCAAATTAATTAAACCTAGAAGCAAGTGTTCTGTACCCACATAATTGTGATGAAAACGATCCGCTTCCTTTCGGGCCAAAGCTAGAACTTGTTGAGCCCTAGGCGTAAAATTACTCATTGGTTCTGACATATTTTCTATTTACCATCCACCCTCACTGAAGTCAACTTGCTCCATCGACATTAATTTGGGGTGTACGGGAAAACTCCTTCCTAAGTAATTCAGCTCTAAGATGATCTCGGTCAGACGGTTCGACCGCTTTTCCCGCAGATAATTGAACATGTCCTGGTTGAATTTCGATGTACATACGATCTGCTAGAGATCGAAACCTTTCTGGAATCATATTAAAGTCTGAAGCTAAACGTACCAAAGAAAGCAGGTCCATTGCCTCCGAACTTTGGATTAATCGACATGATTTTAGGGTTCCTATTGCACGACTTATTTTATCAACAAGTCGAAGCCCGTCATCTTGCATTAATTTTTCACGAGCAAACTTTTCCTGTCGAACAATATTTTTCAAAGTTTCATTCAATCTATCAATGATTGCTCCCTCCGATTCCCCGAGTGTTTGTTGATTGGAAATTTGAAAAATACTACCACTCGCATCTGAACCCTCGCCAAATAAACCTCGAACAGCAATGCCAAGTTGATTTACTGCGTTTATGACTTTATCCATATTTTTGGACATGACCAACCCTGGGAGATGCATCATTGCAGAGGCACGAAGACCTGTGCCTAAATTGGTAGGGCAAGCAGTCAAGAATCCAAGTTCAGCGTCGTAGGCATAGTTTAGATTAGATTCAATACCTGAGTCTAACTCATCTGCTCTTTTCCAAACCTTTTCAAACTCTAAGCCCGGTTGAAGAACTTGAATTCTCAAATGATCTTCCTCATTAATCATCACACAACAATTCCGATCATTTGATAATACGATCCCAGATCCTTCATCCATTTGAGAGAGTTCAGGACTAATCAAATGCTTTTCGACCAAAATTTGTCGATCAAGCTCGCTCAAATCATCCACCTCCAAGGAGGTACTTTCACTCAGGGAATCCATAGCTTTCATCACATCGAGGCAACGATTGAGAACCTGTTTGCGTTGGTTCTCTTCAGCTTTACCAGGAAACGGAAACTCTTTGAGATTTCTTGCTAAGCGAATCCTAGTGCTAAGAGTGACAGGTATACTCTTAGGGAGTTTTTTGGAGGAACCAAATTTACTCAGTAGATCATGGAACATCTGTAAATTATACTTTTGCTACCTTCTCCAGATCTTTTAACTGGTCACGAAGTTCTGCAGCCTTTTCAAAATCTTCTTTTTCTATTGCTTGAAGGAGAAGTTTCTTAAGTTCCTCCACTGATTTTTCAAAGCGGACCCTTGATTCAGATCCAGGTGGAATCTTTCCAAGATGCAATGTCCCTGCATGCATACCTTCTAAAAGCGGGTCTAAAACCGGACGAAAAACATGATAACACGCTTCACATCCAAGCCTACCACCTTTCTTGAATTCTTGGTGAGTAGTGCCACAAGATTCACAAACCATAGCATCAGTAGATACACCACTTGTTTCTTTTGTACTTTCCATGAGTGAACCGATTGATAAATTTTCCGGGTTTGTGACTCCGTTAGCCTGTGCACAAGTCTCGCACAAATCCATTTTATGCATTTGGCCATTGAGGATTTGCGTTAGATGAACAGTTGCTTGATTATCGCAGTGGTGGCATTTCATTTGTAAAAAGAATTAAAAGCTAAAATTAATGGAAGATATATTAAAAGACAACGCATATGACATGCCAAACTTCACTTTTCTGGGAAATCGAATAATAAAGATAAAGTCATAATTTCACACCATCAGTACAAACTTTTTCTCTAAACTTAGAGATAAAACTTTTTGTAACCACACCAGGATCACCATTACCCACAGTGCGATGATCGACTTCCACACAAGGAATCACTTCGGCAGCGGTACCCGTAAGAAAACATTCCTCGCCAGTCCAAAGATCATACCGGGTAAGTGCCTGCTCTCGACAAGGAACTCCCAAATCTTCTGCAATATCCATAACTGTCGCCCGAGTTATTCCACGTAAAGAGCCGGCATCCAAAGGCGGTGTAAAAAGCTCACCTTTGCTTACAACAAAAACATTGTCTCCGGTACACTCGGCAATTTCGCCCTTATCATTGAGCATCAAGGCTTCCTGAAAGCCAACCTTTTTAGCCTCAATTTTGGCCAAAATATTATTCAAATAATTCAGACTCTTAACTGCTGGTGGCAGTGCCGAAGCATTGATCCTGCGCGTTGGAACGGTAATGATCTTCAATCCTTTGTCGTAGAGTTCCTCCGGGTACAACTGAATATCATCCGCGATAATTATAGTACTAGGGGGACCACATCCATCCGGAGTAAGCCCCAAGTGTCCGACTCCGCGGGTAACCACCAAGCGCAAATACCCATTGGATAAATCATTGGCTCGGCAGGTTTCACAAACCGCTTCGGTCAATTGCTGCCGGCTCATTGGCAGATCCAAAAGGATCGCCTTGGCTGAATATTCCAATCTCTCCAGATGCTCATCTAATTTAAAAATACAACCGTCATAGAGACGAATTCCCTCAAAAACTCCGTCACCATAAAGAAGGCCATGATCAAAGACCGACACCATGGCATCTTCCTTATTTACCAATTCTCCGTTAAGATAAATTTTCATGCTTCTAAAACCTTCATGAAGAAAAGTTCCATGCTTGGCGAGCGCCAAGAAAAACTTTTATTCACCTATTCGCAATCAGACTTTCTACAACCGATGGATCGGCAAGTGTGGAGACATCTCCAATTTGGTCTGTCTCATCAGTGGCAATCTTACGTAAAATCCTTCTCATGATCTTGCCTGAGCGGGTCTTGGGCAGGGCGGGAGCCCAATGGATCACATCAGGTGTGGCAATCGGCCCGATCACCGAACGCACTTGCTGTTTCAGTTCTCCTCTAAGTTCTTCCGTGTACTCAATTCCAGTATTCAGGGTTACATAGGCATATATCCCCTCCCCTTTTACCTCATGGGGAAAACCAACCACTGCCGCTTCCGCAACTTTATCATGAGCAACTAGGGCACTTTCCACTTCCGCAGTTCCCATACGGTGTCCAGATACATTGATCACATCATCAACCCGTCCGGTAATCCAGTAATACCCGTCCTCATCCCGACGGCATCCGTCACCGGTAAAGTAATATCCCTTGTATTGGTCAAAATAAGTCTCCTCAAAGCGCTTGTGATCACCGTAAACCGTACGCATCTGTCCCGGCCAGGGTGCTTCCATCGCCAATACTCCACTCACACCATTTCCTTCAATGACTTCACCCGTTTGCGGTTCCAAAATGACGGGCTTTACTCCAAAAAATGGGAAGGTAGCGGAACCGGGCTTCAAGGGTGTCGCTCCCGGCAAAGGAGAGATCAGTATGCCTCCAGTTTCCGTCTGCCACCAAGTATCTACAATGGGACACCTTTCCTTACCCGCATTTCTGTGATACCAACGCCATGCTTCAGGATTGATCGGTTCTCCCACACTTCCAAGAACCCGCAAAGTCGGCATACCATACTTGCTCGGCCATTCCTCACCCGCCGCCGCAATTGCACGGATGGCAGTGGGTGCCGTGTAAAATTGGCTAACCTTCCATTTTTCTATTACCTGCCAGTAACGGTCAGGATTGGGATAGGTCGGAATGCTTTCGAACATTGTTGTGGTCGCTCCATTAGCCAATGGACCGTAAACGATATAGGAGTGTCCCGTTATCCATCCAATATCTGCCGCACAGAAATAAATATCCTCCTCTTGGTAATCGAAGACATACTTATGGGTAGTCGCGGTATATACCATGTATCCACCCGATGTATGCATAACCCCTTTGGGTTGACCGGTAGAACCGGATGTGTAGAGCACAAAAAGCGGATCCTCGGCATCCATTTCCTCACACGGACAATCCGTCGAGACATCATTCATCGCCTCATCCCACCATAGGTCACGGCCATTCTCCATATTGCATGCAATTCCAGAATCCTCCCCCACCCGGCGGACCACGATACAGGTCTCCACAGGTTCGCCCATACGTTCTGATGCACTCGCCATTGCCTGATCGGCATTGGGTTTCATCGGGATCGCTTTCGATCCACGGAAGGTACCGTTTGCAGTGATTAGTGTTTTGCATTCCGAATCAACAATCCGGTCCGCCAGAGCCTCGGCTGAAAATCCTCCAAACACTACCGAATGGACCGCACCAATCCGTGCGCAGGCGAGCATCGCAACCGCCGCTTCGGGAACCATTGGCATATAAATCGACACCCGGTCGCCCTTTTTAACTCCGCGGATCTTCAACACATTGGCAAATCTGGATACCTGCTCATGCAATTGACGATAAGAGATAGTTGCATCCTCTCCCGGTTCATTTCCCTCCCAGATAATCGCCGTCTTGTCGGCACGGGATTCGAGGTGCCGGTCCACACAATTGTAGCAAACATTGGTTTTCGCACCCTTGAACCATTCAACTAAAATCGGTCCGTCACGACGGTCATAATTATATCGACGTACCGTTTCCCATTTGGAATACCAGTGAAATTCACCGGCAACCTCGGTCCAAAAACCTTCAGGATCATCAATACTTTTTTGATACATGGTCTGATATTCTTCCATGTTCTTAAGATGTGCATTCTCAGAAGCAGCTATGGGAGGCTCAACAAGATCGTTCGAATCAGTCATAAGGGAAAAGCTTTCTGTGGGTTATATTTGGTAAATTTTTAAGTTAGAAAATTGCCTCCCGCTTGTCGATGTGCTTTTACTTTGAACTTCTCAGATGCTTACTTCCGAACTCCAGTACGACCTACCACCCGACCGGATCGCCCAATCACCATCCGAAAAACGGGATCATTCTAGACTTCTGGTCTTCAACCGTACAAAAGAAACGATAACTCACCATCATTTTCTGGAATTACCCGATCTGCTTCCCCCTTGTCTTTCAATCCTACGAAATGATGTTTCCGTTTTGAAGGCACGTCTTCCAGGTAAACGCCCAACTGGTGGAGCAGTCGAATGCCTACTCTTACGCCCCGCAGATCCGCCCAATACTACCTGGCGATGCCTCCTGAAACCGGGAGGTAAGACTACAAAAGCGGGAGATTTTGGGATCGACGGTGAATACTCTGCCAAGGTGATCGAGTGCCTGCCATCCGGAGAATACCTAGTATCCTTTAAGCTTTTTCATGATTCCGACCCACAGGCTCTTGCTCAAAGGATCGGCTCCCTTCCCCTCCCCCCTTATGTCAAACGACCCGTCGATTCTGCTGATGAGGAACGCTACCAGACGGTCTATGCCGATATTGAGAAA
>JAYZJX010000026.1:0-5724 GCA_036164015.1 Verrucomicrobiota bacterium | reverse complement strand
TCCCGCTGGAGGGAACTCAGGAATGGATAATTGTAGGATGATTGAGCCATTTGTAAAAGAAGCGAAAAAGAAAAAAGTAGACTTACTTGTATTGGGTGAATGCATAACGACTATGCGAAATGGCTTGAATGCGGAAACTGGGGCAGAAAAAATTCCTGGTCCTTGTGTCGAATTTCTAGCAAATTTGGCAAAGAAAAATGACTTGTATTTAGTTACATCACTCTTTGAGCGTGATGGAGAAGTAATTTACAACACCGCAGTGATACTTGGTCCTGATGGAAAACTACTGGGGAAATATCGTAAGCTTTGCCTTGCAAGAGATGAATATCGTGAGGGAATTTCCCCGGGCAACCAATTTCCAGTATTTAATACACGATTTGGAAAAGTAGGATTAATGATTTGCTTTGATATTCATATGCCGGAAGTTGCTCGTGGAATTGCAGCAAATGGTGCCGAAATTATAGCCATACCCATCATGGGAGGACATCCGACATTAGCCAAGGCGAGGGCAATTGAAAATCAGGTATACTTGGTAACATCGACATACAGTTTGAATGAGGACTGGATGCAAACTGGTATATGGGATCGATCTGGAGAATTGCATGCCCGTGCAACTAAACAAAATGAATTGGTTGTTCACGAAATTGATCTATCTATTCCTTATTTTTGGCGCGGCAATATTGGGAACTTTCAAAACAGACTTCGTCATGAACGACCCACTTTTCAACTTCCAAAATAATAACACTTAGAAAAATATGAGAGTTACAAATTACTCAAAAAAATCTGCGAGTTATGGAGTCCCTCGCAGGCAGTTTCTGAATTACATGGCAATGGTTTCAGCGATTCCATTCAGTGAAGGGCATCTCTATGGAAGGGTTAATACCTCTCCCAAATTTTCAGCTTACCCTTTTACCCTTGGAGTTGCATCTGGTGACCCAGAATCTGATGGTGTGGTTATTTGGACTAAGCTCGCTTCTGACCCACTTGAACTTGGTGGAAGTGGGATTGATCCAGAACCTATTCTCGTAAAATGGGAAGTCTCCGAAGATGAAGCATTTACCAAAGTCGTGCAGCAGGGGAGCGAGGTTGCTGGTCCGCAACTCGGACACTCCGTACACGTAGAGTTAAGCGGATTAGATTCTCATAGGTGGTACTTTTTTCGTTTTCATGCCGGTTCGGAAGTGAGCCCTGTCGGTCGTACCCGAACGGCACCTGCAATGGATGTGATGCCAGAGAAAATGAAATTCGCTTTTACATCCTGTCAGCATTTGGAATCTGGTTATTTTAATGGGTATCCACATATGCAAAAGGAGGATCTCGATATAGTGATCCATCTAGGGGATTACATCTATGAATATGCCGGAATTGATAAAAGAGTTAGGAAGCATATCGGAAAAGAAATCGAATCCTTGGATGAATATCGACAGCGTTATTCACAGTATCGGTTGGATGAAGATCTTCAGGAAGCACATAGGGTGTTTCCTTGGCTAGTTACATGGGATGATCATGAATTTGATAATAATTATGCAAATTTGGTTTCAGAAGAAGAAGGTATCTCACCGGAAGCCTTTCTTGCCCGTCGAATGAATGCTTACCAGGCATATTACGAATATATGCCCTTACGAAAGCGGTCTTTTCCGCAGGGTCCTGACATGAAACTTTATCGAAAATGCAGATATGGAAGACTGGCGAACTTTTTTGTTTTAGACACAAGGCAATACAGAACCGATCAGCCAAATGGTGATCGACAAAAACCAATGACCGGTAAGGTATTCGACCCAAGTGCAACGATGCTTGGCAGGAAACAGGAAAACTGGCTGATGTCCGGAATGCTTAAGTCAGATGCGACTTGGAATGTGTTAGCGCAACAAGTAATGATGGCAGCTTTGAACAGGGGAGATGAAAAAGGAGAACGGTACTCCATGGATCAATGGCCAGGTTATGAAATTAGCCGTCGTCGATTGCTTCGCTTTTTTCATGAGAGAAAGATAGACAACCCCGTGGTGTTGACAGGAGATATCCATCTCAATTGGGTCAATGATTTACAATTGAATTTTAAGGATCCAAAATCTCCCTTGGTAGGAACGGAGTGGGTGGGTACCTCAATGAGTTCAGCGGGTGATGGTGGTAATTTTATTCCTGAGTACGAACGGGCGGCCAAGCAGAATGATTTCGTAAAGTGGTATAATTCAAATCGTGGCTATGTAAGTTGTGAGCTTACCAAGGATCACTGGAAGAGTTATTTCAGGGCAACCCCCTACGTTACCCGTAAAGGAGCTCCGATTGAAACCAAGGCAGTTTTTATGATAGAGGAAGGTAGACCAGGTGCTCAGCTCGTGTCTAAGGTTTAATTATTGGTCAATGCACCAATTAATTCCATTTTTGAGAAGTTGATTAAAGGCAGGTTTTTTAAAGTCTTCAACATGTCCAAGCGATGTATAGAATACTTTCCCACCAGAGGATGTTTGGTTTACCCATGCCACGGGTTCAGGTGCATGGTTTTCAACAATTCCGGTTAGTAAAGCTAGGGAAGACTTTGGCAAGGGCGAGTTTCGATAAAGGGTGGCAGGTGTGGAGAAAGGAAGTTTTACCTTATTCAGGATTTCATGATTTACTCCTCCTGATGTTGACTGGATGTTACAAAATAATCCTTTTCCGAGATGACCATTGTAGTTTCCCCCTATTACTTCACTATCCCATTTAGTCCATTCTTGATGACCTAAGGGTAAAGCCTCTTTGCGTAGTTGAAAGGCATGAGACGCTGTTCTTATTCCCGCCACTGGTTTGCCTTTTTTTATATGTTTTTGGATTCTGCTCATCACTTTCGTTGTAAACGCTCTGCGTCTGACGCTTACAAAGAGCAAATCAGCATCATCGATATGTTCCGAATTTTTGAGAGTATGCCTGCGATCTCCTTCTTTTTCAGCCAAACAATAGGCAATACGGTAGTCGTCAATAAGGTGGATCTTTGCAAAAGCAGGAAGGGTTTCTTCTGTAAGGTATTCTCTTTCTGCAATGAGGAAGGTTATCTTAGGTTTTAGTTCCTTGGAGTAAGAAGTAAGACAAAGAAAAACAGATGAGAAAGTAACAAATATCCATTTCATTTTAGAAAAGGTAAGTTCCTTTATTTTTCAAGTCGAGCAGGAATCATGTATCAAATTTAAATTAGAATTTTATCGGGATCTGATAGAATCCCGAGAGGTATTAAATTTTTAGTCTTCATCACTTTTTTGCCTGAGCACATTTTATTTAAATAGTGAGAATTATATGACAATATTGGATATGCCAAATTCCTTGTTCCAAAGTTCGTTTGCAAGTTCTTTGCTCAACTGTATGAAACCAGACATTTGATATTTCTAAAAACAGTATCTCGTTAGAATTTGATCTGTAGAACTACTCTGAACAAAACTTTACTACTCGACTTTACTGGAACACTTTTTTTAAATATCAAATTAATTTGATATATAAAATCAGCCGTTTCTAGTTTTTCGTATTTATCTAAAACTATTTTCCTTCATTGTGATTCTCTAATGCCCTTTTCATTATCTAACAAAGTAGCCCTTGTTACCGGAAGTAGCCGTGGCCTTGGTCGTGGAGTGGCCATGGCCCTCGGTAAAGCTGGAGCCAAAGTTTGCCTGAACTATTTAAATAATTCAGAAGCTGCTGAAAAAACTTTGCAGGATCTTCGGGATGAAGGAATTCATGCGACTATGTTCCGGGCAGACGCCTCGGACCAGCAACAGGTAAATTTTATGGTTGAAGCGATTGAAGAAAAGTTCGGTTCGCTAGATATCCTTGTTCCCAATGCCACGCCTGATCAGCCACAGAAGCCAATTGAGGATTATGATGCTGATTTTTACAGGCAAATGTATGATTTTTTTGTGATGAGCCCATTTATGCTAGCCCAAGCAGTTCTTCCTGGAATGAAGAAAAGAAAGTATGGAAGAATTATAAATATAACAAGCGAGGTTTTTCACTGCAGCGTTCCTCAGTTTAGTGCTTATGTCGCAGCCAAAGGAGGGCAAATCGGGTGGAGTCGGAGTATGGCCAACGAGTTGGCTCGGTTCAGAATTACAGTAAATACTGTGGCACCTGGATGGATTCCCACTGAACGCCATGAAAATGATCCGGAGGATGCTAAAAACGAATACTTAAAAACAATACCTATTGGGCGTTGGGGTACTCCTGAAGATGTTGGGAATGCAGTTGTTTTTTATTCCTCAGATGAGGCATCCTTTATCACTGGCCAAACTTTATGCGTTAATGGAGGCAGAACTCCGTGGTAAAAACTCTTTTAATCAAATACCAATTCAAAAAAGAAAAATGAAGAAGATAAGAAATATACTCGTTACACTATCCATTTTACCGATGCTCTATTTTTCAGGATGCTCGGGCGGTGAGCTTGCGGATGATGGTAACAGTTCCAAGAAAATCGATTCCTCGACCACTTTTGCTTATGTGACAAATGGAGTTGATCCCTTTTGGGATCTTTGTGCTGCCGGTGTAAGAATTGCAGAAGAGGAGTTTGGAATTAAATGCGAAGTGCTCATGCCACCCAAGGGAGTTGTCGATCAAAAGAGAATGATGGAAACACTTCTTGCCAAGGGAATTGATGGAGTTGCAGTGAGTCCCATAGATGCTGAGAACCAAACTCCATTTCTTAATGAGGTGGCTCAGAACACGATCCTTATTACACAGGACGCCGATGCTCCCATGAGTGATCGCTTGGTGTATATTGGTGCCAACAATTACAAAGCTGGACGAGCATTGGGAAAGCTGATTAAAGATGCTATCCCCGAGGGAGGCGAAGTGATGCTTTTTGTCGGTCGTCTCGAGCAATTAAACGCACGTCAAAGAAGGCAGGGCGTCATTGATGAACTTCTTGATCGTCCGGCTCAGGATTTGGATAAGGTGAAGTATGATCAGGTTGATTCGACCAACCTTACTGCTGAGGGTTCCAAATATGTAATCCTCGATACCAGAACGGACAACTTCGATAAAGCCAAAGCCAAGAGCAATGCGGAAGACGCGATGACCAAGTACAAGGACTTGAAATGCATGGTCGGGCTTTTTGCATATAACTCCCCAGCCTGTATTGATGCGATTAAGGAGGCTGACAAGCTTGGGCAGATTAAAATCTGTGGTTTTGATGAGCAGGATGCATTACTTCAGGCAATTACCGACGGGCATGCGTATGGAACCATCAGTCAGCTCCCATGGGAGTATGGATACGAATCCATTAAAATGCTCAAAGATATATATGAAGGAAACAAGCCCACCACCGAATATGTAGAGAAATCGTTTGCTGCGGTTACCGAAGAAAATGTGGCCGAGTTCTGGGCAAAGAAAAAGGAAATGGCTGAGCTTGGAAAATCCAAGTAAATGGATAGCCCTGACGCATCTTTGCTCAAGGTTACCGGGCTAACCAAAAGCTTCCCGGGGGTTCTGGCTCTCAACGGGGTTAGCCTTTCTTTAAAGAAGGGTGAGGTGTTGTCCCTCATTGGTGAAAATGGAGCAGGTAAGAGTACATTAATGAAAATATTGGCGGGTGTTCAACCTGCTGATTCCGGCGAATATTTGATTGATGGCAAGCCTGCTGATTTCCTAAATGTGAGAGATGCAATGAACCGTGGAATTGCATTGATACACCAGGAGCTCAATCTAGCTTCAAATCTGGATTTAGCCTCCAATATTTTTCTTGGTAGGGAACCTAATCAAAAAGGA
>JAYZJX010000025.1:0-8854 GCA_036164015.1 Verrucomicrobiota bacterium | reverse complement strand
TCTGGGCTTTGGAAACTGCGTTTCCTGAAGAGTACCTAAATATTTACTTCTTAATTCGCTCAAGCGATTATGAAGGAGTTTGAGACATTCCACTTGTGTTTTAGTCCTTGGGTAACCATCAACAATTGCCCCACTTTCATAAACTGGGTCTAACAATGCTTTAAATACAATTTTCGTAACTTCCCGGTCACCGGCAAGCAGACCTGCATCTATTTTTTTTCGTGCCTCAGGAGACTTCAAAATCTCACTAACGATGATAGGCTTTTCTGTAAAGTCACGAAATTCCATAATAAACTCAGTTTGCGTGCCTTTGCCAGCTCCCGGTGCACCATTTAGCCAAAAAATTTCAGCAGGGAACTTAAGGTTATCGGATCCCATTTCCTGCTCAAGTTCGTGCCAGAGAGTCTGGAAAATTAGTTGTGCATCCTTAACTTCAAGATCTTCAACTTTTTTTGCTGAACGAGCAATCTTAGGAGCATCTTGATCCTTTTTGAAATCAGCTCTTATGATATCTTCATCATTGTCAGCCTTTTGTTTTTTGGTTTTTGCCATTTTTGCTACTTATAATTCAAGGCTTTGGTATCGTCAATCAAAGGCACAAGCTGTAATTCTCAAATACCTCCGCCGGATTCATATTCTTTCATACTATTTAGCGTATGATTCATTTCAATCGAGGGAGAATCTTCGCTTTTTATCTCCCCTATCACTCGTGAAGGAACACCAGCAACTGAAACATTTGGCGGTACATCTGAAAGAACAACACTACTCGCACCTACTCGAGCACTTTCGCCAATTTCAACATTACCAAGGATTTTTGCACCGGCACCAATTAAAACCCCGGACCTAATTTTGGGATGCCTGTCTCCCCCATCTTTGCCTGTTCCTCCAAGAGTTACTTCATGTAAAATCGACACATTGTCTTCAATTACTGTTGTCTCACCAGCAACAAAACCTGTAGCGTGATCGAGCAAGATTCCACTGCCGATTGTGGCTGCGGGATGAATATCAACCGAGTAGACGATGGAAATAAGACTCTGAAGGTAGAGAGCGATATCCTCACGGTTATGATTCCAAAGATAATTGGATACTCTATATGCGGATAGTGCCTGAAAGCCTTTGAAGTAAAGAAATGGACTTATAAAATCGTGACATGCCGGATCCCTCTCTTTAAAAGCATGCAAATCTTTCTCCACTTTAGAGAGAATATTTTTGGAGTGCTGATAAGTAGAAAATAACAACTCCCTAAGATCATTTGCGGGTACTGATCCTTTTGCTAGCCGGGCAGAAAGTCTCCAACTTAATGCATCAGCAAAAGATGACCGTTCCAAGACATACTCAGTGAGAATCTTAGATAGAATTCTTTCCTTTGAGGCTACCTCAGCAGCTTCCTCTTGAAGGACTGACCAGGTTGAACTCATTGAAAGCTAAATTTAAAATTCAATCTTTTATTATTAAGCATAAAATTTTTTTCCTATCTCAATTTTCCCTCTTCCTTTCGAGTTGCGCCATTTGTTAGTATCACGAAGAGAAAATACGCATCCACAATATTCCTGCTGGTAAAAGTTCTCCCTTTTTGAGATTTCAATCATTCTTTGCGATCCACCGGCTTTCCTCCAATTATAAGTCCAATAAGTGAGATTATGGTACCTAGAAGCGGCTCTTTCACCGCATCCATTTATCTGCTTCATGTTTTTCCATCGAGAAATACCAAGACTGCTTGAGAAAACACTAAAATTATTTTCACTTGCATACAGTGCCGCTCTTTCAAATCTCATATCAAAACATTGAGTACATCTTGCACCTCTTTCTGGTTCCCATTCAAGTCCTTTTACACGATTAAACCAATTGACTGGATCATAATCGACATCCACATGATGAATACCTAATTTGTCGCAAAAGCGTTTATCTTCTTCTTTTCGAATCTCATATTCTCTTTTGGGATGAATATTAGGATTATAAAAAAATACGGTGGGTTGAATATCTGAAAAAAGCAAAGTTTCTAGAACCTCACCCTCACAAGGGGCGCAACAGGAATGTAGAAGAATCTTTCGTGTGCCATTTGGAGCCAGCAATTTAGGTCTTTCAGCTGTGTTCATAGTAAAATGTTTATATTTACAGAGTAGTAATATCGCAATGGATTAATATTTTATAATTCCGATTTAAGTTCCCGACTTAAAAGATCCTCTAAAGCTTCAGATGGTTCTTTTCCCTTGTATAAAATTTTGAAAATCTCATTAAGAATTGGCATTTCAACTTTGAGTAATGAGCATTTTTCATAAAAGCATTTTGTTGCACTAAATCCCTCAACCACAGTAATTTGGCTATCCTGTATTTTCTCTGGAGATTCCCCTTGGGCTATTTTTAAACCAAAGTTCCGATTTCTGCTCCACTCGCCCATGCATGTTCCAATTAAATCTCCAAAACCACTTAAACCGAAAAAAGTTTCCCGTCTTCCACCAAGCTTAATTCCCAGTGCAATCATTTCATTCATACTTCTTGTCAAAAGAGCAGCACGTGCATTATCACCCAGTCCCAGACCATCTGAAATGCCAGTGGCTATTGCATAGACATTTTTTATACAACTACCAAGCCCTACTCCCACTAGATCCTTGGAGCTGTAAACTCGCATTCGATTTGAACCAACTTGATCCCTGAGTTCTTCCAATGCGGCATCTGATAAATCAATAGCCAAAGACATTGCCGACGGCTTGCCGACTGCAATATCATGTGCGTGGCTAGGTCCAGTTAAATAACCTGCAGCCATCTGATTGACTGAGACATCTTTTATGACTTCATGTGCAAAGAGATTGGTCCCTGGTTCAAGACCCTTACATAGGGCAATGATTCCCTTTAAGTTGTTTGAACTGCCAATTTCAGCAAAAGCCATTTCACAAGTTTTTCTCAAAGCATGAGAAGGACATGCAACGAAAGCAAAATCACACTCCATTAAGGAAGGTTTAAGACTTGCACCTATTTGTAAATCTAACGGAAACTCAATGTTTGGTAAATAGTCAGAGTTAGATCTTGTTGAAGCTAGTTTTAATGCATGTTCATAACGACGGGGGACCAGTGTCGTCGAATGCCCATTATTAGCCAAGTGTATAGCGACCCCTGTTCCCCAAGCACCTGCACCAATTACACAAAAGTTCATTCTAATGTTACTGCTACTTTTTGTTCTTAATATCTAGAACATATTTCCGCAGTGCATTATCCACAATTTCATTGAGATTGGCATACGGTCTAACAAAACTCGGAACAGTCCCATTTGACCAGCCTAGCAAGTCTGTGGTCACAAGAATCTGTCCATCGCAGAACTGACCACTACCAATCCCAATCAAGGGTGGCAAAATTTGCTTCGACAATTCTGCAGTAACATTTTCTTCGAGCATTTCTGCGACTATGGCAAAGCAACCGGCTTCTTCGAGTGAAATCGCATCCGTATAAATACTCTCAGCTTCTTCACGGGTTTCACCATATTTGCGATAGCCCCCAATTGCTTTTACGGTTTGCGGCAACAGACCTATATGACCCAGGACAGGCACTCCAGTCGCAACTAATTTCTCGATATCGTCTGCAACATCTGCACCACCTTCAATTTTAATGGCATCGGCTCCGCCCTCTTGCATTAGTCTTCTTGAGGATTCTAGCAACCTATCAAAGGATAAGCTTGCTTCCCCAAATGGAAGATCAGAAACTAAAAGACATTTTGGTTGTGCTCTTCTGACAGCAGCAGTATGCCTAACCATGTCATCCATGGTGACTCCAATCGTCGTTTCATGACCCAGTAGAGTAGTACCAACTGAGTCTCCAACCAAAATGAAATCAACATTTGCACGCGAGACAGCCGCGCCCATGATAGAGTCGTAAGCGGTAAGTCCAACAATCTGCCTCTTGCCCTTTAGCCCTCGAATAAATGAGGTGGAAGCTTCAACTTTGTGATCCTTATCACCAGCATTTTTTTGATTTTTAGATTTCAGGCTCTTTAAAGGATTCGGTGCGGCTTTGCTCCGAGTAGAGCCTGTTCTCTTGGTTTTTGGTTTAGGTGATACCTTTTTCTGCTTTTGTTCGAAACCCCGAGCCTTTTCTTGTCCATTTTCTTCTGGCATTTTTAAATTTTGTTTTGGTATTTCTGAAATGCTATCTCAATGGCATCCACCTCCTCTTGCGAAAGTGCCCTCTCTATTGAATTAACAATTTGCTTAATTTGACCTTTTTTTCTTGCTCCCACGATAGCTGACGAAATCTCTTCCTTCCTCAGAACCCATGCAACAGCTAACCCTGCTACAGATCTTTCTCCTTGCCTGGCAATTTCTTTTAAATCTGCCTGAAATTCTATAAAATTTGAAAGGCCTAAATCACTGTGGAGATCACAAACAACCGGATGATCAACTTTGTGCTTTCTCCAATCATTATCTGGTAAATTATAAAACCATTCTTTTGAAACCTTTCCTGTCAAAAGCCCGGAATGCATCGGACTGTAAGCTAGGATACCGACTTGATTATCACTACACCACGGAACCACATTCTTTTCTATTTTACGCTCAAGAATATTGTACATTGGCTGATTCGAGCTAATAAATTCTGAATCTCCTAACAGTTTCAACTCTTCAGCATTGCAATTGCATACGCCAATTTTGATTACCTTGCCCTGAGTTTGTAAATCCTTTAATTTCTCCCACGAATCGAATAAGTTCTCCTTTGGTGAAGGCCAATGGATTTGATAAAGGTCTATGGATTCCACTTTTAAGCGCGACAAAGAGAGTTCTACTTCTTGCTGTATAGTTTCAGGTGATATAAATCTTCTGGGAGTTCGATCATCATTGGGGAGGACACCGCATTTTGTAGCAACGACTACCTTCTCCTTCCATGATGCCAATGCCTCTGCTACAACTTCTTCCGCAAGACCGAATCCATACGCATGAGCGGTATCTATCCAGTTAACTCCATGTTCGAGGGCTTCGATAATTGCGTCTATGGAATCTCGTTTAGATTGATTCCCCCACCCCATCCCCCAATCACCTCCACCTATTGCCCATGTACCAAGACCAATTTCACTTAGTTCCAGCCCTGAGTTCCCCAATTTCCGATATCTCATTTTAAGCTATCAAACAATATTTAGCTTCTTTTTTAAAGAGTAAACGGCGATGATCTTGTACAAAACTGGGAACTTGTTTATGTGAAGAGAATGAAGAGAATACTCATCACTGGTGCTTCACGAGGAATTGGTCTTGAATTATGTAGGCAACTCTTGAGCACAAAGAGTCAAGTTTTGGCAACCTATCGAAGCGAAAACACCGCACAACAACTTTTCGAGATTTCTCGTAAGGCTAAAAATCTGGAACTTTTTAAAATGGATGTTGATTCTTCACAATCGGTATCTCAAAACATTAAGGAGATTCAAAGTAAATATGATTCCTTGGATCAGGTTTTTAATAATGCAGGAATTATTGACTGGAATTCATGGGATCTAGTTTCGAGTGAATCTTTTCGTTCTATCTACGAAACTAATGTGATTGGGGCCTTCAGAGTAATCAAGCATACCGTCCCTCTATTAAAGGAAGGAAATGAACCTATTATTGTAAATATTTCCTCTAGGCTTGGTTCAATAGAACTTCGGGGAAGATCACAGCTCGGCGGTGCGATAGCATATCAATGCTCAAAATCTGCCTTGAATATGCTAACCAAACAGACATCAATCGACTTAAGTAAATTTAACATTAGAGTAGTTTCAGTTAGTCCAGGTTGGGTGAAAACTGACATGGGTGGAAGCGATGCAAAATATGAAGTTGAAGAATCTGCTCGCCTTGTTTTGTCACAAGTAAATCAATTATCATCCTTTGCAACAGGGGTCTTCATAGGAGAAGATGGCGAAAATATTCCCTGGTAATGACATGGAAATACTTGAATAGAATTAATATTACTTCTATTCAAAACCGATGAATTGTTTAAAACTTTTAATTTTCCTTACTTTTTCATCACTTTGCCTGAACGCAAAGACATTAAATGTAGGCAGCGAAGCACCTATTTTTTCCCTTTTAGACGAAAATGGGGAGAGATGGCATTCTGGAGATTTTCTCAATAAAAAAAATATTCTTATTTTCTTTTATCCGGCTGCAATGACTGGAGGTTGCACAAAACAGGCATGTGCCTACCGAGATGATCTCGTTGAATGGAAGTCGAGAGATTTTGAGATAGTAGGAATAAGCGGTGACAAATCAGCAAATCTAAAACTTTTTAAAAGGGCTGAAAACCTGAATTTTAAGCTGCTTTCCGACTCGAATGGTGAAGTGGCTCGATCTTTTGGTGTTCCACAAAGCAAGGGAGGTTCTATTCAAAAGTTTATCCAAGGGGAAAGATTCACCCTTCAGAGAGGAACAACCACAAAAAGATGGACCTTCATAATTTCAAAAAAAGGAGAAATCATTTACAAGAATGACAAAGTAAATGCAGCAAAAGACAGCAAGGATGCACTAAATTTCATTTCAAATCTTTAAATTGAATGATGAAAGGCAGAGACAGACGTAATCTTAAATCATTAGCCAAAGTTAGATCTATAGATTTAAAAATTGGAAAGAAAGGTCTAACAAGTAACTTTCTTGAAGAAGCAAGAAAGATTTTATTGAGAGATGGCATGATCAAAATGTCTCATACCCTACTTAAGAATGAAAGACATGATGTAATCTCTAAAATCGAACTATTATTGTCGGTGCAACTTATTGAAAAAGTTGGGAAAACTCTCACTTTCCACAAAATAACATAATGAAGGTTAAACCGCTCAATGAGGGAGAGAAAATACCTCAGTTTTCAACCAAGGATGAAACTGGTGTGATTCATTCGAACCAAACTATTAAAGGTCAGTTAACGCTTATCTATTTTTATCCAAGAGATAACACACCAGGTTGCACCACACAGGCATGTGACATTAGAGACTCTTATGATGAATTACTAAAGGTCCCGGTTCATATACTTGCATTGTCTGCTTGTTCACTGATTTCCCATCAAAAATTTAAATCAAAATTCTCATTACCCTTCCCGATATTATTGGATGAAGACCATAAAATTGCGGAATCTTTCGGAGTTTGGGGAGAAAAGAAATTTATGGGAAAGACTTTTAACGGAATTCATCGGACAAGTTATCTAATTAGCAAAACAGGTGAAATCCTTAAGACTTACCAAAAAGTTAAGCCTAAAATGCACCTTAATCAGGTAATGCAGGATATTTCGAGACTCACCGATGGATGAGTTCTAGATCGAAAACTATGCGTTGATTGCTGAGTCAACGATGGCACAGAACGATTTTGCATTCAATGAGGCACCACCAATCAAACCGCCATCCACATCTGGTTGAGATAATAAACCCGATGCATTTTCCGGTTTCATAGAACCACCATAAAGTATGCGAACACTCGAACCTGCTGTATCTCCAAAAAGATCGACCAAAAGACTTCGCACATAGGAGTGCACCTCTTGCGCCATTTCATCAGTGGCAGTTTTACCTGTTCCG
Organism: Verrucomicrobiota bacterium; assembly: GCA_036164015.1. Classification (GTDB taxonomy): domain Bacteria; phylum Verrucomicrobiota; class Verrucomicrobiia; order Opitutales; family Seribacteraceae; genus Seribacter. Next base: position 1,350 of record JAYZJX010000025.1, on the reverse strand, counting down.
ATTGCCCATACAGGCTCATAGGCTAAAACTAAATTATCGACTTCTGTGAGTGGATAATTTGCCAATCCCTCCTGAATTTGTAGTTTAACCACATCCAAAGTCTTATTATTTTCGCGTTCCTCAAGTGTCTCTCCAATACAATAGATAGGTTTTATGTTGTTATGTACCGCGGCTAAAACCTTGGAATTAATAGATGCACTCGTCTCCCCATAGTATTGACGCCTCTCGCTATGTCCCAGAATCACGAAATTAACATATAAATCACGCAACATTTCAGCAGAGACCTCGCCGGTAAACGCGCCTGATGGTTCTGCCGACATATTTTGGGCACCAAGAAGCACTTCGCTTTGCTCTACAAGACCTGACCCCTTTTCCAGCGAGGTAAAAGGAGGGCAAATGCATACCTGGACCTGAGTTTGCTGACCGACAAGTGTATTGATTTCAGATATCAAATCAACTGAATCACTCGAAGTGACATTCATTTTCCAATTTCCAGCAATTAAATATTTCCTAGTCATAAATTTTTCCGTTATTTCTTAGTGATGATCTAGTATAGATACGCCGGGTAACTCTTTGCCCTCAAGGAATTCGAGGGATGCTCCCCCTCCTGTACTCATAAAAGTAACGCTTTGAGAGTGACCACTTCGATTAATTGCTTTCACACTATCCCCACCACCAATGATTGAAACTGCAGAGCTCGTAGCAACAGTTTTAGCGACTGCAAATGTTCCTTTACTTGACTCTTCAATCTCAAAAACACCCATGGGACCATTCCATAAAATAGTTTCTGCACCAGATATTGCATCTTGATACAATTTAATAGTCTCAGGTCCAATATCAACGCCCTCCCATCCATCTGGGATATCACCTTCAGTCACTTTCGACTCTCCTATACTTTTAGCATCGAAGTCTAAGCTATCGGTAATCAATGTATCAACCGGCAGTAGGAATTTCACTCCATTTTGCCTGGCTTTAACCAAGGCATCCTTTGCAAGATCAACTTTATCAGCTTCGCAAAGACTATCTCCAACTTTTTTTCCATTAGCTAACGCAAAAGTGTATGCCATGGCACCTCCAATGATGATCGTGTCAGCTTTATCTAAGAGTTTGTCAATCACAGTGATCTTGTCGCTTACTTTTGCACCACCAAGAATAACTACGAAAGGACGTGATGGATCGTTAGTTTTTTCGCCGAGAAACTCGAGTTCCTTGGCTATCAAATAGCCGGAAACCTTCTCGTCAAGCAATGAAGGAACGCCGAATGTCGACGCATGAGCACGATGAGCTGTCCCGAAAGCATCATTCACATAAACATCTGCAATTTTTGCTAAACTCGCAGCAAAAGTATCA
>JAYZJX010000024.1:0-17202 GCA_036164015.1 Verrucomicrobiota bacterium | reverse complement strand
ATTCGAAACTGCTGCCACCCGTAGGTGTCCGGGCCGTGTCTCAGTCCCGGTGTGGCTGATCATCCTCTCAGACCAGCTACCCGTCTTAGCCTTGGTGAGCTTTTACCTCACCAACAAGCTGATAGGCCGCGAGCCCATCCTTGAGCGCCATTACAAGCTTTAGCCATTTCACCATGCGATGAAAGGCCACATACGGCATTAATCCGCCTTTCGGCGGGCTATTCCATACTCAAGGGCAGGTTGCTCACGTGTTACGCACCCGTTCGCCACTTTCCACAAAACCGAAGTCTTGCTTTTCGTTCGACTTGCATGTCTTAACCATGCCGCCAGCGTTCACTCTGAGCCAGGATCAAACTCTCCAAAAGAGAGTTGTGCGATTAACGCACAGGCTCGAGTCAAACGACTCGATGTTTATAATTCAAAAAAATATGACCGGTGACCCATCAAATAGATCACACAAAATAACTTTCAAAGAACGACCCCCGAAATGGGGAAAGCCGTTTAATAAAACTGAAAGGTTTATAGTCGTCAAGACTTTTTTAAAAAATTGAATATCAGTAAAGGATTTTCATTGATTAAATCCCCACCGCTCCTTTAATTCACCATCCTTTGATTCAAACCAGCCCGCTTCCCCTTCCAATGATAGATCTTTATACCATTTGGAATTTTCTGGATTAAAAAACCATGGATAAGAAAATTTGCTGGTCCATGCCCATCCCTTTTTGTGATAAAAGTAAATCCAATTGTCATAAGACCCATAACCAGATGGATAAATCCAACCATGATCCGTATGATATACCCAGATTAGTGAAGATTGGTAAAAATGACCAAACCATTCTAAATAATACCAATTTACTTGTGACAAATTCTGTTTATCGAACCATAAATTATCATCTAATTTCCTTCTAGTTGTTCTTAATCCAATAGTTTTGCGATTTGAATCACCAAACTCAACGCCCCTTGATGCCAACCTCAGATCATCACCGAGAATATCATACAAATCACTAGGATCGCTTTTGTAACTTCCACCTCGATGAACTTTTTTTTTCCATTTTGTCCTATCTTCCGAATCCATACCAGTTTGATCTTCGCTAAGATCGGAACCAGTTGGGTCAAAGGATAATGAATATTTCGATCTGTTGTATCCGGTTTCATCAAACCAGTCCCAACACCATTCACTGACATTTCCGATAATATCATAAAGTCCGAGTTGATTAGCTGTATCAATAGCTTGCACATTTTCTCCGTTATAACTCAAACTTGCAGATACAGTTACTTGTGAGGAATTATAATATCCGAGTGGTGTAGTACCATCGTCATATGGATCGCCGCTAAGTTTGTAGTTTGCTAAACTTCCGTTGAGACCAAACCCCCAAGGATAGTCCTGAGTAAAACTTCGAACCGAACCTCTAGCCGCTTTCTCCCATTCGGCTTCAGTGGGCAATCGATATCCACTTGCAGTATTATCAATTTGGTTGAGATTTAGGTGTGATTCCCCACTTCGATAAACATCTGTTAAATCTGAAGAAGAATAATACACTGGTTTTCGCCCCATAAACTCGGATCTAGCGTTACACCATTTAACACAGTCAAACCAGTTGACCATATTCATTGGATAATCGACACTAGAATCTTGATTTAATGTATAACCCATCAACGGAAAATTTTGACCTTCACTAAAATCATAACCGTTAAGTAGTGCCCAACTTCTTACAGAGTCCCAAATCTTGATTGAAATCTCTTTCTCATCCACGAGAAACTCATTTAAATATACCTCGTGCCTTGGTTGCTCATCGATTAAGTTATAATCATCGCCCATGTAAAAATTGCCCGCGGAGACAGTCTTCATCTGTTCATACCCCAAGGTCAAAAGAGCAGGGCAAAAATGTAGGGCGAGGAATGTAAATTTTCTGACTATAATCTACAATCTAAATACATTTGATTGGATTCGTCTAGAAAATAAAACCTGTGTGTTAACTACCTGCTTTGTTTATTGAAAATAAGAAATTTATTTCTTACGAGAGAATTTACTCTGGAATTTTTCTACGCGACCAGCTGTATCAACAAATCTTTTCTCTCCAGTATATGCGGGATGAGAGTCCATAGTCACATCGCGTACTAGTACATGATGGTCGACTCCATCAACATTCTCAGTCTTTTTAGAGGATGCGGTAGATCTGGTAGTAAATTTCTTGCCGGTCGAAACATCAACGAAACAAACTGGATTAAGTTGGGGGTGTATGTCTTTTTTCACGAAATTAACCCTGTCTAGCTTTGAAACGGGGATTTGTTTTGTTAATAACATACAGACGACCTCTCCTGCGAACTACTTTACAGTCAGGATGTCGATTCTTGAGTGTCTTTATAGATGACGCGACTTTCATTAGTTATATGTTACTAAAAAAATTCTCCTCGTCAATTAAGAATTTAAAGCCAGATTGATTGGGTAATACATTTGATTGGTGTTGCAAAATCCTCAAAATTTTATTTTTGTAAGAGAATGTCATCAGAAGATAATACCCCTGCGGTTAGCAAAAACCCAGAAGACTACAATGTTTTTGACAAGCAACCTCTGTCAAAATACATCACCGATACTGGTAAGATACTACCAAGAAAGTATACTGGATTAACTCCAATGCAACAAAGGAAAGTTTCTAAACTTATCAAAAAAGCACGGCATCTGCAGCTAATGCATTAATTTTATGCTTTTTCTCAAGGTTGCTTTCTTCATTTAATAAATGCTGTTCGACACTCACTTCCAATGGGGTTGTCGCACTTCCCACAGAAACTGTATACGGACTTGCTGCTAACGCACTTTCTGAATCTGCTGTAAAAGAAATTTACCGATTAAAGGGTAGACCAAAACAAAATCCCTTAATTATTCATATTCTGGAACCTAGCGATGCTGACAGAGTTGCTTTCACGAATTCCAGCTTTTTTAAACTAACTGAGTCGCTTTGGCCCGGACCACTGTCTGTAATCCTCAGGGCAAAAGAAATTGTACCCAAGATTACAACTGGAGGATTGGAAACAGTTGCACTTAGATCACCAAAGTCTGAAATTTTCCGTAATGTTCTCAAAAGAACCAAGCTCTTCTTGGCAGCACCAAGTGCGAACATTTCAAATCGCTTAAGTCCTACGCAAGCTATTCATGTTCTAGATAGCTTCAAGGATCACAATCTGCCCATCTATGATGGGGGTAGTTCAATTATTGGTTTAGAATCAACTGTCATTGATTTAACAGTGAGTCCTCCCGAGATTTTGCGTCCGGGTCCTATTGGAAAAGAAACGCTAGTAACTACATTAGGTAAAAATGTATTGCTTAACAAAAAATTAACCTCACAAAATCCTAAATCTCCAGGAATAAATTTTGTTCATTACTCTCCAATTACGCCGCTAAATGTCTACAAAAATGAAGCAGAACTAATTCAACAAAAAAAAGGGGATTCTAATTCTCTTTTCATCTTTCCTAAAAAGTTGGAGAGTGGAATTGATTTCGAGGCTAGAAATGAGATGAGTTTTTCTAAAACAGGAATTACAAGTGAAATTTCAAAAAACCTTTATTCAACTTTGCACAAGGCTGACAAGATGGAATTCCCATTGATCAAGTCTTGCTTACTCGACGAAGTGGATGCGATGAGTGTAGCTTTTAATGATAGGTTGACAAAGGCCGGACAACTAATTTCAAGCTAATCAATATTCTTCTTGTTTTTGACCAATTAAATTGAATAACTATATCAGATAATGAATTTGCAAAAACTGAACTCAAAATTTTTCTTTTCACTTATTTTTCTTTCTTCCACTTACACTTTTGGACAATCACAGGAGAAGTTAAGAGATCCAGAATTTCTAGTTGAACAATACAATCAATTAGTTGCCAAACATAATGCTCTTATCGAAAAAACCAGATCAATAATCCTCGAACAAAAGAATGCGCCCAAAGTTACCTCTGCAAGTGTCTCTCCCTCTCTGCAAAAAAGCTTGGATGATGCAATCATGCAAATTGAAGTTCTTGAATTGGAAATTCAAAACCTTAGAAATGATAAACCTCTCACAAATACAACCAGTGTTTATTTAGAAGAAACGAATGCTCGACTTCAAAAACAACTAATGGAGGTTAGAGCAGATGAACAAGATCTTGCTCAAAAGGTTAAAGAACTTTCTTTGGAAAATCGTCGATTAAAAAACGAAAAGAAAAACCGTGATATAGAAGACAAAGGTGAGTACTCCAAAATCCGTAATCTTGAACTTTCAAGGTCAACTTTACAAAGAAAATCCGACAATTTAGACTCAGAAAACAAGTCCATTCTAAATGAAAACCGAAAACTTCTGAACTTGAATGACAAGTTAAAAACAGAAAATACTAGCCTTGGACAGAAGCTTGCTAAAGTTACGGTCGATAACGAAACAATATTAGCCAAGATGAAAGATCTTGAATCCATCATTAACATTAAAGATGGAGATTTGAAAGATTATGAAATTCAAGAAAAAAAGTTTCTTGATGATGCAATAAACTTAAAGAGTGAGGTTGCCAGGCTTTCCGGAGTTGAAGATCTTCTTAACGACAGAATAACATATTTGGAAAATGAAAATCAAAATTTCTTGTCCAATATAAGAGAAAACGAGTTAAATCTCGATGCTGCCCAAACTGAGATTGATGATCTTCGTAACTTAAATAATGAATTGAAGTTCTCCCTAGCAAGGATGGCTGAGAGGAAAAACTCTGCAGAAAGTCTTGGTGCTAGTTTGGAGAACGAAGTTAATCGTTTGGAGGAAGATAACGATATCCTAAAAAACAATGCCTCAGCGATGAAAAATGAACTCTCCCTACTCAGAAGTGAAGTAAATACTCTTAGTATGGAAGAAGCTCGTATTTCAGAGCAGCTTCTTGGATTAAGGGATGCGAACGAAATGCTTCTAGCTAAAGCAAATAATTTCGAGTCTGAGAATGATTCTCTTAAAGAAGCAGTAGATCTCATGAGAAGTGAGTTACAAGCGATGACAACTAATGAGCAGTCTTTAATCGCTAAAGTTAGGCAAATTGATGAAGAAAATAAAAGACTTACAGAAGAATCTAATGCACTTATAAATGAAGCTGATTTCTACAAAGATAAAGCACGGATGGTAGAAATCCAACTGAACCAAGCGATTGGAGACGAAAGAGCCAAAAATGAAATTATCCTCAGCTTGGAAAGTGAAAATGATAGACTTGTTCAAGAATTTAATGAATTCAAAAATGAACAAAATGCACAAATTGCAAATCTGAGGAGTGAAAATAACTCTCTTACTATAGAGCTCAATGCTTTGGCGTCTAAAGAACAGAGTGCCATTACCAGACTAGCAAATCTAGAAAATGAGAACTACAGACTAAGGGAAGAATTTAAACTTCTAAAAGCTAGAGATATGGAATTTAACAGACAAATTTCAGATTTGAATCAGAAAAATAACAGTTTGATACTAGAAATAGATTCGGTGCAAAGACTTAAAAACAGAATGAGAGACGGTATTCTCGGCGTCATAGATAGTAACGAATTGGCACAATAAGATCAATTTTTACCGATGAAATCTCCGAGATCGCGATATTTTTTATAGCGATCTAAGGTTTTATTAGTTCTTTTCTTGAGAACACCTATTTTTTTAACAAGTTGTGTTTTTACAACTTTTGCAGTTTGCTCCCAATCTGCATGAGCACCACCAATCGGTTCGTTTATTATTTCATCAACAACACCAAGTGACAGCAACTGTTCAGCATCCAATTTCAAAGCCTCAGAAGCCTGTGCAGCAAATGAACGATCTTTCCATAAGATAGCAGCACATCCCTCAGGAGAAATGACAGAGTAATATGCATTTTCAAGAATCATTACATGGTCAGCAACTGCTACACCCAACGCTCCGCCAGAACCTCCCTCTCCTATTACAATAGCAATTATAGGCACATCAAATGTAGCCATCTCTCTAAGATTGACTGCTATTGCTTCAGCAACATGTCTCTCCTCCGATTCTATGCCTGGAAACGCACCGGGGGTGTCTACAAATGAAATAATTGGCATCTGAAACCTTTCTGCCATCTTCATCAAACGAAGTGCTTTTCTATATCCTTCTGGGTTAGGACAGCCAAAATTACGTTTTAGGTTTTCTTCAGTGTTTCTACCTTTTTGTTGGCCAATAACCATTACATGCTCTCCATCCAATAGAGCAGGACCACCTACAATAGCTGCATCTTCTTTAAATAGACGATCACCATGAAGTAGCTCAAATTTATCGAAAATTCTTTCTATATAATCTAATGTGAAAGGTCTATTAGGATGTCGAGAAAGCTGTACTTTCTGCCATGATGATAAATCTGAGTAAACATCTCTCTTAGTGGTTTCAATTTTTTTCTCGATGGCTTTAATTTCACTTGAAAAATCTAGATCAGAGTCGTGAGAAGCTTGTAGCAAATCTTCAAGTTGTTTCTCCAAATCCAACAATGGCTTTTCGAATTCGAGACTTTGTTTATTAGAAGGCATTAAATATTTAATACTATTCCTCTGATTCCTCTGCAAGTTCTTCCTTCCAACCTAATACTCTAGCTTTTGATGAAGCTACCTCGGCTCCATTTATATCCCCTTTACGAACTAGAATCCGAGCTAAGCTTACAGTCGAGGTCAAGTCTTCGGGATCAATTTCAAGTGCTCTATTACACGCAACCTCAGCTTCTTCAAGCCTATCTATGGCCAAGAAGATCTCTGCTAATGATCTCCATGCATCTATGTAATTGGGATGATCACTTACAAACTTCTCAAGTGTAGACAATGCTTTGTCTGTCTCGCCAATAGTAAATGCAAGAACCGCATCTCCAACAATTTTGTCATAATTATCCACATTTGCTTTATAAAAATAAAACGGTGTGTAACTCAACATAAACTTAATGATTCAATTGTCTTGTGGAACTTACATGTATAAGTCATTTTGTAAATTCTCCAGATGTTATCAAATAATAATGATTTTAAGGAACTGCTATTACTGCATGGAAGGGACAGAAGGCATGGAAAATTAAAAGAAGAACTGAACAATCTTCCTTTTATTTTGGAGAACGCTGAAAAGAAAATTAAGATTGAAAAAGAATCAATTGAATTGGCAGTCAAAGAGTGGAAGGAGTTGGAAACAAGGAATAATATTTTAGAAAAAGATATCATCCTTATTTCAGAAAAAATTTCCAAAAATAAAGTTAAGCAGTTGGAAGTGAAAAAAAACGAAGAGTATACCGCTTTGCAGAACGAAATTTCAAATCTACTCGACCAACAATCATTGAAGGAAGACGAACAAATCGAAATACTATTGGAAATTGACGATGCACAAGAAACTGCATCAATAGCACAAGAAAAAATTTCTCTTAAAGTCAAAGATTTGGAACAAAACAGGGATTCATTATTTGAGAGAACAAATTCAGTTAAGATTGAAATTGAACAATTGGAAAAAGAAATCATAGAAGCAAGGGCAAGAGTCTCAGACGAAATGCTAACTTCTTATGATCGAGTTAAAAAAGTAGTATTAAAACCTCCTTACATTGCACCTCTCAATGATCAAAAATGTTCGGGATGTAATCTTAGAGTCTCAAACGATGTAGTCTCAAGTGTTTTGGTTGAACAAAAACTAACCCAGTGTGATCAATGTGGAAGAATTGTATATGTTGAAAGATAAAATGAGTTTTTATTTAAGAAACTTTCCGAGAAGAGGTCATTCGCTGTGGAGAATTTTTTCTTCGCAGAGGAAAGTCCGGACATCACAGGACAGGACTCCTCACGAAAGTGAGGGCAGCTTGCACAATTGCAAGTTGACGGCTAGTGCAACAGAAAATATACCGCTTACAGTTGTGAGTAAGGGTGCAATGGTGGAGTAAGAGCCCACCGCTATGTTGGTAACAAGATAGGCAATGTAAACCCAGTCCGATGCAAGGCGAAATAGGAAACGGAGTAGTCCGCTCAATGGTTTCGGGTACGTCGCATCTCCAAATACTGGAGGATTCTCAAGTGAGAATAGATAAATGAATGACAATTCGGTGCTTCCGAATTACAGAATCTGGCTTACATCTTCTCGGAATCTTATTTGAATAAATTAAATTGACCGAATATTATAAGATAATATGATTCACGAATGGCTAATACAAAATCTGCCCTTAAAAACATTAGAAAAAATAAAGCAAGATACCTGCGTAATCGTGCTATCACAAGTAAGCTGAAAACTCTTGAGAAACAATTTCTTCTTTCTATTGAAAATAAAGATGTGGATGATGCTAAACAAAATGCATCATCATTCATTTCTGCATTAGAAAAAGCTAATAAAAATAACATTGTTCACCACAACAAAGTTTCTAGAAAAAAGTCTAGATGTGCTGAACTTATTAGCACACTCTAACATACCGTCTTATATGTGACGAGAGTCGTTCTCGTCCTTCATCTTATACCCACTGTCTTGTCTGGTATGGTTTACTTTGTTTTTTTCAAGATAAGCATTAAAAACATCGTCTGAAGTCATTCCCATAACTTGTGCCAGGGATATCAAAAAGTGGAACAAATCAACTATTTCAACTTTTGCATTTTGCTTATCAAATTCTTGGTATTTTGCCCACCATTTCCAAGGAACAGAATCAGTCAACTCGGCTAACTCTTGTTGCATTGCTCTGATGTAGTTCAGAATCCATTGAGCACGGTCGTCATCGTTCATTTCGGCCATCTTTACCCCAATCCTCTGGTTTAGCTTTTCCTGAAGTGAAAATATTTCATCCATTTTGTCCATACTTTTCCTATCTACCATTGCTTCAAAGGTTGCAAGAGGTTTCGATTTCAATAATGCTTAAAACAGAAATAGCTAATTAATAAATGATAGGGATAAATGCCCATATTCGAGAAATTTAAAAATCGCACTTCTCATTTAATCTAATACGAAAGAAACTAAATAATGCCCAGTTCGCGAAAATCCAACATAAGATCCAGATGGTGTAGGCCCAATGAAAAACCTTTAGATTCTGGATCTAATCCTCAAAAAAATGCCGAGCCAATTGGTGAAATATCAAGCACAAATAACCTAGAATTTCTTGATGACTTAAGCAATGTCCGACCCCCAAAAGCTCCGAATAAAAGGCCACAAAATAGAAATAAAAACTCCTTTAAAAAGGATCGTTCATCCCGAAATAATAAAGATCAAGATCGGTTCTCAAATTCGAGCAACAAAGACAAAGCTAAAAAACATAACGGAGATAAAAAGAAGAAAGCGAATAAAAATTCTACTTACAACCAAAGTGCTGAAGGTTTTCATAAAAACGGTCGTGGAAAAAAGAAATCCAAAAACCGTAGATACCCTATGAACAAAAAGGGGGATGGAATCAAATCCCAACCAAAAGAGTCCAAACTGTCCTCCTTTATTGCAAAGATTTTTGGTAAATAATCTGAACTTTATTACTTTTTTATAGTAATGGATATTTTTCAGATTAGTGGTGAAAAACCGCTCCATGGTACTGTACAAGTAAGTGGCTCTAAAAACGCCGCACTTCCACTTTTTGCGGCTTCATTACTTTCAGATCAAGAGACTATATTGGAGAATGTTCCAGACTTGAGTGATATCAATTTTATGGCCGAAATCTTATCAGAATTAGGGGCTGAGATTTCTCGTATTGGTAATAACACCTGGAAAATTAAACCTACCTCCATCTCCTTCCGTGCACCATATGAATTAGTTCGGAAAATGAGAGCATCAGTTTGCTTACTTGGGCCATTAGTTGCACGTCTTAGAAGAGCCGAAATTCCTATGCCTGGAGGATGTGTCATAGGTCATCGGCCAATTGATCTTCATGTGAAGGCTCTTCAAAGTTTAGGTGCAGAGGTTGAGCTTTCAAACGGGGTTGTCAAAGTACTGGGAAGAAAATTAAGAGGAAATACTATTTTCTTGGGAGGAAGACATGGTAGCACAGTGACTGGGACAGCCAATGCCTTAATGCTTGCAGTGCTCACTCCAGGAAAAACTATTCTCGAGGGCTGTGCCTGTGAACCTGAAATTTCAGACCTTTGTAAAATGTTAATAAGTATGGGAGCTCAAATTGTCGGCATAGGTTCACACCGTTTGACAATTGAGGGAGTTAGCAAATTGGATGGCTGTAAACATACAGTTATTCCCGACAGAATTGAAGCAGGTACTTATTTATTAGCTGGTGCAATAACCAAAGGTGAGATTACTTTGGAAGGAGTCGAAACAAGTCATTTAGGATCGTTTCTAAATTTGCTGGAATCCATTGGAATACACCTAACTAAAAAAGAGAATCAAATCAAAATTTACCCCCCATCAGATCGATTAAAACCAATTGAAGCCGTTGCCCTACCCTACCCGGGAATACCTACCGACCTCCAAGCCCAAATTTGTGCACTTGCATCTCTTATCCCAGGGTTGAGCGTTATCACTGAAAGAGTCTATCCAAGTCGATTTATGCATGTCCCAGAGCTACAAAGAATGGGTGCTCATATTTCAATTGAAAGTTCAAGCGCAATCATAAGAGGAACAAATCAATTGAATGGTGCTCCCGTTATGGCTTCTGATTTAAGAGCAAGTGCTGCTTTAATTCTTGCAGGACTTGCTGCAAAAGGAGAAACATGGGTACAAAGAATTTACCATTTGGACCGAGGATACGAGACTTTTGAAAATAAATTAAACAAACTCGGTGCAGAGGTGAAAAGACTACCCGAATCTGAACTTCCTAATTCTGTTTCAATCAATAATAATTGAAAATTTCTTATGAAAGAAGATCCTCTAAAAGGCACTGATTTTGTAGAACATGCACTTGGTTCACAGGGTGCTATTGATGCTGCTTTAAGACCGCCATCCTTCGAAGATTTCACTGGGCAAAGAAAAACGATTGATCGCTTACAAATTATGGTTGGAGCAGCGGCGAATAGAGACGAACCACTTAAGCATATTCTCCTTTGCGGACCTCCAGGGTTAGGGAAAACTACCTTAGCTCACATCATCGGAAATGAACTTAAGAAAGAAGTGCGAGTTACCTCGGGACCAGTAATCGATAAACCTGGAGATCTAGCAGGACTTCTCACTAACTTACAAGAGGGAGATATTTTATTCATTGACGAGATTCATCGTATTCCAAAGACCGTCGAGGAGTATTTATATTCTGCTATGGAAGATTACCGAATCGATATAATGATCGATCAAGGACCAAATGCTAGAAGTGTACGGCTTGATATCCCAAGGTTTACTCTGATCGGGGCAACTACGCGAGTCGGTTTGCTAACATCTCCGATGAGGAGTCGTTTTACTTTGCAAACACGATTGGATTATTACGGAAGAGATGACCTCACCAGCATAGTAAAAAGAAGTTGTGGATTAATTGAATGTCCGATTGATCAGACTGGTGCTGAGGAAATTGCATTAAGGGCAAGAGGAACGCCAAGAATTGCAAATAATCTTATACATTTCGCAAGGGATTTTGCTCAACAGAAAGGGGATGGTAAAATCAATCAAAAAATAGCGAGCGAAGCTTTGCAGCTTCTGGAAATTGACGAAAGAGGACTAGACGAAATGGACAAGAGAATCATTGCCTTAATAGCACAAAATTACAAGGGTGGACCTGTTGGGCTCGGAACGATTGCAGTTGGTGTTGGAGAAGAGGAACATACCTTAGAAGAAGTCCATGAACCATTTCTAATTCAGGAAGGCTACTTACAAAGGACTGCCCAAGGAAGGATCATTACCGCAAAGGCTTGGGAAGTGGTTGGCATTCAACCTGATGATGGCAAAGACCCTTCCCAGTTATCGCTTCTCTAAACTAGAAAGTTTAGAGTGTAGTAACTGAAAAATATAAATAAAGGATCGAGAAAAGTTTTTCTTTTTCACCTCGATATCCGATGAAATTTCAAAAATAGATTTTGATGAAATTTCTTGAATTTCTGCATGGTCAGGAAATACACATGGAAAATTTCTTTTAACATAGTAAATTCTTATAAACTCCATTCCCGTATCTTCACATGGGCTACATCTCAATAGTTCTATAAATTCGTTTCGATTTATCTGAAGACCCAATTCTTCTCGACACTCGCGGACAGCTGCATCCAAATAACTTTCTGCAGCATCAACATGACCTGAGCAACTGCTTGTCCAAGTCAAAGGCTCGGTATCCTTTTTGAAAGATCTTTTTTGAAGAATCCACTGATCTGTAGATTTTTGAAGAAAAATATGTACTGCTCGGTGGCGAATTTTGTAAGTATGAGCATCTTCACGGCTTACCTTCCCTATTACATTATCATTACAATCCACTTCATCAAACCATTCGGTCATAAAATCATTTTACATATAAAATTTATATTTTAAAATGGCATTTTAATTTACTCTAGCTTAATTGGGTAAAGGTGTGGGTATTAATTTTAAAATCTTAGGATCAAGCAGTGCGGGGAATTCTGGCTTGTTGGAGATTGAAGGAGCAAAAATTCTTATTGATGCTGGTCTTTCTGCAAGAAAGATAATGAACCAATTATCCCTTCAAAAAATGTCGATTGAAGAATTAGATGCCATCTTCCTTACTCACGAACATAATGATCACAGTGCAGGTATAAAAGGTCTCTCCAAATTTCAAAACCTTCCTATTTTTGCCAATAGAGACACAATCCAAGCTGTACAATCTAAACTTCGAAGAAAACCAAACTGGAAACAATTTGAGACAGGTAAATCATTTGAATTTAAAAGTCTAAAAATACATCCTTTTAGTGTTCCACATGATGCATATGATCCGGTAGGTTTTTATTTTCAATGGGGAAAAGGTGATCTATTTGACCCTCATGGTAGTCTGGCATGGGTTACTGACCTAGGGTTCGTCCCCAGTTTAGTGAAAGAAAGAATAAGAAAGGCACAAATTCTTGTAGTTGAATCTAATTATTGCCCTAGAATGCTTGAGGCAGATACGAAGAGACCATGGAGTTTGAAACAGAGAATTCGTAGTCGACATGGTCATCTTTCAAATGAATCTACTTTTGATTTACTCGACTCATACGAAAGTCCATGTTGGCAAAAAATCTTCATTATGCACTTGAGTAAAGACTGCAATGATGTCCAGACTGTATGTAAACAGTTTAAAAAACTAGACGGTCAAGGTAGTCGCTTTAAAACTTTCGTTATAGATCCAAACACTGCAGAACCTCACTTGGTATGAAAAGCGTCAACAGGCAGACTAAAATTATTGCTACAGTAGGTCCAGTTACCGATAGCGAGGAGGCATTAAGGTTATTGATTAAAAATGGAGTAGATTTATTTCGGCTCAATATGGCTCATGCTGACCATAAATGGATTCAAGATGTAACTCGAAGAATTCGCAAAATTGGAAAGGAACTCAACCGCGAACCTGCGATTATGATGGATGTGAAAGGACCAGAAATACGGACTGGTTACCTTCACAAGGAAATAAATCTTAAAAAAGGAGATTTATTGGAGCTAGTTTTCGTGGCACAACCCAATCCTCCTATCAAAGACAAAATTTGGCAAATTGAAGTTAATTATGACAGATTACCTGAACATATTAAAGAGGGGGATGTAATTTTAGTAGATAACGGCTTAATCCCATTGTCTGTCATTCATTCGAGAGAAACTCATATTCGATGTAGAGTTCAGCAGGACGCAATTCTTAAAAGTCGTAGACATATTAATTTGCCTGGTATTGATACAGGTCTGCCATCTCTGACTGAAAAAGACCGTAAAGATTCTCTTATCGGAATTGAATGCAAACACGATTTTTTTGCACTCTCCTTTACTAGGGATGCAGATTCTATAGATTTGTTTAGAAGCTTTCTCAGAGATAACGGATCTGAAGCACATATAATTGCCAAGCTTGAAGATCAAAAAGGGGTATCTAATTTAAAGGAGATCATTCAGGCCGCTGATGGTCTCATGGTCGCAAGAGGTGACTTGGGGATTGAGTGTGCATTTGAAGACTTGCCCATAATTCAAAGAAAATCCGTGGGGGCATGCTTAGCTGCTGGTAAGCCAGTCATTATTGCAACGCACATGTTAGAGTCGATGATAGAATCTCCTGTACCCACGAGAGCTGAAATTAGTGATGTGGCTAATGCGGTTAATGAAGGTGCTGATTGTATAATGTTAAGTGGAGAGACTACTACAGGAAATTATCCCTTAGAATGCGTTCAAATTCTTACCCGAATTGCTGCTCGTATAGAAAAAGAAATTCAACCTGGACTGACCGAGGATCTTAAACTGTTCAGACCAAAGGCCAAGATGCTTCGCTCAGCGGCTCTTCTTGCGATGAGATTAGAAAATTCAGGATTGCTAGTCTTTACTAGAAGTGGCGACCTCGCTGCCAAACTTGGCGCATTACGACCCAATGGTGCTCCTCTTTTTGCGTTCACTGATGTTGAAGGCTTACACCGAAGACTAAGGCTTATTTGGGGTATTGAACCTTTTTTCATGAACTTTTCCGAAGATCCAGAAATTACAATACAAAATGCAATTGATCGTTTAAAAACGGAAAAATGGATTAAAGAAGGAGATAGCTTGGTTACAGTGACCAATGCATTTGCCCATAATCGTGTTGTAGAAAGTATCCAGTTAAGAGAGATCGAATAAAAGGAATCGAAATTATGTTTTCACTAATTTCGATCGTCTAAACAAGGCAAAAGAAACTAATACACCAACCAAGGGTAATGTTACACCAACCCAAGGATTGATAAGACCTTTTTCTCCCAACTTAAGACAAGAAACCTTGAGAAGATAAAAAATAACTAGACCGCATAGAATTGATCTAACTAAAAACTCAACCTTTATTAGATAATTACCAGAAACTAAAAAAAGTGCCAGAAATGTGACAATTGCACAATTTAATGCATTAAACATTAATTGAGCATACTTGTATCGAAAAGGACTTAGCAAAGCTGAACTTTGATCAGGATAATTTGAAATAATCGAAGAAATTTCACTAAGACTCAAGTCTGCAGGATTTTCTTTCACCCAAAAGTGAGGGAGTGGATTAACACCTATTTGGCTTATCCTTAATGAATGAAATGAAGATTTGCGAAGCGGTGCAATTTGACTTTGTCCATCTTCTAAGAAGTAGTTTTTCGGTACCGGTACCCATGCTAAAGAATCGTTGCTATCATTGGGAATTAATATTCCTTTATCTGTTTGGTAAGACCAAAAAATACCACTTTCAAGCCTCCAACCCATCTCTTGATCCCAATAAGCTTTTTCACATCTGACTCTTGCAACATTCTGGCCTCGATCATCGTAAATATAAAGTTGTAAATTTATCCCTTTTTTTAGTTTTGGGTCAAAATCCTGAAAATACCAAACCCAATCATTGCCATCTTTGATTTTTAAACTTGAGCGATCTAGATTTTGCTTGCCCAGAAAATCTGCTGGTAGCGATTTATTATAAATCAGCAGCAAATTTATAACAGAAATAAAAATAGATAAGAGAAAGATTGCACCGATTATCCACCGTGGACAAATAGAGCATGACTTCAATGTAGACCATTCCCTATGCCTTTCCAAGAACACAAAAGTCAGTATGGTTGCAGAAAAACAGGAAATTGCAGATAACCAAGAAAAAGAAGGAACAATATAGGTTAAAATTAATTCTAGTGGTTTTTTAGAAATTAATCTTATAATTTTTTCATATTCTTCAGAAAGAAGAAACAAGAGAAGAATCGATGATAAGAAAAATACGCTAAAAAAAAAGAGTACAATCCACATTTTCGACCATCTTTTTATCAAAATCCATGGACATCTCTTTATCATTGTAGTTGTTTAATTATACGGTTCAGGCTTGCACAGATAATCTTCAACAACCTAGGCTAAGATGAAGTCAGTTTTAAACAAGATGGAATTTAAAAAAATAAAAATACTAATAATTTTATCTTTTCTTTTCATTTATAATGAATCTTCCGCAAGTGTGGCGAGTTCTGTGGAAAATGATATCGATAAATTTTTTTTACATTACATAGTTAATCCGCTTGGCTCTTTGATGTTTTGGGAGATTCCTTTTATTGGCATCCCTTTGATCGTAGCTTGGTTGCTAATTGGGGCGGTTTATTTCACGCTTCGAATGCGATTTGTAAATATTCGTTTATTTCGGCATGCCATTGATCTTGTTAGAGGAAAATACGAGGGGCATGATCAAATTGGTGAGGTAACTCATTTTCAGGCATTAACAACTGCACTTTCTGCAACCGTAGGTTTGGGAAATATAGCAGGAGTTGCAATTGCAATAGGTACCGGTGGACCAGGTGCCACTTTTTGGATGATTTTAGTTGGTTTTATTGGGATGTCCTCAAAATTTACAGAATGTACATTGGGACAAGTTTATCGAAAAGTTCGAAAAGATGGAACAATCATGGGTGGAGCTATGCATTATCTATCCCAAGGATTAAAAGAGAAAAACTTACCTGGGCTTGGAGGATTGTTAGCAGGTTTATTTTGCATACTTTGCATAGGAGGTTCTTTTGGAGGTGGAAACGCTTTTCAAGTCGTTCAGTCTTTAGATTTGATAAAAACTGTTGTGCCAGCACTTCAGCAACATTCATGGATGTATGGAATTCTAATGTCTGTTTTGGTAGCCCTAGTTATCATTGGTGGCATTAAAAGCATATCAAAGGTAGCTTCGGTAATTGTTCCATTTATGTGTGGAATCTACTTATTGGCTTGTTTATTCATCTTGTTTTCTAACCTAGGTTCAATTCCATCCGCTTTTCAATTGATAATTAGTCAAGCATTTCAGCCCGATGCAGCCTTTGGTGGATTTCTTGGAGTACTCATCATTGGTATCAAGCGTGCAGTATTTTCAAATGAGGCTGGGATAGGGTCAGCAGCAATTGCTCACTCTGCAGCAAAAGTTTCAAATCCTGTAGAGGAAGGAACAGTAGCTCTACTGGAACCATTTATCGATACAATCATTGTTTGCACAATGACAGCACTTGTAATTATAATAACAGGATCTTACCTCGACCCTTCGAATGCGGCATATATTTCTAACAATCAAGGGGGGGCACTAACTTCTGCAGCAATGGGCAGTGTCATCCCATGGTTTCCTTATCTCTTATCTATTGCTGTCTTTCTATTCGCATTTTCAACAATGATATCTTGGTCTTATTACGGTGAGAGATGTTGGGTTTATCTTTTTGGAGATCAATCTTCGATTTTTTACAAAATTATATTTCTTAT
>JAYZJX010000023.1:0-55462 GCA_036164015.1 Verrucomicrobiota bacterium | reverse complement strand
ATCCATGATGTCGTATCTGGATCGAGGCTTGCAGTCGGTTCATCTAAGAGCAAAAACTCCGGACGATTAATCATGGACTTTGCTAGGGAGACCCGTGTTTTCTGACCAGAGGAAAGTTTGCGTACCCGTCTGTCGAGCAGGTTACCTAAACGAAACTCCTCACTCACTTGCATGATTCTACCTCTTACATTTTCAACACCGTAAAGTTTTGCGTAGACTGTAAGATTTTCCCGAACAGTTAAACGTTGCGGCAGGTCAACATAGGGAGATGAAAAATTCATTCTACCCAGAACGCTGTAGCGGTCTTTTATGAAGTCTCGACCGAATAGATTGATTGAACCCGAAGTGGGCTCCAGAAGTCCAAGAAGCATCGAAAGCGTAGTAGTTTTACCTGCTCCATTACCACCGAGAATTGCGGTAATACTCCCTTGATTAAGCTGAAAACTAATCGAATCGACAGCAAGAATCGAAGAAAACTGCTTTGTTAAATTCTCTGTCTGTAAGATTGCATTCAAAGAACCGAGATAAAAGGGATAATGCTTAAAAGGCTCAAGATGAATTAATCCACAGACCCAAAAAAATTTAATCGTATGTCATTTCGAGCAGTTTACCGGTTGCAAAATCAGTCGCTGCTTGATCATTTCCTTCATGAAGTAGTTCAGTTCTTGAAAGAATTCTTGTGCGGACAACCACCTTGGAAAAGGGCAATGGGACAATAAACTTGTCCCACGAATTCAAACTAAAAAATTTCGAATACTCGAAGGACAGAAGCAAAACCGGCATTTTGGTAATTCTGGCCAAGGCAAGGGCGCCTGCTTTTGCCTCATATTTGGGACCACGTGAACCGTCTGGAGTGATTCCAACATCATTTCCTTCCCTTACAACTTTGACGAGGTCTCTAAGTGCCTGAGAACCTCTTCGATTTTGAGAGCCTCTAATTGGTTGAATATTTGCCCAACCATAAAAGGTTTCCAACCATGCACCATCTCGACTTGCACTAATTAAACCGTAACAGGAATTTTGCCTACGAAATCGCCGATGCCATTCTCCGGCAAGAAAAAGCCTGTTGTGCCAAAGAAAAATGACCAATGGACCTTTATGTCCTTTAAGTTCCGAAGCCCCCTCACTTTTATCATACTTGAACCTTATGGAAAATGTCCAGATCCTGTATAGGATTCCCAGTGGAGAGAGAAGAATCTTTAAAAGAATACCCTGACGAAAGGGAACTGTCCCTTGTCTCGGCCCCTTAAATGACATCTTTTATTTAGTATAAGAAATTTAGTCCTGCCTCACAGATATGAGAAGGAACTTCATCCTCATGGGCATATCGATAACCTAATCTAAATTTCATAGCCTCGGCAAGAGACCATTCCAAACCAAGGGCACCGGTACCATAGAGGCCTTTTTCGCTTTCTTTATTAAGACTTTGAAAAGTTGTTCGGTAATATCCTAAACCAAGACCAAAATATGCATCTAAATCTTGCGTAATCTCGGTCTTAAAACCTACATCAAAATAAGCTGCAAGTGTTTGGCTCTTTCCTGAAATTGGCTCTTTAGAAGTCTCATATTTATATGATTCATGCGATAATGAATTTCTTTTGTACTGAAATCCCAGTCCAAAATTAAAAGTTTCATAATCAAACCCCGCGGACAGGGCCAACGAAGGACCAGGCACATACTCTCTTTTGGATTCTCCAACCGAGGGATTCTCATTTTGAACCTTGAATGGAAAAGAAACTCCTGGATGGAGGATCAAATACCCGCCATAAAGTTGCTCGGAAGTATCCGTTCCTGCATTGGATATGTCATCATTATCGATATCTGAGACGGGTACGGCAACGGTTGGCACAGTTTCCTTTTTTTCGATTCTTGGAGGAAGCGTAAGCCTTTGAGGTCTGGTTCTCGCTTCCTGCAACCTTTGGTCATAAGTGGTAAGATTAGAATCATACCAGTAGGTTCTACGGGAATTCTGATCGGCTGGTTTTTCCGAAAGATCGAATGGTTTGCGATGAACACCTTTTGTGGAAAGACCGTAGAATATTTCATCAAATCTTCTCTGAAGATCATGGAGTCTTCCAGAGTAGTTGTTCATTTCGCCTTTCAAGTTACGAATCTTGTACTTTTGAAAATCACTCTTGTCATTCATACTCGAGTAATAGTCACTCACTGGCTTTTCTTTTACCGTATTGTATCCGGAAGAGAAATTGGATTGTCCGAAAGTCTTGGAAAAAATCAAACAGGCCAACAGTAATCTAAAAATAAGTTGCATTTTTTTTAATGCAACTTGTTCAAAAAAGTAATGCAACACAAAATAATCCTGATCACGGATTATTGACGAATTTTTATCTGCCTTGAAAAGTAACTAAAAAGACCGTGAAAAGCTAACATGTATAATAGATTGACAATAATCCCTCCCTTAAATGCCATACGTAATCCTTGTTCCTGCCGATTTGCTTTATGATAGGCTCCTAAGTTCGCAGAACTAATCTGTTTAGCCGTAAGCGGCAGTCTTGCATCATACATTTCTGGAAGCAGGTTCTGCTCAAGTGCATAGTCAGGAATCTCAGGTTCAACATTCTGGATAATTTCCCAATAAGGTCTTTTGGGCATTCCAAGAAGAGGTCCTACTTTGATTTCCCGGTAAAAAGTTAGCTGAATTATCAAGGCGGTTACAATCAGCATTCCTTGAGAAACAAGCCAAGCTTTCGTTTTGAGTTTCATTATTAAGTATATATGCGGAATTAGAAAATAAGCACAAACCTAAGCTCAAAAATCAATTAAAAGCAGATTCAATTGTTGCAAAAGCGTTCAAATGTGCTGTTTTAAATTTATTAAATGAGATTGGTTGTGGTGATGGCATTGCTTTTGCGTGGTTTCCTGTTGTGGGGAGAACAAACGCATGTCGTTCAAAAACACGAAACCCTTGGGGGCATTGCCAAAAAATATGGTGTTTCGACAACAATTCTTCAATCATACAATGGGATTAAAAATCCTAATCTCTTATTTGTGGGGAAGAAATTAAAAATACCATCAAGTACTACTGGACAAATTTCATACACAGTAAAAAAAGGAGACAGTCTGGGGTCAATTGCAGCAAGATTTGGTGTAAAACAAAGTTTATTGGCAGAAACGAACAACATTCAGAGACCAGACCTCATAAAAATTGGGCAAAAACTTAAGATTCCACTCAATAAATCACAAAGCCCACCGGTTTCACAACTTTCGTCCGCGACTCTTAAATCACTGAATTCTATATCTGCCAGGAATGGAAGATGGAAAAGAATTGTAATTCACCATTCAGCAACACCTGTAGATGACCCACTTAATATGCACAGGGTTCATAAAGCTCGTGGCATGAAAAATGGACTGGCCTATCATTTCGTTATTTCTAATGGGTCAAGGAAGGCTTATGATGGCGAAGTTTATATAGGTGAAAGGTGGAAAAAACAACTTGATGGTGGCCACATGAAAAAGCTCTCGGACAACAAAACAAGCATCGGAATATGCTTGATTGGTAATTTTGAACTTAGGGCACCGACCGCGAAACAGATGAAGAGCCTTGAGGGATTGTGCGAGCACTTATTAAGACAATGCAGGCTATCTTCCAGCAATGTCACCACACATAAAGTTCTTCACCCGAACCATACAGTCTGCCCAGGAAAATTTTTCTCACTCGAATTTTTACGCAAAAAAATCAGCTAATTGACTCTTCCAAGGTTTGTTTATCCTTTGCTAGTAAAACCTTTCCAAACCTTGACTCACTATTCCTCAGAATAGCGGCATTGTAATCCTTCAATTCGAAAACTGAATCAATAGGGTGGTTTATCTCTGCAAGTGCTAAAGGCTGCAGTACATTTTCGAGTGCATCCCGGAGTTGTGCAGGTGTTCTTTGCCTTTTCCATCGATCCAACCAAAAACCAACGAAACGGATATCATCAAAAATGAGGTTTCGAGTTGGAAACCTTACAGGTTCCCCAATCATTGCACCAAAAGTCACATGAACTCCTCCTCTTCGCAAGCATTTAGCAAGTCGTAAAGCACTCTTCCCTCCCACCGAATTAAGAGCCATGACACATCCTTTATCCTTGCTGTAGTCTTTTAGTAAACTTGGAACATTTTCGTCATCCAGCCAGACTTCTTCTGCTCCAAATTTCAAAACTTTCTCACGCATTTCGTTTGTTCTTACAAGATTTACGCAGGTAACTCCCATTCTCTTGGCAAATTGTATTACAGAAAGTCCAACAGCAGAATTAGCCGCATTTTGAATTATAATATCTCCCTCCTTTAAATACTCGAAGTCATTTAGAAGTCTCCACGCTGTGAGTGGGTTCAAGCAGGAAACAGCTAAAGGAGCATAGGGAACAAGGGCAGGCAGCAATATCAAGTCATCCACATTTACCTGGCAGTATTCCTGCCAAGCACCAACCCCATCCGGAATGGATACCACTTTATTCATTACCTTTTCCGTAACATCTTTTCCAATTTCAACTATCTTCCCTACCCCCTCCCGACCAGCGACCGCCGGTAATTCTTTCAAGTTTCCATAACTACCTTGAATCATACCCATATCCGAAGGATGTATGGTAGATGCTTGGATTTCTATTCTAACTTGCCTGGGACCTAACTCAGACAACTCCAAAGTTTCCAAACTCAGAGTTACAGTGGGATTCCCATAATTGTGATATGTGACCGCATGGTTTTTCATTGTTTTATTTCAACCAGCCCATTTCACTCATCCATTCTTCTGCCCTCTTAGGCCATGATGATACAGGTTTACCAGTTTTCTTCATACCATAACCATGGCCTCCAAAGGGGTAAATGTGGAGTGCATTTCCCAAAACCCCTGCTTTCTCTAGTTCCAAATAAGCCAATACGCTCCCCTCCCCCGGAACCCTATCATCACCGGTGTGGACAAAGAAACATGGAGATGTATCTGCTGTAATTTTAATTTCTGGAAACAAAGCATTTCGTTTGGAACGATCTACAAGATAGGCAGGATATATTAGAATACCAAAATCAGGTTTACAGGAAAATGAGTCTGCTTTGTCGATTTTTGTGTAGGTTCTATTTTGATAATTAGTCAGTGCCATCATCGCCAGATTGCCCCCAGCAGAAAAAC
Organism: Verrucomicrobiota bacterium; assembly: GCA_036164015.1. Taxonomy (GTDB): domain Bacteria; phylum Verrucomicrobiota; class Verrucomicrobiia; order Opitutales; family Seribacteraceae; genus Seribacter. The sequence goes on along the minus strand of JAYZJX010000023.1, from coordinate 50,343 downwards.
CCAATACTCCTATCCTGTCCGAACGAATACCCCATTTATCCGCATTTTTCCGAACAATGCCCATTGCTCGCTGAATATCCTGTAACGGGGCTTGATGTGGTAACCTATTTTTTCGCCTTGGCACACGGTACTTCAAAAGAATCCCAGTTATCCCAATTTCATTTAACCATTCACATACCTGAGTACCCTCATGCTCGTATGCTAAAATATTGTAACCTCCCCCGGGACATACAAGAATGGAAGTTCCCGTTGATGAATCATTATTCGCAGGATAGATGCTTAGCGTTGGTACCGTAACATTAGCAATACGTAGCACATCATTGGCATCTACCGGCTTCCTTATCTCCTCTTCATTTATTTCACCCTGAACTTCTCCAGGTGCTGTAGATGGCCATAATTCCAGAGTTCGTGACTCAACACTTGAAAGAGATATGAAAGAACCAGTCAGCCAAATGGTTAAGGTATAGAAATTAATTATTTTCATAAATACTTTATGTGAGAAAAGAAATAGAAATAGATTATTTTTTCTTTTTGATTCCGCTTAAGAATTGATTACAAATCTATCATGGTCAAACATATCGTAGTCTTACTTCTTTCCATTCTGCCAGCATACTTTGTTAACGGTAACTCATTGCTTGAAGCTATATCCAAAGTAGGCCCCAAAGGTCAGGGAAATCAGGAAGTTATCGATAACTGGAAGCAAATCAAGTCTATGAGTTCTTCGAACATCATCGAACTTTTCGAACTCATGAATCGATGTAACCAATTGGGAGAAAACTGGATAAGAGCAGCTATTTTTGAAATTCTCGAGCGATCAGGAAGTAACTCACTACCTCAAGATGGAACAATTAATTTTATCAAAAACTTAAACAATAAAGGTTCGGCAAGAAGATGTGCCTTTGATTTCCTAAAAAGATTTACTCCACAGATTTCTCAGTCAATGAGATCATCTTTTATAGACGATCCAGAACCTAGTTTGAGAAGAGAAGGCGTAGAACTTTTACTCCAACAAGCCGAAGTTCTTCAAAATGCTGAACAATCGATTGAAGCCTACGAGTATGCCTTAGGAAAAGCTAGAGATGTCGATCAAATAGAGCAGGCTTGTCAGTCTCTTGAATCCCTAGGCCAGAAAATCGACCTTCCTAAAATCATGGGTTTCATTACCGAGTGGAAGGTTATTGGACCATTTGATAATTCTGACCGAAGAGGCTTTGGTGTAGGATTTCCTCCGGAAAAAAACAACATTGAACTTGAAAAAGAGTATGAAGGAAAGAATGGCGGGGTAAAATGGCAGAAATTTTCTACCAGTGACAGACTTGGACTTCTTGATTTAAACCAACCTTTTGGTCACATTAAAGAAGTCCTTTGCTACGCACACACAGAATTCGAATCCTCTGTTGAACAGAGTGTACAATTTCGAATTGGTTCCAAAAATGCCTGGAAACTTTGGGTTAATGACAAATTAATTTTTGCACGAGACGAATATCATCGCGGATCAACTCGAGTAGATCAATTTATTCTAGATGGCCAACTGCGAAAGGGAACTAACAATATTCTGGTCAAAATTTGTCAAAACGAACAAACTGAAAGTTGGACTAAGCAGTGGGAATTCTGTTTTAGAATAACCGATCTAACTGGAACACCCATTGCAAAATAAAATTAAATGAAACATTCATTCCTTTTTTCCCTAATTCTTTTACTTCATATTTCGGTCCACGCAGATTGGCTTAGCTTTAGGGGTTCATTGGGGAACGGTTTCGTTGATGAAAAGATTTCATCAGAAATCTCTACAGATTCCTCGAAATCTTGGAGTGTATCGCTTCCGGGAAGAGGTCTTTCCAGCCCTATCATTGTTGGTGACCTAGTGTTTTTAACTTCCTCAAGCGGTCCCGACCAAAGCAACCTTCATATACTTGCCTTCAATGCTGAAAGTGGACAGGTTGCCTGGGAAAGAGTATTCAGAGCAACTGGCAGAACAATTTGTCACAAAAAAACCTGCGTTGCTGCCTGCACCATGGTAAGTGACGGCAAGGTCGTTGTAGCTCAATTCTCTTCCAATGATGTTTTCTGCCTCGATATGAAAGGAAACCTTGTATGGTTGCGAGGACTTACCTTTGATTATCCAAATATAGCAAACGGTTTGGGAATGTCATCATCCCCGGTCATTGCTCAAGGTGTATTGATTGCACAAGTTGAAAATGATGCAGATTCATTCACTTTTGGAATAAATCTTAAAAACGGGACAACATTGTGGAAAAAATCTAGACCAAGAGGAGCCAACTGGACATCACCAGTTGTGTTGAAAAAGAAGTCTACAGAATGGGTTGGTCTTCAATCCAAGGAGGGTCTCTCCTTTTTAAAACCAGAAAATGGAGAAGTTCTTTTCAGTTATCAAGACGGAGCATCAACCATTCCTTCAAGTGCTATAGCCCTTGATCGAACTGTACTCATACCATCCAATGGATTAACTGCATTGGACGAACCTTCCGAGGGAAAAACTCCCAAGCAGATATGGAGAAACAATAAGCTGGGACCTGGTACAGGAAGCCCTGCTGTATCCGATGATCAGGTTTTTGTAATTAATCGTGCGAATGTTCTGACTTCGGCATCCATTCAAACTGGTGAAATCAACTGGAGACTTAGGATTAAGGGTCCAGTGAGCGGCTCTCCTATTGTAACTGATAAATTACTCTTTGTTTTTAACGAGGAAGGTTTATGCCAGGTTGTGGATATCAAGAAGAAAAGCGAAGCCAATGTGATTAAAGAGATAGACTTGAAGGATACAATTCTATGCACACCAGCCGCTGATGAAGGATCACTTTTTGTCCGTTCCGATAAAAAGTTGTGGAAACTCAGTAATTAATAACAGGTTAAAAGCTTACAAAAAGATCGGTATTTTTTCTCCGTAAAAGAGAAATACCCTCCTCTGAAAATTCTGATTTCCATAAATAAACCTGGCGAAGTGAAGGCATGGAAATTAATGTTCCAATCAAGGAATCAGAAACTTCAGTATTTACTAAATTAAGGGTTTCCAATTTTTGGTTCTTTTTGAAAATACTGATTCCCTGTGAACTAACAGCAGTTCCCATTAGGTTAAGACTCTTCAGCCGTGGAAATGTTGCTAAAACATCCATTGACTTATTCGTTACCGCTGTGTTTCGTAAGTCCAATTTTACAATATTTCCTTGAATTGTCTTTAAATCGTAGATGCGACTATCTGTGATTAAATCAGACTCTGAAACCGCTCTTGCTTCCAGCAGAAAAGACCCCACACCTAACGGTCTAATCAGTAATCCGGATTGCTTGGAAACCATAGCGAGAGTCTCAACATCAACAGGGCTTACTCCCTTAGCCAATTGAACATAATCAGATAGGTAGCTGGCTTGCTTTACTTGATTTGCCTTTTTACGACTTGCCAAATTTTCGATGCCGTCCACTGCCCCCACCCACTTGCCAAAATCAACTCCTTGTGCAATCCACATTCGTATTATCTCTTTTTGTCGTTTGGGTAGCGAACCGCCTTTGGGTGGCATATGATCGGCATCATCTTCAGATAGAATTATTCGCTGATAAAGGGTACTTTTACTTGGATGATCCACGACAACCACAGGACCATCATCGCTTCCATGCATAATATACGCAGCACCATCCAATCGTAGTCCCGCTTTAGGTTGCTTCATTATTCCATTTTTCTCATATGGTGCCTTGTGACACTCAACACATCTTTCCTCAAGTATTGGCCAAACTTCCTCTTGAAAATCAACAACCGCAAGTAGGCTTGTCCTCAGAAACAGTGTAAAGGTTAGGAATTGATACCGCATCCCTTCTGTCTAGCTCTACTCGGGAAGAATACGAGCCAAATTAGATATCTATTCGATTTAATTTTTTCGAGGTTTTCTTCTTTTCGCTTGGAAAAATGTGTTCTCAACTTCTAATTAATTAAACAATGTCTAAGCTATCTAAATTCTTACCTCTTTTTATTGTCGCTCATGCATTAATTGCTAAATCTGAATTTTCTTGGATTGAAACAAAGGGCACTCATATCGATCTACTTTACGGAGATCGAAAAATCGCAAGATATGTCTACGAACGGATCAAACCTGAAGACAGAGAAAGGACATATAAGCCTTTCTATCACTTGTATGACATCAAGGGTGAAAAATTCGTCACCAAGGGGCCAGGCGGTAAGTTCACACATCACCGTGGCATTTATTATGGGTTCTCAAAATGCTCAGCTCTTGATGGAACAGGAAACAAGGTAAGTGTGGATACATGGCATTGCAAAAGAGGATACCAATCGCATGAAAAAGTGCTTCAACAAAAAGTAAACTCGAAGGAAGCTTCTATTCAAAGTGAAATTGCTTGGCGGGTAGATGACGGCACGATCTTTATAACCGAAAAAAGAAAACTACGCTTTAAGTTCGATAAGGAAGAACGATTACAAATTGATTTTGATTCTACATTATCGACAACACAGCCTGAAGTTATCCTTGACGGTGACCCCCAGCATGCAGGATTTCAATTTCGTGCTTCCAACGAAGTCGCAGAGTCAACCGCCAAGCAAACCTTTTACATTCGCCCCAAAGACGGTAGAGACGAAATGGGAAAGACAAAAAATTGGCCTCAAAATAAAGATATGAGTAACTTAAACTGGAAAGCCCAAAGCGTAGTAGTGGGAGGGAATCGTTATTACACTCTCTATCTTGACCATTCTCAAAACCCCAAGCCCAGTTTTTACAGTGAAAGAGACTATGGGCGTTTCGGTTCCTATTTTAAATCTGCCGTGACACCCGAAAATCCTCTTTCAGTTAAATACAGACTCATTTTTGGAAATAAGCCATTATCACCCGAAAAATGTCAGCAATATTCAAAAGATTTTTCTTCCTGAAGTAGGAAAAATTTAAAGCTGCCTGGATTTTCTTCAATTGAGCGAAAACTCTAACGCATACATTCTAGCGTTATCTGCGGGTTTTCTTTATGCATGCAGTGCCTTACTTTGTAAAAGGGGGCTTGAACTTGGTTCCGGTACACTAAGATCTCTTGTCTATTCCAATCTGCTAATGTCGGCTTGCTTCCTACCCTATCCATTCTTGTCCAAGAATAGCCTTTCCTTAGAGTTTGTCCTTTACGGATCTTTGCTGGGATTCCTTTTTTTCCTCTCACAAATGCTCTGTTTCCTGTCTTTAAAAAGGGGCGATGCTAGCCTTATGACTCCAATAATGGGTTCAAAACCAGTATTTGTGGCTATATTTGTAGCAACATTCAGCCTTACCCCCAACAGTTTAACCCCGTCAATTTGGATAGCAGTTGCTCTTGCCACCCTTTCAATCACTTTAATTGGTTGGCCAAGCACAAAAGCAGACTTTTCACAACCAGGTATTTTACTAGCCGTAGCTGGTGCAGCTGGCTTTGGTCTGCTGGACTCGCTCGTTCCTTTTTTTACACACCAGTCCGATCCCTTTTTTCTTCTTTTTGTTGTATTTGGTTCCGTTGGTTTATTTTCAATTCTACTTATTCCCTGGACAGAAGGACCTTTTATTTCATATCGATCACCTTCAGATTTGTGGATGTGGTTGTCAGCCATCCCAATGGGGGGGCAGGCAATTTGCATGTCTATGGCTATTGGTTTTTATCAAATACCCACACAAGCAAATATCTTCTATGCTGGGCGGGGCTTCTGGTCTATCATTTTAGTGGCTTTGCTGGGAGGTTGGCTTGGTCTCCAAGAAGGCAAATCCTCCCCAACACTTCTCCTTAGAAGAATGGTGGGAGCTTTATTGCTGCTGATCGGAGTTTGGCTTACTTCTAATTAGCAGTCTTAGGTGATGCATTAAATCACCACTTCCTCCAGGCGTTCAGCTAAAATTTCTAAAATTAATGGATGATTTCCAAGTGTTGGGGTTCTTTTAATCTTCATCCCCTTATTGAAAAATGGAGTACAAATCTGCACAATATCACCATTCGGACCTGCATGTCGGCCAGGAGCAAGAAACAATTGGGCAATAATAACACAGGAACAATCCGAAGCTTTTAGATCCTCCAGTAATATCTCTAATAAAGGATCATTAAAGTCGTATTGGGTTCCTTCTCTTCTCTCCATACATGCAGTCGAAAAACCTGAAATCTGATTGGCTAATTTCTTTTCTAAAAGATAACCAATTTCTTCTCTTACTAAATTTACTTCAGGAATTGGAGTTCCATGATCTACGAGTATGAGAAATGGTTTTACTGGACTAAATTGAGGAATTAAATCAACTACATATTCTGTCAAAGCCTTGGCTATTCTATCATCTTTTTTTTTGTAAATGCAGTCGGCAATTGAAAATTTACGTTCATTCCCATTCTGACTCCACTCAGTCAATTTTCCTGGCAACCAATCGGTTATTGCAAGACTGGGACCAATAAACATGGGAACGAATGAAAGTTTTTTTGCGACCTCTGCTTCTTTAGAAAGAAAGAATGATTCCAAGGACATCCCAGGCTGTCCTTGGAGTTTAGATGCGTCAACCTTGTGTGAATGCATAATTCCACAGGGCATAACCGAAAAACCCGTTATTTTTTCAAGTTCAATTGCCACATTTCTCATGTAAATAATTGATTCAGGGCTACGGGAACCATTATCTACTAAAAAATATTTTTCTGAAGTTACTTTTTCCAATTGACGACAGGTAAAATGGTGGGCAAATTATTTAAAACAGTTGGGAAGCTGTAAAATAGTAAACAAAGCGGGAATCATTATTATGAAAAAGAAAATGTGGATGGCAACAATTGTAGTGTTTTTAGCGCTTCTTTCAGCGTGTCAGAAAAAAACCGGGCTCTCACCTGAAGACACTGCACTGATAAAAGGAACGGATCGAGGATCATTTGTCGGATCCCCTGATGAATTTGCCCAAAATGAACTGTCTCCTGTTGGGGCAACCATTAGCGGGATTGATGGGTCAGATGGTCTTGCACCACAAGACCCTTTCTGGGAAAATCCTGATGCACTTTCCTCTGCAGAACGACCATTCGAGCCAATTTTTTTCGGATTTGATCAATATAATATTGGATCAGACGAACGCGAAAAACTACAGGACATCGCCACATTTCTGACACAAAATCCAAATGTTAGAATTTTGGTAGAGGGATATTGCGACTGGAAAGGCACTCCTGCTTACAACAAATCACTTGGTGACAGACGTGCGACTAGCGTGAAAGATTATCTTACCGACCTCGGTATTGAATCATCTCGAGTGGATATTATCTCTATTGGCGATGAATTGGCTACACCTAATGCCGATCCTACCACGGCCGGTTTGGAAAGAAAGGCTCAGTTTGTTATCATTCGTAATTCTTAACCTTCATTCCAGATGAATAGAAAGAAGAATTTCTCCATTTTTGCAAAATTACTCGCAATCTCCTTACTTTTCTCATCTTGCTCAAAAAAAATTGATCCTGAGACATCCTTAATCCGAAACAACGGATCCAACTCCACAACAGCTTCAGAAGATGGATTCAACAATGGTTCTCAAGATGATTTTTCCTTAGCTGGAGAATCATTGGAGGGAACTTTTGATAACGATCTACTTGCCCCGAGAAGTCAATCTTTGGATGCTTTTAGTGATCCTCTCAATACCATTCGCCCTTTTGAGCCCGTATACTTTGGTTTTGATCAGTACAATATCAACCAATCCGAGAGAGGAAAACTTGCTGAAATTGCTGACTTTCTTAAAACAAACCCGAAGGCTAAATTGTTAATTGAAGGTTATTGTGACTGGAAAGGTACTCCCGCTTATAATAAATCTTTGGGCGACCGAAGGGCCACAACTGTAAAAGCCTATCTAACTGATCTTGGTGGTGATCCTTTGCGCATTGAAACTGTCTCAATTGGGGATGAAAATGCTATTCCAAACGCTGATGGTGCCCAGGCTAAACTCGATCGTCGTGCCGCCTTTGTGGTTACAAAAGGATCTTAAGCAAATCTTAAACTTCCCCAAGCCTAAGGAAAAAAGTTTCAAATGAATCAATAGCACGGTTCATTATTGTTAGATTAAAGCTTTCGTCCGGTGCATGGAGGTTGTCTTCATTTGTGAAAAGTCCAAGCATCAATGCATCTAAACCAGCAACTTCTTTTAAGTCCCTGATAATCGGAATACTTCCACCTTCTCTTAAATAAATAGGTGCTGTTCCGAATTCTTTACTGACACACTCTTCAATCAAAGGAAAAGCTTTTTGTACAAGTGGAGTTTCGTTCCCAGATGATCCAGGTTTACCGGGAGGAATTACCACATAAGGATCCCCACCTCCTTTAACTTGAACATCTACCCGAATACTATTTGGGCAAGCTGACTGAATGGCATGCTTAACTTTCTTTGAGATATCTTCAGCATTTTGTTCTGGAACTAAGCGACAGGTAATTTTAGCAAAGGCTTCAGATGGAATGACCGTCTTGGATCCTTCACCCTGATAGCCTCCGCCAAAACCATTAAATTCCAATGTCGGACAAAATCGAATTGCCTCCAACGCAGTATATCCTGGTGGTGGTGACAGGGCGGGAGCACCTAAAAAGTCGGCATATTCGGTCTCTGAAATAGGCAACCTTCTAAGCTCTTCTTTTTCCCAGTCCTGAGGAGGTATAACATCATCATAAAAACCGGGTACAGTCACTCGACCTGTTTCTGTATGCAAGCTTGAACATATTTTAGCCAAGGCTTGCAAAGGGTTCATAAGAGCACCTCCGTGGACTCCTGAATGCAAATCTTTTGCCGGCCCAAAAAACTTTACCTCCAATGCAGTCAACCCCCTCAAACCTGTAGTGATGACCAACTGATCAGGGCCCGGACTTCCAGTATCAGAAACAAGAAGCATGTCTCCTTTAAGCTGTTCTTTTCTATCTTCTAAAAAAGGACGAAAACTTGGACTCCCTATTTCTTCCTCGCCCTCGATTAAGTAGGTTATGTGAATCGGTAAGTCCGGGTTCTTTTGCAAAGCACGATAAAGAGCACACATGTGAACAATTTGAGGCCCCTTATTATCCGCAGCCCCCCGTCCAAAAAGTCTACCATCCCGTTCCGTTGCCTTGAATGGTTCGCTAGTCCATAAATCAAGAGGGTCTGGTGGTTGAACATCATAATGTCCATATATTACAAGCCTAGGCCAGCTTGGGTTCCCCCTTTTTGCCAAAATTACTGGATGAATTGGAGTGGGTATTGTCTCCACCTCAAAGTCTAATTCTTTTAACAATGATATCGCAAAGTTTCGAGCTTCAGCAACACCATCATTAAAATTTGAATCCGCAGAAACACTTGGATAACTGACATAATCACACAATGATTGTACTGGATTTTCGAGATGATTACTCATTTGATATAAAATAAAGGGATAGAATTAATTTGACTGTGAACGGCGATATAGAGACATGGCAAAGGGCATCTTTGACTGTAAGTATTCAATACGTTTGCCGGGATCTGGATGAGTGGAAAGGAACTGTGGTAGTCTTTTGCGGGTTCTGCTTTTCATTTTTTGCCAGAATCGTATGGAGGCTCTGGGGTCGTAGCCGGCTTTTGCAGAGTAGATAAGGCCCAAATCATCTGCCTCTCTTTCCTGAGTACGGCTAAAGGGAAGTACAGCACCAACTGTTGCTCCCACGCCATAAGCACCTCGTGCAAGAGCACGGTCTCCTGTGCTTTTGTTTCGCATCGCGGTATCAAGAATTATTCCACCAATTGCCACACCTACACCTTGGGACATCCTCTTATTGCTGTGTCGCTTTGCTACATGTGCAACTTCATGCCCAATTACTGCTGCAATTTCATCCTCATCTCCGTTAGCAAGTTCAATCAGTCCTACATTCACTCCGACTTTCCCACCAGGCATGGCAAATGCGTTAGGTTCACTTTTATCAAATACCACGAATTCCCATTCAGTCCCCGGGACATCAACTTTGGCGACACTTGTGATCCGCTTACCAATTTTTTCAACCATTCTTTGATAACCCTGATTCTTGGATACGGGATCCTTCTTTTTCATTTGGGAGAATTGAGCATTTGACTGCCTAGCCAGACGCTCATCTGACATCATCGCAACTCCACAACCCACAACTCCTAAAAGTAAAAATAAGGCAACAAAGCCTGTGAGGAGTCTACTTTTATTACTCATGTGATTATAAGATTACAGTCACACAAGGAGTCATCAAATTAAAAGGCGAAAAAACTTAATGTTTGAAGTGACGAGTTCGGGTAAAAATCATCGCCATATTTCGTTCGTCGGCCGCTTCAATCACTTCGTCATCCCTTACGCTCCCACCTGGCTGAATTGCTGCAGTGGCACCAGCCTCAGCAGCAGCTATAAGTCCATCAGCGAAAGGGAAAAAGGCATCTGATGCAATCGTTGAGCCCTCGAGTGGCAAACCTGCTTCCCCAGCTTTCCATACTGCAATTCTTGAACTGTCCACCCGGGACATTTGACCTGCTCCCACCCCAAGAGTTTTCTCATCTCCAGCATAGACAATGGCATTGCTCTTCACATGACGAACTACACGCCAACCAAAAAGCATGGACCGAAACTCAACATCTGTAGGTTGCCTTTTGGATACTACTTCGAAATTTTTTGGATTAATCCTTTTCTGATCTCGATCCTGTACAAGTAATCCTCCAGGAACAGTTCTTATTTCCTGTAAGGTATCGGGGCCAAAGCCAACTTTTGAAACAAGCAGCCGAAGATTCTTTTTACGCGAGAAAAACTCCAGAGCTTCAGAAGTAAATCCGGGAGCAATAATTACTTCGCAGAAAATTTCCCCAATCTTTTCAGCTAAATTAATATCGAGAGTGTTATTCACCACTATGATTCCTCCGAAGGGAGCCTGTCTGTCAGTTGCAAAAGCGGCATCCCAAGCATCTGATATACTATCTGCACTGGCTACCCCACAGGGATTGGTATGCTTTAGAATGGCAACCGTGGGGCGCTCGAATTCGCCAATCAAGTAAGCTGCAGCAGAAATATCGATAATATTATTATAACTTAACTCTTTCCCCTGCAGTTGATCAAAGTAGTCCAGAAAGTTTCCGTATAATGCAGCCTGTTGGTGGGGATTCTCTCCATAACGGAGGTTTTTTATTTTGTTCTCTTCAATGTTCAAAGTCGCCGGAAAACCAGTAATCGAATCCATATCCAAATCGTCACTATTTCCTTGAGAAGCCAAGTAACTGCGAATGGCACCGTCGTAAGAGGAAGTTCGGGCGAAGACTTTTAAGGCTAATTCCTTACGAAAAGAAAGCTCTACTGATTCCGAATTCATCGCTTCAAGCACTCGGGAATAATCAGTCGGATCACAAACAACGGTTACATCTCTATGATTCTTAGCAGCACTTCTGAGCATTGATGGACCTCCAATATCAATCTGCTCGATGGCTTCACCAAAGCTCACATTGGCACGAGCCACCGTTTCTTCAAAAGGATATAAATTCACCACCACTAAATCAATCATCTCAATACCATGACTTTGTGCAGCCTTCATGTGCTCGGGATTATCGCGGAGGCAAAGTAACCCGCCGTGAACTTTAGGGTGTAGGGTTTTTACCCTCCCATCCATCATCTCAGGAAACTTGGTATGATCACTTACATCAGTGACGGGAATCCCCTTCTCGCGGAGCAACTTGGCTGTTCCGCCCGTGGATAGGATGGTATAATCAAATTGACTTACCAATGCTTGGGCAAATTCAGAAATACCGGTTTTGTCACTTACGGATAGAAGAGCAAACTTTTGCATTCTTTCCGTTGTGTATTCAAAGTCGCGGGTAGCAAGCGTATTTCATTCACAATCCCAAAATCTGGGTTAATCAAATAATCGTTGGTCTTTATTAGAACTGTGATATGTTTTACTTAAAATTATTTTGAAAGAGCAAAGTATAGAATTAGACGGGTTGCAAGCATCGTTGGACAAGTTGGTCCACCATCGAGAGAAATCAAAGGTAGAAGGTATTGATTTACATGCATTCATATACTTTATAAGTATTTCAAATCTTTCAGATCGAAGTATTACTCTTCGCGGAAGGAAATGGGTTTTAGCAAATGATGATGGTACTAAGACAGTAGTTGAAGGTGAAAAAATTGTTGGAGAGTCACCGATGATTCCATCGGGTGAAACTTTTTCTTACAATAGTTATCATGTAACGCATCTTTCGGCAGAAGCCTATGGTTCATTTCATGGTACTGACGAATTTAACAACCGAATTCATATAAGAATGAAACCATTTCGCCTGGAGATTCCAGGTGGTGGTGAGATTGATCCATCACATTCATGAAATTTACTGACCTGAATGCCCACGGAGGTATAGGAGCAAATTGTAGCCTATGCGAAATCGGACCTTTTAGGTTTGTAATCGATTCAGGATTGCACCCCAAATTTGCGGGTCCTGAATCCTTACCAAAACATAGCGAAATCGGACGATTCACTCTCGATTTCATTATCCTCACACATTGTCACCTTGATCACTTGGGTAGCCTTCCCCTTCTTTCAAGGGAGCAACCAGACGCTCCGGTAATTCTCAGTTACCCTAGTTCTATTCTTGCCCGTCGCATGTTATCCAACTCGATTTCGGTTATGAAAAGGCAACGTTCTGAACTGAATCTACCTGAACTTCCATACTATGGCCGCGGTGATCTTTCTTCCCTTTATGACCGTTTCAAAACCCCTCCCCTCCATACCCCTTACCGATTACAAAAAAATGGAGAGTCCATTGAAATTACTCTTCATCATGCTGGACATGTTGCAGGGGCAGTATCAGTAGGTGTTAAATATCAAAAGAAAACTGTTTTTTTTACAGGTGATATTTTGTTTAATGACCAGAGAACTCTGGATGGAGCAAACCTGCCACGCGAACCAGTTGACATCCTAGTCACTGAAACTACCAGAGGTGCAACGGAAACTCCCAAAAACCATTCCCGCGAATCAGAAATCGTTAATTTACTTAAACAGGTAAATTCAACAATTGCGAAGGGTGGATCAGTATTAATCCCAGTTTTTGCCCTTGGGAGAATGCAGGAAATGCTCTTTGTATTGGATGAAGCATTTCGTAAAAAAGCCATTCCCAAAGTACCGGTATTCTGCTCGGGTCTAGGAATGGACTTAGTAAACCACTTCCATGAAATTTCAAAGAATACCAACCGTGTCCGCTTCAATCGCAGGGTTCTTAAATCGATTGGTGCTCGACCATTACCCAAGAAAATAGAACCTGGAAGAAAACCTCCCATGAATGGAATTTATTTGGTTAGCAGTGGCATGATGGTTGAAAATACTCCCTCTTATGTGCTTGCATCAGGACTTTTGGGAGATTCCAAAAGCTCAGTTCTTTTCGTTGGATATTGTGATCCACAAACTCCGGGGGGAAAACTGCTTGAAGTCGAGGAGGGCGATGATTTTGAATTTGAGGCAGTCGATGTGAATGAAAAAGTACATGCCAAAATCCGCAAATATGATCTCAGTGGTCACGCAAATCGCGATGAACTTGTTGCATTTGCAAAAAAACTATCTCCCCGGGCCGTTGTTTTACATCATGGGGATCCCGAAGCCCGAGATTGGTTTAAGAAGAATCTAGAAAACGAAACTTTTAATATTTACGACCCAAAACCGCTTCAAACATATGACATCTGAATCTCTACAAAACTCATCGCTCGCCGAACAACTTGATGAAGTCTTCGCACGACCATCCGGACGAAACTTCGACCAAATGAGAGATGTTGAATTCAAACTCGAAATTGCCCCTCATGCAGATGGTTCAGTTCTATGCTCATTTGGAGATACACAGGTAATATGTGCTGCCATGATTGAAGACCGGGTACCAGGATGGATGAGGCAACAAAAAGTGGAAGGAGGATGGCTCACGGCAGAATACAACATGCTCCCCTACTCTACGCTGTCTCGAAAAGACCGACCCAGCAGTAAGGGTAAAACGGACGGCAGGAACATTGAAATCCAGAGGTTAATAGGTCGTTCCTTACGTGCCGTGGTCGATCTTAAAAAATTCCCCGACAAAACACTTTGGATTGATTGTGATGTACTTCGAGCGGACGGTGGCACCCGTACCGCTTCGATCACTGGAGCATGGCTAGCTGCTAGAATTGCGATTAATGATTTACTTGAAAGAGGAAAACTCGAACTCGATCCCATAAATGATCATCTGGCTGCCATTAGTGTAGGTATTTACAAAGACACCTGCATACTGGATCTCGATTACCCTGAGGATCGAGATGCATCGGTCGACGCCAATATCGTGATGACCGGGAATGGTCAGTTTGTGGAAGTTCAATCAACCGGCGAAGAAGCCACCTACAGCAAATCTCAATTGGATGAAATGCTGCTTCTTGCAGAAAAAGGAGTTAATGAACTTGTAGAAGCTCAGAAATCTATCATTACCTAATCCTAAAAGTTAATGCTAATCTGGATTTTATAAAAGGTTGTGAGTTTTAATAAACACCGTTCGTACTGAAATGACTTGCAATCAAATCAATTGCATTGTTTGGGTATTTTATTCTCTCATTCACTAGCCCACAGTTTATGTATAATTTAATTTTGCTTCTCTTATCAGTAATTTTGATCAATGTTTCATCCTTAACCTTTGCTGTCGAAGAAAAGCTTAGCCATTCGAAAGTTCTTCTCCTCACGGAAAACTCCTTGCAAAAGGAATTCAAAAATCTTGATAAAAGGTTTTCCAATGCTTTGTCCGCAAGATTGGCGGATGTAAGAATGGGAGTTATAACCCCTTACACAATAACGAGAGGTGTAAATTCCAACAACCAACAAAAAATCCCGAGTTACAAGGAGCTTGAAAAAAATAATAAAATTACCTTTGCTCGCCAACTTGGGGCTGATGCAATTCTTTCCGTAAATATTGATGAATTTACCAGCACCAGAGCAGAAATCCCTAAATTTGACAGGACAGTTGTAACTTTCAAACTTGTAACCAATTATCAATTTATATCTTCTGCTCAAAAATCCGCTTTAGGCGGGGAGAGTATCATTGTTGAAAAGAAAATCCCTCTTACATCTCAGGTTGGACTTTCTGCATCTGAAAATACGATCCTCTCTGAACTTCTGGATCAGGCGGCAGAAATGGTCTCAAAAAGTATTTTGAATTCTGAACTTTTGGAAACAGAGATGGCATCGAAATTCAAGAACTCTTCAAAAAGCAAATTCAACAGTCCTTTAGCTAAATTTCCGGCAGATCAAAAACTTGTTTCAGTCACTATTTCCGCAAACTTAAAAGAAATGATGATGCCCGAAATTATATCTGGAAAGGATGGTCAGTTATCCGTTTCGGGAAATGAATTAAAAGTGAATCCAGGAGATGCCGAAATTTTAGTCAATGGACTCCTCATAGGAATGTGTTCCAAGGATAAGCAAATAAAAGTTCCAGAAGGCATCTGCAGACTGCAAATAAAAAGAACGGGGTATGTAATGGAAGAAAAACTGATCAACGCATATGAAGGGTTGTCTCTATCTTTTATTCTTGAACCAACTGAGGAAGAATACAATCGATGGAAGGAACAAATCAGATTTCTCCAGGAAATTAAAGCTGGAGATACTTTTAATCAAAACCAGATCAAATTAACGGAAGGGATTTTTGAATTTTTAAAAAACTCCAAATATGAAGTTCCAGAAATCAACCTGAACAAAAGTTTATTCCAGTGAAAAAGTCCCCATTTTATATATTTCTCTCTATCCTTATCTCGTTTGACTGCTTAGCCCAAAAAGACACCGTCTTACTTCGTCAAATTAATGCCACCAGTGCGGTACAAGCCACCCGCCCCACCTCTCTTAATGCTTACCTCGAATCGCTCCCGACTCATTTTATCAGTTACCTTAATCAAACAGGAAAATATGCTGTGATTGACCTCAAGAGTGTCTTCTCTGAATCCAATCTTGATCTTGAACTTGAAAACTCTGCTGTTTTTGAAGTAGCAGAAAAGAAGCTTTTAAAAAAACCGAAATACATTCTCAATTGTTCCGTAACCGCATTTGTTGAAAAACAAGTTAAGGTCAAGAATCCACTCGATGATTCAACAAGAATCAACCGTGATATTTTTGTATCTGCAACAATGCAACTGGTGAACAGAGAAAACCCAGCAGATCAGAAAACTTTCCAAGTACCTGATTTTTCTGATTCATGGGACGAAGATGTATTTGGGAGTTCCAATGAAAGTGATCTTGTAAGAATTCAAAAAATTGAGGCATTCGCCAAAAAATCCGCTGCGCAAATGGCTGATAGTTTCGTATCCGGAGTAGAGCAAAAAATATATGTCTACGAGAAGACGGGGAACCAGTGCACCATTCTAGCAGGATATAAAAATGGTGTTGAAATGGGACAAATTTACAATGTTGGCATAGCCAAACAGATTATTCATCCGATTACAAAAAAAGTAATGTCCGGCACCACCTTTACTAAAATTGGTGTCATTAAAGTCATTAGCACACAAGCTGATGTTGCAACCTGTGAAATCATTGAAGATTTTGGTATTAACACTGATGTCGAAGGAGAAAAACTTCCTCTTGCCCGGTTAGCTACAGAATAAGTACAGCTACCCTCTATGAAAAAACATCTCTCCCAAATCACTCTTTCATCTCTTCTACTCGGATTCTGTTCCTGTGCGTCCTATCAACAGAGCACACAGGAGTTCCGAAACTCATGGGACATGGGCGATGAAGTGACTGCTCTTTCAAATCTTGAAAAGGCTGGTCAGTCAATCAAGAGCGGGCATGATGAAGAACTGCTCTGGAATATGGAAATGATTACGGTCTCCCGAGCAAACCAAGCTAATGAATTAACTGATTTTCATATTGATCGAGCTAAGTCGATTGCAGATCAAAACTTTGGCGGTGGTTTAATCGACCCAACATCCAAGGGCATTGGAGAATACATAGGGCATTTCTATGATCGTTACATGCTGGAAATTTACCGTACAATCCGTGCACTTGAAAACAAAAACAATAGTCGTACCCAAGCAGCCCTAACTGAATTAAAATTTAAAGGACTTGAAGCAAAAGAAATTAATCAAAACAGGATAAATGATATTGAATCAAAAGCTCACGAGCGCAGTGATCTTAAATATAATGAGTTCCTTGCATCTGGTGAAATTGATCAAGCTGAGCTTCTTAAAGAGGAAATAGCACTCAAGTATCAGGAATTTTATAACCCCATGGGTGATTATCTGCGACTTGTCCTTACCAATCGTGGAGGCAACCAATTTGATTTCGGCACAAACAAGCAGCACCTCGAAAAAACTTTAGGATCAAACTTGGACTTCCTTAAAAATGAAAGAAAAATTTCTTCAAACGATCCGAATTCATTCACCTATGTATTTATGGAGACTGGATCTTCACCTCACAGAACCGAAAAAAAGTATCGCTTACCTTTGTACATCTTCTACAACGGTACTCCTCCTGGCGGGGTCCTATATGTGCCCTTTGCACTTCCGCAACTTAATTACCGCGATGATTTTGATCGTAAATTTGAAATAACTTATGAGGGAAATTCGAAGTCTATGGAAATACTCACTGACATGGATGCGGTGGTTTCCGCTGAATTCAAAGCAAAGCTACCGGGCGAAATAGCCAAAGCCTTGATTCAAACTGTTTTGGCAGTTGCTTCTCAGGTTGCCATAGAGGAAGCAACCAAGGATGAACAAGAAGACAACATTGGTATCATGCTATTGGCAACAGTTGCAAAAGTTGCAGCGGCAGAAGCATTTACCCAAGCAGATGATCGCTCGTGGTACTCCCTTCCCAAGCAAATACTAGTCCAAAGAGTGCCCACTCCCAAAAATGGTAAACTTTCTGTCCGTGCAGGATCCTCAGCAAAAACTGATATACTTGTTGATCCCAATAACCAAACTAACTTTGTCTACCTCAAGTCAATTCGCCGAGGAAATCAAATTAAATTACTGGGTAATTTTGGATTCGGAAGCGGACTTGCCCGAAAATTTGAAAATATAAACAACCAATTTTTCGCCTCACAACATTGACAATTAACAATCCATCCAATTGCATTAAAACATGACTACGAAATTTTTCCCGATTTTCTTATTCTGCTTTGCCACAAGTTGTGCCACCTACAACAAAAACCCAGTCACCACATACGAGAATGATGATGAAACGGGTATTTCACTGGTCGCAGGAGGAGACAATAAAACAAAAAACATTGTTGTTTTAAATCGCTTCAAAAATTTTTTAAATGGGAAGCTTTCTGCAAAAGTAGAAGTGCAAAACAAATCCTCTAGACCAAGTATTTTTCTATACAAATTTGATTGGATTAATGAAGATGGTTCAGTGGAGAACTCTCCAGTTTGGCGAAATGCAACGATCAATGGACAAGAAATGCAAACCTTACAAGCAATTGATCCAAGAGGAAATGCCGTAGATTTCAGAATATTACTAAAAGGAGCTTAATCTATACACTTGCGAATCATCATGAATAATTTTTTTAAAACATTTTTTTGTATATTTTTTGTACTTTCGTTGTTGGTCAGTTGCCAAAGTGGCAAAACGATTCGGGTGGATACATCTCAGGTTACAGAGTACAGAGATTTAACAATCCGTGACCTGGATGAAATGTCTTCAAAAATGTTTCCCAAACTTATGCAGTCGGCACTTGCAAAGTCTGATTCAGCCACCCCCCCCACTCTTGCCATTGGTCCAATGACAGCCCAAATTTCTGTCGAGTTTCCTGAAGCACTAAGAATTAATCGTCTGAAAAATGTAATCACACAGTCTGGACTCGCTCAAATCTCCGCAAACAGCTCAAACAGCTCTTTGAACGATTATATTCAA
Source organism: Verrucomicrobiota bacterium (assembly GCA_036164015.1). Classification (GTDB taxonomy): domain Bacteria; phylum Verrucomicrobiota; class Verrucomicrobiia; order Opitutales; family Seribacteraceae; genus Seribacter. The sequence continues at coordinate 31,541 of JAYZJX010000023.1, read as the reverse complement.
TTTGCTAGGTCTCAACAGGGACGATCAAACACAAATCTCCCAGACTATATTTTGATTCAAAAAATCTTTGAGAATCGTGAATACCAACCTAGAGTCATCTTCAAAACTTACACATACATCCTTGAACTTGTTGACTTAAGACCGCAATCCACAAGCCTAGGTGCAGTTGTAGTCTCTGAAACGGAGACGATTGTAAAACAAGTCAGAAAGTAGACAGGGAATCATTTTCATTTTTTACATTGAAGGTTCTACCTTATGCTTGCTTTGCTGATATGATTTAACTGAATCAAGATGATAACAGCATAGTTACGCGACTCGTAAAGGAAAAGAAGCCCTTCAACCTCTTGGTATTGATAGAAGGAATTTAAAAAATTCGCAAGGATGAGATACAGGAGGCATTTGACAGGTTTGTAAGATGTGAAGTCAAGTACCGGTTTGTGATTGATATGAAAACTCTTTGAATAAATGGTGTGTGTGCCAAAAAAAGCAAGTTTCCTGTGACTAAATCTTGCAAGACCATGCCTCCAAAAGGATCGGTAGATTGGATAATTTGGGCTGCATGGGCTGACAGAATTACTTTTGAAGAAATTTATAAAATTTGCGGTAAAACTGAACACGAAGTTATATGTATCATGCGAAAGAGATTAAAACCAAATAGTTTTCGAACTTGGCGTGCCCGTGCAAGTCAAATCTCACATAAACACAAAAAGCTCTTTCGTGCGAAGCGGGAAGATTATTGATTCAGGAGCAACGAATACAAGTCTGCACCTCCGGAGTAGCTTCCAGTCTTTCAGCTGAAATCAACGAGTTACAAAAAACACAAACTCCGTAATTACCCATCTCTAATTTTGATAACGCTGACTTAATTTCTGCCAGCTGTCGCTTTTTTCTTCGTCTCATTTCCATCACCAATTGCTGATCTTGCATGGCTTCCAAACGGGACAAACGCCCTAACCCTTTATCAGGCTCGACCGCTGCTGCTGCTTCAGTACTTGATTTAAGGTATCTCTCGATACTCAGTAAATTCTCTTCCAAGGATATACGGTACTTTTTTTTATCAGCTTCATCCATATCTTCTTATTTGTGAACTGGGATGATTTTCATGGTAAAGTAATAGATTCACAAGAGTATAGTTAAGCATTTCTTTTTTACTTTAAAAGCATGATAAACTTGAAAAAATCCGATTTTCACGCCATTAGTTAGTTATGTACAAAATCTTAACCTCATTCTTATTTCTGTTTTTATTCAATTCTTCAGTTTTTTCCGAAGAGTGCCCCATCATGTTAGGCGATGATGTGGATCCCGAAGAGTTCTCCGAAAGCACAGGCAAGAAAATTCTCTTCTGCTGTGGATCCTGTGTAAAAGCATTTGATGGTGCCGCTGCATATTACATAAAAGCAGTTCCAGCACTCGCCAAAAAGTTTACCGAAGAAGAAAAAAAGAAACTTGGCGTGGACAAAGTTAAATTATTGGATCAGAAGGTCTGTCCCATTTATCCTGAACGCTACATTAATCCAAACTCTAAAACTGTAGAATACAAAGGAAAAACTATTTACTTTTGGTCATCCAGTGCACTTCGTCGCTGGTCGCGTGACCCTGATACATATTTTAAAGAAGCCTTTGATAAAGGACACCTTCCTCAATTCAAAAGCTAATTTGTAAATAATTTTTTCAGACCTCGCTCATTCTGAATGAGTGAGGTTTTTTTTATTTATATAATCACGCTCCTTTTTCGACAAAAACGAAAAGAGACCCCGAATCGCAAGCAACCTCTACTGTATCCGAGCGACACACATTGCTTTGACCAACAATTTTATCACCTCCGATTGTCTCACCCATCAAATTCCATTCCAACCCTTTTGTTCTAACACCTTCACATTTTTTGAAAGGCAAAATACTTAAGTTTGCATTTTTCCTACCATGAAGTTTGAGAGGGCAAATCTCAGTAACTCGTCGAATCCATTCACGATCATCGTCAAAAGTAATTTCGATAGATTTATCAGCAACCGAAGCTACCAACAGATTGGTTATCATATGGTCAGACCTTTTACCAAGTCCGCCCAAAACTATTAGATGTTTGGTTTTAAGGTTTTGGGAAACCCAATTTAACGCCTTTTCAAAATCAGTCGTGTGTTGATCACTTATTTGTTGAACCTGGAAACCAGCATACTTGATCGATTCCAGCTCGGTTTCCGATAGCGAGTCCAAATCTCCAATCAATAAATTTGGAAGCAGATCGGCTTGCCTAAAGGAAAGAAAGCCACCATCAACAGCGATTGAATAGTCAGCCTCTTCCATTCTCCACGACAATAATTCAATCGAAGGAGAAGTTCCGGCGAGAACCATCAAGATTGTTTCTTCCATGATTTGCCTAAAGAAAAAATCCTCTCTGTTTTTCAGTGATCGTCATTCCCAGTTTTTCCATAATCAATAGAAAGTCTTCCCAAACCTTCCTTTTGCTGTTTTTACTCGGATTATGGAGTAGATATGAAGGGTGATAGGTTACCATCATAGGATACCCCATTACTTCATGCCAATTTCCACGAACATGACTCAGGCGTCTTTTGGGATCGTGGCCCATTAGTCCATCAGTTGCGGTTTTGCCAAGAGCGACGACAATTTTAGGCTCAATGATTTGGAGTTGTGCCTTCAGATAAGGCAGGCAAAAATCTATCTCCTCTCTGCTAGGAGGACGATTCCCGTAGGCTAGATTGTGTCGCGGTCGCCAATTGACTATATTGCCAATATAAACTTGATCTCGTCGCAAACCCATAGCACTCAGAATTTTCATTAGAAGTTCGCCTGCAGGCCCTACGAATGGAGAACCGGCGATCTCCTCCTCCGCCCCTGGAGCCTCTCCGCAGAGAAAAATATCAGCGTTCAAATTTCCCTCCCCAAAAACTACTTTTCCATTTGGGTTAAGTTCAGCTTTGCAAGTTTCACATTCCAAAACTTTTTCTCGTAACCACTCCCATCTCGATTCCTTGGTACCCTCGGGAAGTTGAAAAACTGGAGATTGAGGTAGCCGGCATGAATCCTCTGGAGTATTAGAAGGTAGTTCTTTTCGCTTGGTCGGACTAGAGGACTCTTCGACAGATATGGTACTGACTGATTTCAGTTTCTTGGATAAACCAATTTCAGGATTCTCCTCATCAGAGACCTCCTCCTGATCTTCGGTATCAAAAAGTTGCTTTAAGCATGAAAGGGTCTCATCTTGAATGTATACCTTTTCAATTCCATCCAATCGCATTCGAGTCAGTTCTTCGAGTACTGCTTTGGTCGCAAAAGTTAGATTCATCCCAAACCTTTATCAACAATTGGAAAAGATAATTTCTCAACATACTTGGCGAGAATATCGAATTCTAAATTCACACTATCACCCACCTCTTTACCTTTCAGGTTTGTCTTATCCAATGTATGAGGAATAAGCCAAATGGCGAAAGAATCAGGACCTACATCGCAAACAGTTAGGGAACACCCATCAACACAAATACAGCCTTTATCAACTAGAAAACGACTATATTCTGATGGTAGAGAGATTTGGAGATATAAATTTTTACCACGTTCTTCAAAAACCTCAACTTCCCCGAGCCCATCCACATGTCCACTTACGAAATGCCCCCCCATTCTTCCACCCACCGGCACGGGTCTCTCTAAGTTGACGAGGTCTCCATTCTTCAACTTGCCCAGATTTGTCCTTGATAGAGTTTCTTCCAATAGATCAAATGTACCAATTTTATCCGCCTGCTCTCTAAATGTCAGACAACACCCGTTTACAGCCAAACTAGCCCCGGGTTCCAAACCATCACGATCCTGGAAGGGCAAGTCTAATTTAAAACACCAAGATTGTTCTTCTTCATCTAAAGAAATTACTTTTCCTACACCTTCAACAATTCCCGTAAACATATCTATATCTTATTACTCATTAACCTCTGGAGTGGAAAGATAATTTGACCTCTACGCCATCAAAACTAACCTTATGTTGTGACTTTTCATCGTAGATTACACCGATTTCTCCTTTTCATTGTTTTTCTCAGTGCTTTGCAGTCCAAAGAGGAAGTTCCACCCCATGCCCGACAGCTCCCGCCTGATTCTTTTTTTGTCTTTTCCTTAAAGCCTAAAAATCTAATTGATGATTCTTCCATCAAGAAATCATTAACTTGGGGCCCAATCCTTCAAGACTGGGGAAACCGTAACCCTGACTTTCTTGAATTTTTTATTGATCCTAATTCCAGCGGTCTAAACTTTAATCAACCGGTTCACTTCTTTTCAAACCTGCAAGGAAATAAAAATATATCTCCAATAGTTGGGTTTCTCGCATCTGTAAAAAATCAGGAGATTGTGGATGCTTATCTTCATCGTGTAGCCGAAACATTAAAGATTAAAAAGAAGCCTAGTTCCTTTGTTCGTTTTGGGAATGATGTTATGCCGTATGAGTTTGGAAGAAAGGGTCGATTCGTATACTTTGTCGCTGTCATACATCGTTTAGGAAATATCCCTAACGATGTATACCTCGATGAAGTCTTTAAAAATCTTTTCAGTGCAAGAGATCATGGAAGATTTCCATCCAGTCTGGGCAAGCATCTTTCTAATTCCAAAGATTTTTCCATTTACCTAGATGGCAGTGGAATCGCCCGATTGGTTGAGGCTTTTTGGCCAAGCAATCAGTGGCAAAATGTGGCACCTTTGATCGAGTGGATAACCAACCGTTCAATTGGAGTTTACGCACAAGCAAATAAAGGAATTCTGAAAATTGAAGTTGAAAACTTAACCGACCAAAACCAATCAATCTTGAAAACCCATAGTCCAACAGCTTCTCTGGATTGGATTCCCGGTGATTCTCCGGTCGTGGCTAAATTCAATTTTGATCCACAAAATCTCAAAATAATAGGAACCAAGATTCTAGGCCAATCTCTTAAAGCATTATCGAACGACCAGTTAAATTTGTCCCAAGAATTACCTGGACTGAATCTTTCCATTAACGAAATCCTCAGTTCTCCAAGTGGTGACTGGATACTGGGAGTTGATTCTTTTGAAACTGTTGTGATTCCTCCCAGCCAGAATAATCCCACAGGTGAAGTTCAATTAAACCCAATCATTTTAGGGGGTCTAGGAATCAAAAACCAAGAAGTTCTCAGAAAACTTTCAATTGGTCTTGAAACATCCAACCTTTTAGGAGCCTATCTTCAAACGCGAGGCATCAACATATTGGAGCAAGAGGGTTTTCTTTGGTTTTTAAGCCCTGAGTACAAAAGAGAAATGAAGTTAAATAAGACACTCCGTCCATTACACAAAGAAAGAAAACAATTTCTGGAGTCTCACAATTTTGCCGCCGATTTGAGAGTCCTGCCTCTTACTCAATCCATCAGAAGAAATCGCAGAATTCCATATGATTATTACAAAACGCTCGATTGGATTGAGCACTTCTCAAATATCAGAATTTATTCTTCAAATGATAAACTTAATTTTGTTTTCCGTCCGCATGATAAAAAAGCGAATCCTTTGAAAAATATTTTTGATTTAATAGGACAGGAATTCATTGATCGAAAAAATGCTTCTCTTTATCAGGCGATTGCCCAAAATGACTTCAATAGTCTCCAAAAAGCAGTCGAACAAGGTGCTTTGATCAATGCAAATGATCACTTTGGGCACTCTCCTCTTCACTACGCCGCTTATAAAGGTAATTCCAGGTTTGTTGATTTTCTTTTGAGAAATGGGGGAAACCCAAATGCTAGGAGTAAACATTTCTCCACTCCGCTTCACAGTGCTGCATGGGGGAGGAATCTTAAAGTCGCTGAAATTCTTCTCGAAGATGGTGCAGATGTTAATGCAGAAACCGATGAGGGTGAAACCCCCGCGATGACTGCTGCTTTGCGTGGAGAAAAAGACCTACTTGAAATCTTATTCTCTCTTTCTGCAGATCCTCATGCTAAAGATGTCCACGGATCCAACTTGTATGATCTTGCCTCAGCTGGTGGACATTTGGAAATCCTTGAAATTCTTGATGATTTGAAGGTCAAGAATAACCATCCATTCCATGCTGCTGCAGGACGCGGTGATCTCATTTCAATCAAAAAAATGCTGCAAAATGGAAGATCGATAAATGAAAAGGATGCATTTGGTGCAACACCTTTAATCATTGCTACGGTTTCCGGAAAAGTGGATGTGGTAAATTTTCTCCTCAAAAGGAATGCGGATCCTATGATTAAAGCCAAGGAAGGGTATTCTATGATGCACGCAGCCGCATTCTCTGGAAAAAAAGAACTCGTTCAACTTGCCTACAAACTTGGGCTCGGTGTAAATGAACGCTATGGCAAGGATGGGGTTACACCAGTCGACGTTGGAGAGGATGCTAGCGAGGCTATGCCATACCTCGAATCACTTGGAGGCAGAAGGGGTTGGGAACTCGGTAAAATACCCTTACGATAGATCTTTCAGGTTTTTAATATCTTGCAAGAAGCATCAATCGCTTTCCTTGCACAGAGAGTTGCTTATCCAGTTTTTTTGCCTCCCCCAACCAATCATTCAACAATGCCCAATATTTTGTGGAATGATTCATATGTTTTAGATGGGCTAGCTCATGGTATAAAACATAATTTCCAATTTCATAGTCCAACAAAAGAATTCTCCAATTCAATGAAATTACCTTTTTTGAAGAACAGGACCCCCATCGAGATCTCTGGTTACCAACCCTTACTCGAGAATAGTTCATTCCGACTTTTTCTGCACAGGATTTCAATCGTTCAGGCAAATAAAATCTAGCTAACCTCATTAGAAAAGATAAAAGGCAATCCTCTTTATTTACTGTTTTGGGCAAGGTCAATAAGATCGAATCTGCTTCAATATGATAGTGGAAATTTTTATTAGAATCCGAAAAAAAAATTTGAATAGATCTGGGTCGGGTATCTAACCAAATTATTGAATTTTCTAAAAAAAAGGAAAGTAAGTTATTATTAACAGGCATTTCTTGGGTTTTCTTCCGAATCCATTCCCTTTTACTCTGCACAAACTCCATTCCTTTAGATATACTCTCATATGATGGAACAGTAAGTACAATCTCATCTCTTGAAATTATTCTTACTGAAATTCTTCTCGCTCGATTGTTTCTTTTAATTAAGCAGACAACATCTGAATCACCAAATTTCAGGATTACCTTTTGAACAAGCCCTTTTTTGCTCATAGCAAAAAATTTATTTAACTTTCCAATGTCTCTACCTGCTTTGCACAAAAAGTTCGCAGACAATTTTCAGGATCTAGTCCTGCTTTTCTACAAATTGCAACGATTTCAAAGAGTGCAAGCCCTGCCTTTTCTTCATCAAAATCCCTTGCTTCATTTTGAATTTCCACCAGATCAATTGGCATATCACGAGTTACCCCTGCCTTTTCAGCTTTTTTGAAAATGTCATAAGCAAAGAGTAATGCAGGTAATCTGGGAGGTAATTTTTTAAAAATTAGATTCTCTTGTTCACTCAAACCTTTCTGCTTTTTTTCTGCAGCTTTAATTTGCTCCCAACGATCCACCACCTTATCGGCCTCCTTGATTGTGCCTTGCTCATCACCGAAAACATGGGGATGTCTCCTAATTAATTTATCACTAATTCCTCGTGCCACATCTTCCAAATCAAACTTCTCCTTTTCTCGGGCAATCTGAGCATGAAACACCACTTGTAATAGTAAGTCCCCCAACTCTTCCTCTAGGAGAACCATGTCGTTATTGTCAATAGCCTCCAAGGTTTCAGAAACCTCTTCAACCAAACATCGTGTTAGCGTTTGGTGCGTTTGCTCCTGATCCCAAGGGCATCCATCCGGTCCCCGCAAATGGGCCATAATATCTATTAGTCGTTGTAATTCACTCACTTTATGACATTCTGATGTTAAGATTAGATCGTGGCAATTCATTCCCACAACTAAAGCTCAATCTCTAAAAAATAATGGATAAACTCGATGAAATCATGGAGTGGAAGCGTAAGGAAATCGCTCCCAAGATCAGACCCGTAAGTGAAAGGGAATTAAGCCAATTAGGAGAGCGTCTCCAAGGAAAAACCACCTTTTATGATGCCTTAGCTAAGCCTGAAGAATTGTCAGTGATTGCGGAAATTAAGCGAAAATCTCCATCGGCGGGAATGATCGCAGAGAATGCCTCGGCTTTGGATCAGGCAAGAATTTATCAAAATGCAGGAGCCGATGCCATGTCAGTGCTGACTGACGACAAATTCTTTGGCGGTCAGATGGAAGACTTATGGGAAGTAAACGACTTTCTTGCCCAGCACCAGAGGGACATACCCACAATTCGCAAGGACTTCATAATCGAACCGATTCAGGTTCTGGAAGCAGTGGAAGCGGGCTCCAGTGCGATATTGCTCATTGTTCGTGCCCTGAATGATGACGAACTGAAAACCCTGAGAAACTTTGCGGATGCAGCCGGTATTGACTGCCTGTATGAAATTCATACCCAGGCAGAACTCGAAAAGGCACTCCCTCATGACCCCCGGATCTTAGGAGTTAATAACCGTGATCTCGCTCGCTTTGTCACCGATCTCTCTATTACGGAAGAATTATTTCCACAAATACCCGACGGAATTATCAAGGTGAGTGAAAGCGGAATTCTTACCCCCGAGGATGCCTGGCGGGTGGAAGATGCAGGAGCGGATGCCATTCTTTGCGGTGAAGCACTAATGCGTGCCGATGACCCGGAATCATTTATTGCCGAAATGAAAGCCGTCGAGTCCTAATCCCTTTTGCTTTTCTGTATTTATGCCTTTGAGCCCATCCGAGACTACGGCACTCCTTAATAAGCTTGGCCACCTCCCCAAAAAGAAACTCGGTCAAAACTTTCTCATCGATGGCAATATCGTTGATAAATCAATCCAACTCGCCAACTTACCCCCATCCGGCAATGTGGTGGAAATCGGACCGGGTCTCGGTACCCTCACCCGGAAATTACTCGAAGCAGGTCAAACCGTTCATGCTGTGGAGCTCGATCGGCGGTTGGCAGATAACCTTGAAAATACTGAGACAGAAGCAGTCAGTAGTAAAAAACTTACCATAACCCGGGGCGATGCGGTTAAACTTCCACTGGGTTCACTACCCGAGTCAGTAAATCAGTATGCGATTGTCGCAAATCTTCCTTATGCAATATCATCTGCGTGGCTTGAATCTGTTCTTAGTACAGAAAATCCTCCCAAAAGAATGGTATTAATGATGCAGAGAGAAGCAGTAGACAGAATCTGGGCAAAACCTGGAAGTAAGGAATACCATGCCCTGAGTATCTTTATTTCAAATGCTTATCGACTTACTGAAAAACATGCAGTTTCAAGACAGTGCTTTTTTCCTTCACCTGCCGTTGACTCCACTCTTATTCGCATGGATCTAAGCGAACCAGCTTTTTTATTTTCTGACAAATCCCGTAATCTAATCCGAAAAATCTTTACCCAGAGGCGAAAACAGCTTGGATCCATTGCCAAAAAAGAAAACCCAGCAACCGCTTCCATTATTCTTGAATGGCTTAATGCGATAGGGTACCCAGCAAGTGAAAGGGCTGAAAAAATTGAACCAAAGAAATGGCAGTATCTAGCGGAAATGCTAGATGATTAAATCAAGCCGCCACGCCTGCACCACAACATTTCTTATACTTTTTACCACTTCCGCAAGGACAAGGATCATTTCGCCCAACCTTGGGTGTATCCCTAACTACAGGGGTAGCAATTTGAGGAGGCTCCTTTTCCCCTCCACCGCTACCCGGGATACCCTGCCCTCCTCCAAACTTATCAAACCCCGCATTTCCAGAGTCTGGCCCTGTTGCCTTGGCCACACCAGACAAGGATGACAACATATTTTCAAAAGCTGCCAAATTTGTGGAAGAACGAAATAAGCCTGTGCATACCTCGGATCTCATTCCAATCATCATTTCTTCAAAGGCACGAAAGGCTTCATTTTTATACTCACTCAAAGGATCTTTTTGCCCATAACCACGGAGCCCAACACTTCTCCTCAATTCCTCCATCTCGGTGAGATGATCCTGCCAATGCACATCCACTGCATTGACAACCACATATCTCTCCAAGGAAAGTATTTGTTCAGGATTCTCCAGCTTTCTCTTTGCCTCATATGCGTTTCTGATTTTCTCTGTCAGATGTTCCCTCGCTTCCTCAAAGGATTTCTCAAAAAATTCTTCCAATTTTACTGACAAAGGAAAAGTCACATTGATCCACGATGCTATTAAGCCCTCCAACTGAGGCATTTCATCTTTTTCAGAGACTCCGAATTCCTCGATAGGCACGGAGGCCAAACGACTGTCCAATTCTTCCTCAACCAATTCAAAAATGATTTTACTTGGCTCTTCTTCCAAGAGCACATCGTTTCTTATGGAATATACTATCTCACGTTGCCGATTCAGCACATCATCGTATTGCAGAAGTCTTTTACGAATAGAATAGTTTTGTTGCTCTACTTTTTTCTGCGCGTTTTGTATCGACCAATCCAGAGTACCGTGCTCCAGCATGTCATCATCTCCGAATGATTTTTCCAACATCTTCGCCAGTGCTCCCTGATTTGCAAAAAGCCTCATTAAATCATCCTCAAGAGAAACATAGAAACGAGATCCGCCTGGATCCCCCTGTCTCGCACACCTGCCTCTTAATTGCCGATCAATTCTTCTTGACTCATGTCGTTCCGTACCAAGAACAAGAAGTCCTCCAAGTTCTTTGACTCCTTCTCCTAATTTAATATCAGTTCCCCGGCCTGCCATATTCGTTGCGATCGTCACTGCTCCCTTTTGTCCAGCCTGTGCAACAATTTCAGCTTCTCTTTCATGAAATTTTGCATTCAGGACGGTATGCCGAATGTTAGCACGTTTGAGCATCCGGCTGAAGACTTCAGAAGATTCTACTGATGCAGTACCAATTAGGACAGGTTGACCCTTTTTGTTGGCTTGCACCAAATCTTCGAGTACCCGATTAAATTTCTGTCTCCTTCCCTTAAACATTAGGTCGTTCAGATCCTCTCTTACACAGGGCCGGTGAGTAGGAATAACCATTACCCCTAGGCGGTAAATATCATGAAATTCTCCCGCCTCCGTCTCCGCAGTACCTGTCATCCCTGCAAGCTTTTCATACATCCTAAAATAATTCTGGATTGTAATCGTCGCATAAGTTTTGGTCTCTTTTTCTATCTGCACATTTTCTTTGGCTTCCACTGCCTGGTGAAGACCATTGCTCCACCTGCGCCCGGGCATTAGTCGACCTGTATTCTCATCAACAATCATGACCTTCCCACCCTGGACTACATATTGTTTATCTTTTTCGTATAAACCATAAGCTTTTAGTAACTGGGAGATAGTATGGATTCTCTCACTTCTTACTTGGAAATCCCGCTCTGCTCGCTCTCGCTCACGGCGTTTATCATCATCAGAAAGATCATTTTTGCGGTCAATCTCCACATAAAGGGTGGCCAAGTCAGGAATCACAAAGCCATCTGGATCACTTGGACTAATAAGCGACCTACCCTTTTCGGTGAGGTCTGACTGCTGATTCTTTTCATCAATCACATATAGCAGTTCTTCCTTTAAATTATGTGCTCTTTCTTTGTTGTAATCAGAATTCATATCGAGGTCGAATTTTTCGAACCTCTTTCGAATCTTTGCATCTTCCATCATCCTCATAAATTGACGATGGGTGGGCATCCCCTTTTTTACCTGAAAGAGTTTTGCAGTTGCATCATCGGCTGTCTCTTCATCTATATCTTCCTTGGAAAATGCTCTTTTGGCTTCCTCTGCCAACTGGTTGCACTGTTTGAGCTGTCCGTCGAACAATTTTGTTACCAGTGGCTTCATTTCCATGAAGGGTAATGGATGGTCCTCCCTCATTGGCCCTGAAATAATAAGTGGAGTACGGGCCTCATCGATCAGAATCGAATCTGCTTCATCAATAATACAAAAATAATGATCACGCTGAACTTGATCTTCCTTACAGGTAGCCATACCGTTATCGCGAAGGTAATCAAAACCAAATTCTGATGCCGTCCCATAGGTAATATTTTTATTGTACATCTCACGACGTTCCCCAGAAGGCATACTATTTTGAATACAACCAACGCTAAGTCCAAGAAATTCAAAAAGTGCTCCCATCCAGTGGGAATCTCGGCGAGCCAAGTAATCATTAACTGTAACCAACTGACAGTTCTTGCCACTAAGAGCGTTAAGATATAAAGGACAGGTCGAAACCAAAGTTTTCCCTTCACCGGTTGCCATCTCAGCGATATGTCTCTCGTGCAGTGCAATTCCACCGATTAATTGCACATCATAATGGATCATCTGCCATTCGATTGGATGATCGCATACAGAAACAGTCTCTCCACACATCCTACGGGCAGCATTCTTGACAGTGGCAAAGGCTTCCGGCAACAAATCTTCTAATGTTTCTCCCTTCTGATAACGACCCATAAATTCCTGTGTTTTCGCCTTGAGCTCATCTGTGCTGAGGGATTGATATTTCTTTTCAATATCATTGATCTGATTAACCAAAGGGACACATTTTTTGAGGAACTTTTTGTGATGCCTACCCTTGAGGGATTTTAGCAAAGACTGAACAGGACTGAATAAATTCATAAAATTTTCTATTCTTCAATTACTTCTCGAAAGTATGGAATGGTGCGATCTAATCCTTCGTCCAAATTGATAGAGGGGCTCCAAGAAAGCAACTTTTGGGCAAGGGAAATGTCCGGTTTTCTTTGGGTCGGATCATCGGCGGGCAAAGGATGCTCAACCATTAGCGATTCTGTCTCCACTTTTCTCAACACGGAATCCGCTAATTCTCGAATGGTGAATTCTTTAGGATTACCGAGATTGACTGGTCCAACTGATTCGGTCTGCTCCATAACCCCCACCATTCCATTAATTAAATCATCTACATAACAAAATGAACGGGTCTGCGAACCGTCACCATATACAGTAATATCTTCTCCCTTGAGTGCCTGCACAATAAAATTGGAAACTACACGACCATCATCAGGTCTCATTTTTGGGCCATAAGTATTGAAAATTCTAATCACCCGAATATCCACATTATTCTCTCGATGATAGTCGAAAAACAAGGTCTCCGCACACCTCTTGCCTTCATCATAACAGGAGCGCAGACCAATTGGATTTACATTTCCACGATAAGATTCTGGTTGCGGGTGGACTTCCGGATCTCCATAGATTTCAGAGGTTGACGCCTGCAGAACTCTTGCACCCACCCTTTTTGCCAAGCCCAGACAATTAATTGCTCCCATAACTGAAGTCTTTACCGTTTTGATTGGATTATATTGGTAGTGAATGGGAGACGCGGGGCATGCAAGGTTGTAAATTCGATCTACTTCCACTTTGAACGGGTCAACTACATCGTGCCGCAATAACTCGAAATTTTTAAAATCTAAAAGATGGGCAATATTTTTCCTGCGACCCGTGAAGAAATTATCCATGCAAATGACCTCTTCTCCTTCTCGAACAAGGCGTTCGCATAAATGACTACCGAGAAAACCGGCTCCTCCTGTAACTAATGTTGGCATAAAATCAAAGACTACACCTTAGCATGAACTGGGATTTTGAAAACCTTCTTTTACTGTCTTGCTAAATTGAATTAAGACTGCGCAAGATCTTCATCAAAGCCTGTGTACCATCTTTTTCAAAATTATAGCCTTCAGTCATGGAGTAAAACCTCTGTGCTAGCGCTAGCCCCTCAAGCTTTAAACCCATCTTTTCAGAGTCATCGAGTGCAATTCGCATATCCTTCAAAAAATGTTTTATATAGAAGCCAGGTTTCCAGTCTCCCTTGAGAATTCGTGGTCCTAATTGATTGATTGACCAACAGCCAGCAGCACCTTTACCAATGAGATTGATTACTTGAGATACATCAAGCCCTGCACGCTCTGCATACAACATTGACTCAACCATACCGACCATCGTAGATGCAATAAGTATCTGATTTGACATCTTCACACGCTGACCGGCTCCCGAAAGGCCAAAGTATTTAATTTTATCTCCAAGATTTTGCAGAAATGGTTCCACCATGCTAAAAGCCTTCTCATCTCCACCGCACATAATCGCCAAAGTGGCACTTTTTGCTCCTACATCTCCACCACTTACTGGAGCATCAATGGAGAAAACTTGCCTTTCGGACGCAACTCCCGAGATCCTTTGTGCTAGTTCTGGACTCGAAGTAGTGAAGTCTATCAAGATACTTTCTGGAGACATATTCGCTATCACTCCGTTCTCACTGAGCACAACTTTCTCTAAATCTTCCGGGTATCCAACCATAGTGCAAACAATATCTGAAGAACGGGAAAGTTGACATATATTATCCACCCACCGGGCACCTGCTTCCAATACAGTCACTGCTTTAGATTTTGTCCGGCTAAAAACTGAAACTGGATAACCAGCACTTACTAAATTGAAAACCATGGGAGAACCCATCACACCCAGTCCGATCCATCCGATATTTGGTTTAGTACTCATTGGTAAAAGAGAAAATGGTCGGGCCGGCGAGATTTGAACTCGCGACCCCTACACCCCCAGCGTAGTGCGCTACCAGACTGCGCTACGGCCCGACCTTCATGCACGAATGCATGTTTTTAAAATGCTTCAATGTAATTGATCCGTCAAGAGCATCTATGCTCATATTTTCTTAAAAAAACCAATATTATTTTTAAGAAACAAACGATACGAGTTAGGTATTTTGCTTTAAAAAATGTAAAAGCTCGTAATATCAAATAGAAAGCGATTTTTGAGCTTTTCGCTGAATTGACACACATGTAGCTTATTTTAATGAATAATTTTTTATAATTTGCCCAAACAAAAGTTAAAATTTGTTGCGAAAAACGATACTTGGGCTATTAGCTAGATACATACATATGAAATTAACTACCTTCCTTACCTTTATTTTATCTCTTTTCTTAACGCAGGCTATATTTGCCGATAAGGTTGAACCGCCAAAGGATGCGGTTGCTTTCCGTGGTAACCACTACAAAGCATTTCTTGACACTAACAGTACTTGGTGGGAGGCTAAATTTGCCTGTGACGATATTGGAGGGGAACTTGTTGTCATTACTAGTGCTCCTGAAAACGAGTTTGTACGCCGTATGGCCAAAGGTAACCTGATTTGGTTAGGTGGTACTGATGAATTTGAAGAAGGTAAATGGACATGGGACAATGGAGAAGCTTTCAAATTTAAAAATTGGGATGCGGATCAACCATCCGCAGCATCAGGCCATAATTTTTTAATCCTCAATGGGAAAAATGGAAAGTGGGCCGACACCACTGATTTTTCAGGAAAAGTTAAAGGATATGTATGCGAATGGAAAGGTACTGCCCCTAAGGATGCTGGTCCTAAGGACTCAGAATTGAAAGCCCCTAAGGGATAAATTCAGTTATATAATTGTTTTGAAAAAGCCGGAAAATCACCGGCTTTTTCATTTAACAGACAAGTAGTCCTCAATCCACCCAGATGACCATTCGGAGAATGTATCCTCAAGAATATGCCCACGGGCTTCTTCCATGAGATTTACAAAAAAACGAAGGTTGTGAAGAGTTAGAAGCACGCCTGCAAGGGATTCCTTCGTCATAATTAGATGACGAATGTAAGCCTTGGTAAATTCCTGAGATATGTAACAATCCAAAGTCTCATCAAGCGGTGAGTAGTCTTTCTTGAATTTTTCATTGCGTAAATTTAGGGTTCCATATTTTGTAAACGCCATTCCGTGTCGAGCAGCCCTGCTTGGCATAACACAGTCGAACATATCAGCACCCATCCCGATCATTTGCAGTAATTGAGGCGGAGTCCCCACGCCCATTACATATCGTGGTTTTTCCCTGGGCAAAACAGAACTTACCCAGCTTACCTGCTCAAGCATCTCCTCTTCGGTCTCCCCTACACTTACCCCCCCAATCGCATATCCTGGGAAATCAAAAGTCATCAATTCTTCTGCGGATTTGATCCGTAAGTCTTCAAAGCCTCCACCCTGAACGATACCAAAAAGTAATCTTCCATCGTGATCGCAATTTTTTTCCTTCCAGTAATAATGACATTGCTTGGCCCAGAGAGTTGTTCGATCCGTAGCAGATTCTACTTCTTCCCGGGTAGCCTCAGCTGGAGGGCATTCATCGAGACACATCGCTATATCAGAGTATAGACCATCCTGAATATCTATTGCTTCCTGGGGTCCTAAAAAAATTTCACTACCATCAAGGTGGGAGCGAAAACGGACTCCCTGATCGTCAATTTTTCGAAGCTTTGAAAGGCTGAATACCTGAAAGCCTCCGGAATCGGTAAGTACGGGCCCATTCCAGTTCATAAATTTGGAAAGACCGCCTGCCTCGCGAACAATGTTAACTCCTGGGCGCAAATTCAAATGATAAGTATTACCAAGTATGATCGGACATTTTACTACCTTACGCAAATCTCGAGGTAGAGTGCTCTTAACTGTAGCCTGAGTGCCAACAGGCATGAATACTGGTGTAGGTACATTTCCATGTGGCAAGGACAAGCTTCCGGCACGTGATGAATTATCCTTACCAACTTTTTGAATGGTGAAGGAGCTTTTCATAAGGTAATCAAAGAATGTGTTTTACACATTTCTTCGATATAATGTCTGGCAGACAAGAAAGCGACTAAATCAGTTCGTATCTGAAATTTCTTCCCATCGGTCAGCCCATCGGTTCCAAACATTAATTTTCACATTTTCAGTCAACAAATCATCTTTCTTACATGCCAATTCAAACATCTGTTTTGCTATTTCAGGACTATATGCGGAAAAGTGCCTCTCTGAGCTTTCGGTATTGCCCGACTGATGAAATGTAAATCTATAGTCGGCAGTTGTAAGATTTTCTTTGGACTGACTCATGCATAACAATAAATCAAATACAGAATATTTTCCTCTAAATCGTGAAAAAATTTCATTCTGTAATAGTGTTGGATCAAAAAATTATTTTCCCTAGTTAGTAGTTAAAAGAACGACGACTTAATTATGAAGTATAAAGGATCTACGCAAAAAATTGATCTCATTGGAGATATCCATGGTCATTATCTCGAACTAAGATTACTTTTAGAAAAGCTTGGCTACTCCTTGCAAGGCCTCAACTTAGCACATCCTGATAACCGAAAATTAGCTTTTGTTGGAGATTTTATAAATCGCGGCCCCCAATCGATCGAAGTTTTGAAACTTGTTAGATCTTTACACCAATCAGGTGATGCATTTGTGGTTTTGGGTAATCATGAATTCAACCTGATACAAAATTTAGTCGCTGGAAATTCAATTCCAGATGAATTTGTCCCTTTTATTCCATGGCTTAGAACTCTCCCTCTCTTTCTCGAACTTGAAACTCTCCGCATTGTGCATGCCGCTTGGCACTTTTCATCCATTAACATCCTCGAGCAAGTTCTTGTTGCGGATGATTTATTTATTAAAGAAACATTCAAAAAAGAAAGTATGTACAAGAGAGCATCTCAATCGATTTTATCTGGGATAAAAATTATCATCCCCAAAGATTTGAAACTAGCTGACAGGTTTGCAATTCCCCGGACAAAAGGGAGATTAAGATGGTGGTTAGACCTAAGGGGAAAGCCTTACTCAGAATGTTTTTTTTCTCCGATGTTTCCGGAAATTTCCGATCGTGGTCCAACCGAAACTGAGGTTAGTATGCTTGAACCTTATATCAGGCGTGAAAAACCGGTATTTATTGGACACTATTGCCTACCTCCAAACATGGCCAAAATATATGGTCAAGTTGTGTGTCTAGACGGATGCGTGACCTGTGACAAAAGACTGTGGGGGTACAGGCACGAGGGAGAGCATACACCTGATAGTTCAAATCTTATACAGGTGAAGTTAGAGGAAATTTAGTTATTACTCGGACAGGAAGGAAGTGGTTCCACGGCCTCCCAATCACTCTTCCAACGGTTCCACTTCTCCACTCTGGTGAGATGTGGATGGAGATGTCTTTTGCTGCATGCATAAACAAACATTTCGCTGGCTTCATCCAAATCATGAGCCATAAAATATTTGTCTGAAGAGCCAATTGAATTGCCCAAGTGATAATGAAACTTGAATTCTTCTAGAGGTGATTCTTTTTTCTTCATCTTTATATATATTAAACAAAAATATGTAATTTTTCAAAAAATATAAGATATTTCCGCTAAAGAACCTTAAATTTTACTTTTCCAGACATGTGCCTTTAAAAAGCAAAAAAAATGTGCATTGATCTTGATCTTATTACTGAGAGTGTACCATATAAATCATGAAATCATCTTCAATGGATTTTTCTCTTTCGCGCAGAGCTTTCACAAGTTCAATGATCGGCTTAACATCAGTAAGTCTCAAGGGACTTTCCAAAAAAGATGAAAAGAAAAAAAGACTCCTTCTCGGATTTGATAATTTTTCCATCAGGGCACTTGGATGGAAAGCTCCAAGACTAGTTGAATATGCAACTAAAAATAAGGTCGATGCCTTGTTATTCTCGGATTTGGATGTCTATGAATCCTTTGATCATGGCTATCTTCGAGAGATCGGACAGGAGGTAAAAAAACAAAAGATCATTTTACATGCCGGCACAGGCGGGATATGCCAGACTTCCAAAAGTTTCAAAGACAAGCACGGCACGGCCGAGGAGCACTTGAGACTTTTAATCAAAGTGACCAAGTCTTTAGGCTCGTCAGTTGCTCGTTGCTATTTGGGATCATCCAAGGACAGAAAAACAGAGGGTGGAATCCGCAAGCATATGGACAACACGATTAAAACTCTCAAGAAAGTCCGAACACAGGCAATGGATGCGGGGGTTAAAATTGCGGTGGAAAATCATGCTGGAGACATGCATAGCCGGGAACTTGTCCAATTGATCGAGCAAGCTGGTCCTGAATTTGTCGGTGCCACCATAGACACGGGTAATTCCACTTGGACCTTGGAAGACCCGGTGGAAACTTTTCGTAATCTTGCACCCTATGCAGTTTGCAGTGGAATCCGTGACTCCATGATCTGGCAAAGCGATAAAGGTGCAAAGGTACAATGGACCGCTATGGGCGATGGCTGTGTGGACTTGCAGACATTATTTAAAGAATGGAGCGATGCATGCCCGGAAACTCCTGTGCAAATTGAAACCATTTCTGGATTTGCCAAGGAATTTCCTTATCTAGAAAAAGATTTCTGGCCCCCCTATTCAACTATTCGAGCCGATGATTATTCATGTTTTCTCGCTCTTGCCAGAAAAGGTAAAACATTGGCACCATTCTCTGCTCCGGATGGCGTGGATAAGAAAAAAGCACAGCAAGATTATCAATTGACAGAATTGGAAAAGAGCTTCGTATACTGCAGGGAAAATTTGGGAATTGGAAGAAAGTCAGCCTAAGCGTCATCGAGGGAATCAAGCCCATCCAAATGGGCGACATCACCCCAGCTTAGCAAATTCCAACCATTTTCAGTTTTTTCCAGTCGGTTAATTGAACAGTTTAGCAGCACAAAATTTCTCTCCGCATCAAGCGGAATATTCAAGACATAGCGGAAAATGGCACCAAGAAATCCGCCGTGGGTAACCAGTCCAATTTTTTTTCCAAGATTATTGATCGTCACATCCTCAAGTGCTCTCGAACAACGATCATAGAATTGGCGAAAACTTTCTCCCCCCGGAATCTGGTAATCAGGACCGTCATTGCGGAAAGATTGATATTCCTGTGGATAGTTTACCAGCATCTCATCCGTGGTAAGTCCCTCGAGCACTCCCAGATCTCTCTCTCTTAAAGATTCTTTAAATTCAGCATGCCTAGAGGATGGTCCACCAACTAAGAGCGATGTATGGCGGGCACGCTCCAAATCGCTTGAATAAAAGAGATCGAGTTTCTCTTTCAGCATCCGTTTGCCAAGAGCTTCAGCTTGCTTAATCCCGCGATTACTTAGTGGAGAGTCTGCATGACCCTGCCAACGGCCACTCAAATTCCACTCCGTTTCGCCATGACGAATGAGAATTACCTCTGTTTTACTTTGCATCATAGAAGTCATACCCGAAGCACAGGATTAGGTCAGTCTTAATCCAAAAAGATTGCTAAACTGATGCATAATGTTTGCCTAAAGAAATCGTTTGCTGCTCAGCTAATGAATTAACAGCCCAATTTAAATTATTATGTTCAATAAGTTCCTCATTTCATCCAAAATAATATTCCTAAACTTGATTCTCTTTGGGAAAGTAGAAGTAATTGAAATTTCACCCACGAGAACCACTGATCTTCCTGGAGGTAAAGAAGCGGATGGAATCATTGGCGATTTTGTTCTGAGAAATTCAAACATAGAGGTTACAATTGGCAGTGGAGCACCGGACCGCAAAGCAAACATGGGAGCATTTTGGGGGCCAGGTGGAGTAACTCCAGGCTGTCTCTATGATCTTACCTTAAGGGGCGGGAACAATGATCAACTGACAATTTTTGCTCCGAGTAAACAACAGGGAGTGGTCTCTTATGTTAAAATTGGTGCCGACAAGCAATCTATCATTACCCATGTTTCTTCCGCATTAACCGGAGGTTTAACTAAAACTCATACCTACTCTTTAGATGCTGAAGAATACGGAGTTTACATCACCTCTCATCTTTACAACGGAACCAAAGACAAGATTTCCGGACCTATTAATGATAGTTGGACTCGTTTTCGTGAATCGGGCAAATTTGATTCTGTTGAATGGGCTGACTCTGTGGATCCTTCGGATAAATGTGGTTATGCTTACCTTTGGCTGCCGAACAAAGATGGTAAACTTCCTCCAAAAACGAAAACCTTTCAACCCGGGACAGAAGTTGTAATTCGGCGTTTTTTAAGCGTTGGTACATCCCCGGCACAGGCATACGGTCGCGCAATAGCAAAGGTTGGCGATGTGGGTAAAGTATTACTTACAATATCAGACCCAGAGGGTAATGCCATTCCCTCCGCCAGAGTAAATTTAAGCAACGATGGAGAAATCGGGAATTTTATACCAGCATATCCGAATGAAAAGGGTTTGATTGAACTTTCACTTCCACTTGGTGAATGGAAAGTAAATGCAAAAGATAACGGAAGAGATCCTGTTGAGTCAGTAATTACAGTCAAAAAAGACGCAACTACCAAAAAGTCGATTTCGATGACTACCCAGTCTGGCATCCATTTTAGCATAACAAAGGAGGATGGTTCCCCCACCCCATGCAAGGCTCAAATTATTGGAATCAATGGAACAGTCAGTCCAAAACTTGGCCCTGTTGATCGGGCACATGGATGTAATGACCAATTTCATTCAGAAAATGGAAAATTTTCCATCGGATTGGCTCCAGGGAATTACAAGGTGATTGTCACAAGAGGCATTGAACACGACCACTTTGAAAAAACTATTGAGATTATAAAGGGACAGTTTGGAATGATCTCAACGTCTCTTAAGCGTTCGGTTAAAACAACAGGTTGGATAAGCACAGACTTTCACAACCATTCAACTCCCAGCGGTGACAATATCTGCGGAACACCTGATCGGTTGATTAATTTGGCTGCGGAACACATCGAGTTCGCTCCAACCACCGAACACAATCGTATCATGGATTGGACTCCAACAATCAAATCTCTAGGACTGCAAAATGAAATTTCAACAATCCCGGGCATGGAACTTACCGGATCGGGACCTCATCTAAATGCCTTTCCATTGGATCCAAAACATTATCATCAAGACGGAGGAGCACCTACCTGGACAAAGGATCCAAGAATTAACGCGATAAATCTGCAAAATCATTCGGGACATCATCCCAGTGGCTGGATCCATATTAATCATCCCGATATGATTGAAAACTTCATTGACCGAAACAAGGATGGCAACCCGGATGGAGGTTACCCAGGAATACTCTCCCTTATCGATGCAATTGAAACTGAAAATTACCGAGCAGCTGAAATTCTTCATGGAGCTCCTTACAAAATTTCAAGACGTGCCAGTCGGGAACAGGTGTATGTAGTACGTGAATTTGTTTGGTTGCAAATGCTCAACCGGGGAATGAAAACTTGGGGCATTGCCGTTAGTGATGCTCATACTGTGCATGGAAACGGAGTTGGTGGATGGCGTACCTATGTTCGTTGCTCAACTGATGATCCTTCCAAAGTTGACTGGCGCGAAATCAGCAGACGGGCAAAAGGCGGTCAAATGATTCTTACCACAGGGCCATATCTTGAAGTTGAAACAAATGACGGTATCCTCCCGGGTGGATTGGCTAGAGCAAATAATTCCATTGACCTAAAAATTCGTGTCCAATGTGCCTCTTGGATAGACATTGACCGGATACAATTACTAGTTAACGGGAGAGCCATTGAAAGCCTAAATTTCACCAGGAATTCGCATAAAGATTGGTTCTCTAATGGAGTTGTAAAATTTGACCGCACAATTTCAGTTCAACTTAGTGAAGATGCACACATAATCGTAGTAGCTTATGGATCAAATTCTGACCTAAAAATCGGGTACGGATCAAGCGGACAGTCAGGAATCAGACCATGTGCTTACAATAACCCTATCTTTGTTGACCTCGATGGAAATGGCTTCAAGCCAAATGGAGATACTTTGGGATTTCCCCTTCCGTCAGGTAGGATATCCGTCGAAAATGCAAAAAAACAACTGGCTAGAGCAGGTATTACGACAGATTAATTTTTTATTAACCAAGAAAATCGTCTTGAATCTCACCCCACTTTTTATTGTTGTATCGCTCTCTCTGCCAAGTAGTTGCTATCATAAAAAGACAAAAACTTCACAGCAAAAAATTGAAAGTTTTGAATCCAAAGCACGAACATACAAAAAGTTATCTGACTTGCAGAGGCTAAGTTCTCCCTACCCAATTACCCGAAGAAGTTTTTACAGGGGAAATTTACGTTCGACTTATTTAAGGGAATCTAAACGTTATCAAAAATTAGCCGACACCCTCAAGGAACAAATTGAGATCGATGCCAACAAGACTGTAAGAGAATTAGATTAAGTCATTTTGTGGGAAAATCCCGAAATTCCCATTTTGGCGAGCCTTTTGGTTCCGGAGCAGAAGGGCTTTTCCCTAGACCATAATCTTTCGGTTGCATATCCAAGGAAGGCCAATGCTCTTTATCTCGAATGAATCCATAGAAAGATGGATAAAACGGATCTACATAAGCAACATCCGCATTATCTGGAACTTTTTGACCTGTAAGAAAGTAAGCAGCATTTATAATCATTCTTCTCAGGTCTTCGCTTACCAGATCCACAGATGCACCCATAGTAGTGCAAAATGTGGTTCCTTTTTTCCCATTGGGAGCTGTGTAAGGGTGAAGCCAAGCCAGAGGTTGCATTGGATCATTCTTAGAATCCACAAATGAGGAATCAGGGTTCATGGTAGATGTCACGGCACCACGCATAAGGATTGTGTCTTTATCAGTTAAGCGTTTAATTCCATATACATCTGAAGGACCAAAAACATCAGTAACGCCTTTTAGAATAGGATGTGCTGCATTTTTTGTCTCGATAATGCCTCGTGCACCTTCCACTTTATGTCGACCATGATGACTCACCCAGCCTTCTCCCATGATCAGGGGACCAAACTGTCCATAAGAGATTTTATCTCCGAATTTCCCATTTCCCGTGAAGGCATGAGTAGAGGTTCTTATACCAATAATGGGCTTACCCTGATTCATAAACTCAGTGATATACTTGGCATCTTCTGCTGAAGGACGACGAAAACGTGTACCAGTTATCATGAGATCGGCATCTTTAAGATGATTCCACCCGCGAACACCTTCCTGATTGTTAGGGTCAATGTATTTTCCAGATTTATCCCAAGCAAACAAAACCTTACACTCAAAACCATGCTTCTGAGAAAGAATTTTGGCAAGCATCGGCATACTTTCTTCTGTCCGATACTCCTCGTCTCCAGAAACTAAAACTATTGTTTTTCCTTTTCCCGGTTTATCGTTTCCTGGGAGGTGTAGGATTTCATGATGCTTTCCTGAAAGTAAGAATAAGGGTAAAAACAGAAATAAATGAAAAATAGATCTCATAGATTTTAAGGTTTAATTTTACTTGGTATTATTTGAATCTTCCTCAAAGCCCAAAGCAGATTTTGTCGCTGAATAAGCACTCTTACTTTTATCCTTGATGTAACTTCCGGTTTTTGTGACCCAGCAACCAGATGTATATAATAGTCCGAATGCCAAAATAAAAAGTGTAAGATTTTTAGAGAGCTTTGATTTCATAATTTTAATCAGTTAGGGATTTATGTTTTTGCGGGCAGTAAAAATATTTCAAACAAATGTCACGATACCGACAAGATAAATTTTTTTAAACAAATGCAAAAAGTAAAATTGTCGCGACTTTTTTGTGTTCGTTATTTTAGGTTTTCTTGATATGATGGAAATATGTTTAAAAACATACCTTTTAATCGCGTGGAGTGGGTAACCAGTGGTTTTCTTATCACCACAGCAATTTTAACTGTTACGGCTGTTCCTTGGTACTTTTGGACATATGGCTGGGATTGGTTTATTTTCGGACTCTTTCTTTTCTTTTATATTTCTACTGGGATGAGCATAACTGTGGGCTATCATCGATTATTCTCCCACAAAGCTTTTCAGGCAAAATGGCCGGTTAAACTCTATGTTCTTCTTTTTGGTGCTGCTGCCTTTGAGAATTCCGCACTATGGTGGAGTTCTGAACATCGTAAACACCACAAACATGTAGATACCGATGACGATCCATATGATATTACAAAAGGTTTCTTTTGGGCACACATGGGATGGCTTATGTTCAAACTTAAGCCACAACCACCGCTTGATAATGTCGAGGACTTGAAAAAAGATAAGTTGGTATACCTTCAGCACAACTTTATTCATCCAATCTCTTTTCTAGTTAGTTTTGGTCTGCCCTCTATTATCGGATATTGCTACGCATTATACACGAATAATCTTTCTCCAACAGGTGGTGCTCTTGGTGGACTTTTATTTGCTGGAGTTGCTCGAGTTGTAATGGTTCAGCACGCAACTTTTTGTATTAATTCATTATGTCATATGATTGGACAAAGACCGTATTCTACGAGCCACAGTGCAAGAGACAGTTGGATAGCTGCGATTTTCACAATGGGTGAAGGTTACCACAACTACCATCATGAGTTTCAGTGGGATTACAGGAACGGGGTTAAGCCCTGGCAACTTGATCCTTCAAAGTGGATTATCTGGGCACTTTCCAAGATCGGATTGACTAGTGATTTAAAAAGAGTTCCACGCGAACGGATTTTACTTGCTGAAACCAAGGAAACAACGAGACAACTTAATACCCAAATAACTAAGTTCCAGAATTCTGTCTCACATTCTGCGAACGAACTAGTTGATCAAGCCATTTGTTCTCTAGAGGAACTAAGTGATAGGCTTTCTGAAATAACAACTGAACTTCAAACCGCAGCTCAGACTAAAATCAATCTCTCAAAGGCTAAAATACAGGAATTACGCAGGGAGATAAGATCTATGCTTCAGGAAATCGAATCTGTTGGTAAGCTCGCAGTTGCATAAACTCGATTTACTGAATTAGCAGCTTAGAAAACCTTTAATTCAACTCTTCTTCCTCCGGTTGCTTGAAGGAGAAAAAGAAGATAATTAACACGATCGCAGCCAATGCAGCGGGAAAGTACCAAACACTAGGCCAGTCCAAGTTTCCATCGATAGTATGTTTGCTATTCCACCAACCGTTAAGGATTCCACCGACAAACATACCGGCACCAAGGGTCACAAAAGCAATAAATCCTTGCGCACTTGACCGGATGTCCTCTGGTGCTGCTTTATCCACATACAACTGTCCAGTGACAAAAAAGAAATCATAGCAAATACCGTGAAAAAGTACCCCAAGGTATAAAAGTAAGTGGGTTTCAGAGCTAGCCTGTGCGAAGAAAACATAACGTAAAACCCAAAAAGCCATTCCTATTAAAAGCATCTTCTTCACGCCCAGTTTCCTGAAAAACCATGGAACAAGTAAGAGGAAGAAAATTTCTGAGACTTGACCTAAAGTTAATACACCTTCTGAGTTTGCAACCCCCATCTCTTTAAGAAAACCGTTGGCAGACTGAAAATAAAAAGAAAGCGGAATGCAAAGCAAAAAGGAACAAACAATAAATATTGCAAATGATTTGTCCTTCATCAAAGCAAGGGCTTTCAGTCCCAGCACCTCGGCAGGTGTAACTTTTTTTCCTTTTAGTTTAGGAGGCGTATTCGGAAGTGAAAACGAATACAAACCCAACAGAATGGAAACCCCCGCACCGATCATAAAAGGTTGTGAAGTCAAAGAGATAGAAGTCCAGTCAACTGGAGGCACGCTACCACCAAGAAAAGCAGGCCAAACAGATCGAAATTCATTCTCAAAATAGAAGCTGCTTCCAACCAAAATACCTGAGGCAATCCAACCAATTGTGCCAAGTGTTCGAATCGGAGGAAACTGCCTCTGTGGATCCTCCATGTTCTGAAAACATAAGGAATTGGATAATGCCAGGGTTGGCATGTAGCAAATCAGGTGTAAGAGAAGATATGGATAAAACTCACTCCAATCATTTGCCTGGCCAACTAAGTAAAGAAAAACCCCTCCAAGTATATGAAGAACTCCAAAGACTTTTTGCGTAGCAAAAAAACGATCGGCAATCATCCCAACAATAAATGGAGAAATCATGGCAGCTACACCGGTTGCCGCATAAGCACTTCCCCGAAGGCTAGCCTCTACATCAAGAGTCCCCAAATAGGACCACATGGGCACATACCAGACTCCCCAAATAAAGAACTGGAAAAACATCAATAAGCTAAAGCGGACGGTTAATGAGCTGTTCATAGGCAGAATTATTTTTGCTCATGCTAGTGATTGAGCAGGCGTAGAATCAATTAAAATAATCAATTCTTGGAAATGAATCGTTTCAATTTTAATTAATGGACTTGCTAGAAACGGATGGCTTCTTATCAACTTAGTTAATGTCTATTAATGAATCCCCATTAGTCGGTGTTATTATGGGTAGCCAATCCGATTGGCCCACCCTGGAAAAATCTACTGAAACTCTAACTGAATTCGGAATTCCGTGGGAAGCAAATGTTGTCAGTGCACACCGTACACCTGATCTACTTTATAAATATGCCCGTACAGCTGAAGAGCGCGGTTTAAAGTGTATAATTGCAGGTGCCGGGGGTGCTGCCCATTTACCAGGCATGACATCAGCCATGACCCCGCTTCCTGTACTAGGCGTTCCTGTCAAATCACGAACTCTCAATGGTGTAGATTCCTTACTTTCTATTGTTCAGATGCCAGCAGGCGTTCCAACTGCAACCTTTGCCGTAGGCGAGGCTGGAGCGACCAACGCTGCCCTTTTTGCCATATCTATGCTTGCCACAAACGGAGATCAAGCTCTCTTGCAAAAACTTAAGGATTTTAGGACTCAGCAAAGGGAAAAGATTGAAGCAAGCATGCTTCCTTCTTCCTCTTAATTAAATGAACCCCGGAAAAGACGCTTGGATTGGCGTATTGGGAGGTGGACAACTGGGACGCATGCTATCGCTATCCGCCAGAAAGATGGGAATCAAGGTATTGACATGGACCGGAGGGGATCGTTCAGGTGCGGCGTCCACCGCCGATCGCATTATCGATAAGTCTTTTGGGGATCCATCTGCACTGGAAGATTTCACCCAATCGGTTGAGGCTACAACAGTTGAATTTGAAAACCTACCCGTTGAGACTCTCGAACAAGTTGAAGAACGGCTCCCTCTTCGTCCTGGCAGTCATGCAGTTTCGATATGCCAGCATCGCGAACGTGAAAAAAAGTTTCTTTCAGAAAACGGATTTTCATGTGCAAATTTCTCCTTAGCTCATGATTTACAATCGTTTACTGATGGAGTAAGACAAATCGGAACCCCATTAATCGTAAAAACTGCTGAGTTTGGATATGACGGAAAGGGACAACTTAGGTTATCGGATCAACTTTCTCAGAATGAGATCGAACAAGCATGGAAGACTTTTGAGGGAGGACGGGTTGTCATCGAAGAACGCATTAACTTAGAAACTGAACTATCCGTTCTAGTCGCCCGAGATTACGAGGGTAATACAGTTTACTATGACCCAGTAGAAAACATCCATCGAAACCATATTTTAGATATCTCCATTGCCCCAGCCCGTATTTCACCGGAAATACAAAACAAAGCATCTGAAACAGCTTTAGAAATAGCCCATGCTCTTAAGTATGTGGGCATGTTAGCTGTTGAATTTTTTGTATCATCGGACGGCAGGTTGTTGGTAAATGAGCTAGCTCCCCGTCCCCATAACTCGGGGCACCACACAATTGATGCATGTCATTGTTCGCAATTCGAACAGCAAGCTCGGGCCACTGCAGGAATACCACTCGGATCTACACAACTGATTTCTCCAGTAATCATGATAAACCTCCTCGGCGATCTCTGGGTGGATTCAATCACCCCACCTGACTGGAGTGAAGTTCTTGCTATTAAAGGTACTGCACTCCATCTATATGGAAAAAGAGAAGCAAGACCTGGGAGAAAAATGGGGCATATAAATATATTGGGAGACTCCGTGGAAGACTGTCTTAAAAAAGCATGCTCCATTCGAAATCAATTAGATCTTCCTGCTTTCTAAATATTTTTTTTAGAATCAAAATAACCTTAGAACAGATTTTATCGAACCCAATAATGTGACATTTTGACCCTACTTAATTAGAGGGAAATAAAGAATGTGCAGTTTAGTCACATTCTTTTAGTTTAATTTTTCATAAGTGATTGATAAACAGGGTTTATTTATTGGTACAAGAGTTGCAACTAATATGAAAAATTAACTCCTAACCAAAGGAAAACACCATGAAAATAAATGATAAATATGAAATCAGTCCGTTT
Organism: Verrucomicrobiota bacterium; assembly: GCA_036164015.1. Classification (GTDB taxonomy): domain Bacteria; phylum Verrucomicrobiota; class Verrucomicrobiia; order Opitutales; family Seribacteraceae; genus Seribacter. Next base: position 2,660 of record JAYZJX010000023.1, on the reverse strand, counting down.
GGGAATGCCTTTGATTCCCTCTTTTCTCTTCTCACCAGAAACGACTACCTGCCCTCACATTCTCTAAATTCTTCTCTATCAGAACATGGAAATGTAAGGATCAGAGAAGAGGATAAAAAAGTAATTATTGAATTCCTAGTTCCAGGATGGAAAAAAAACGATCTTTTACTTTCACTGGATGAACAAAAGTTGACGCTTACTTCCGCAATTAAAAATGAAAAGGAACAGAACAGTTGGTTTCAAAACAATAACTTGAATTTCGAAATTCAATTGGGTCAAAATTTGGATACTAGTAAGACAAATGCAAAACTAGAAGAGGGAGTTCTCACAGTTAGCATCCCAGTGTCTCAAAAAACAAAGGGCCGTAATATAAAAATTAGTTAAAAGAACTTTCAGTCCGCCTTCTACTCAGAAGGCGGGCTTTATTCAATACAATGGCGCGGGAGGTGGGATTCGAACCCACGACCACCGGTTTAGAAGACCGATGCTCTATCCAGCTGAGCAAAGGGATTCCGCTGAAGTGCTGTCATAATGCTGTCATTTTATTGCTTAATTGTACCTCTTGATGCTTCATAATTCGCATGGCATCGATGACAGTTAAACCATCTAAAAATACAAGATTAACACCTAAAGGAGAGTTTCCAACAGTTAGATATTTAGTCTCCAGAGACAAATATGAAGTCGATGCTGGAAACAGATTAGGCGGAACTAAGAAATATAGAAGATGGTTTAAGACAGAAGCTGAAGCTAGAGGTCATGCTGAGACCCTTAAAATTCGATTAAAGAACGAAGGTCTAAGTGGATTCAAATTATCAAGAGAAGACCAAGTGGATGCAGAAAAAGCACTCAAGATACTTGATGGTAGAGGATCTCTAGAACAAGCATGCGAGTTCTACATTAGATACTTAGGCACAAATGGCTCTGATTTAAATGTAGCACAACTTGTAGATGAGTTTCTTATTCATAAGGAAAGACAGCAACTATTGGGTGAGAAGGGAGCATCTAAGAGGACTGTAGAGGATTACAGGCATAGACTTGGCTTACTATCCTTTCGATTTGATAATACACCTATTAATGAATTCCGAGAGCGAGACTTTGAAGATTGGTTAATTGAAAGAGAGAAGGATGTCGTAGGTCTAACAAGAACGACCAAAGCTCTTTTCTCATATGGGGTTAAACAAGGTTACATTCCAGACAATCCAATCAAAAAGAAGACCCCTGTTGGCAACATTGCTAAACCTACCATTCTTGAAGATAAACAATGGAAATCTCTTGTACTTACTGCCCTAGCCTCTCAAGACCATAAGAATTCCGATAAGGGAGAAAAGATCGACTTGCTTGCATGCGTTGTACTTGGACTTTGGTGCGGACTTAGACCAGAAGCAGAGCTTAAGCGATTGGATTGGAGCGATGTGAATATCGACGATGGGTTCGTCAACATTCATGATAATTGGAAAGTGAAACTTGGAAGGTTAGTAACCATTCCAGATTGTGCTAAGTTATTACTAAAAAAATGTAAGAGAAAGACTGGTGCAGTTATCTCTCAGAAGAATTTGAGAAGACGATGGGATTGGTTGCGAAAAGAGGCTGGAGTCTACGAAATCTGGAAGAGTGATGTTATGAGGCATACCTTTGCTTCCATGCATTATGCTTACTATGGTGACAAGAAACAGGTGGTAAATGAGTTAGGTCACTGCAATGAAAGCATGCTCAGATACTACATCAATCATGGAGCTAAGATGAAGAAGAGAGCTAAAGGCTTCTTTAGCTTTTCGACTATTTCAAGAGATTAAGCAAAAATTTAAATACGCCTAATGCTAAAAGTATAAAAATCACAAAGCCCGCAAGTCCACCTCCCCAAACTATTAAAGCACCTAAGATTGATTTCAGAGTATCAATCGTAAACAGAGGTGGATCTGCCATTCTATGTAACTCCCTTTTTAAAGATTCTGAATTTCTATGACTTTGAAGAGAATCTTGGTTATCACTTGATCGCTCAATATTTTCAGTAATTTCACGCCTCTCTGAATCATAGCGAAATTTCACCCATTCACCTCCTTGCATCTTATATCTACCCTCCATTTCCAGATCCCCACCAAACTTTTGAGGAATCTCATCTAATACATCTACCAATATAATTTCGCCATTATCAAACCTTTCGACCCACTCGCGTAATTTTAAATTCAGATGAGTGTCATTCTTTATTCCCCATACAAGGTCTCTATCTCCATCAGCTTCAATCGATGTTATGACTTCTCCAACAAACCATGATTCAGCTAAGTCATCGTATGATCTTTCAAAAAAATATTCTAACTGATACCAAGATTCAATTTGTGCATAATTTGATCTCCAAACCTCTTTTTGCTCTTCTTCATCGTAATCATCGCCAAATTCAATATCGAGCAATTCCTCTAAACTTTTGCCTCTATGCTGCTGACGAATTAGTCCAGTTACGTCTCGCTTAAATGCGTTCTGCATTAACCAAGCTACAAATTCCTTTTGGAGAGTACTTTGCATAGGTCATAGTAACACTACAGGCATAAAAAAGTAAAATATACTCTCAAGGAAATTTCTTGTATCGAGCTACTAGTGGATTTAACTATTTTTGGCTTTAATGTCTGACTAAAACCCAGAGACAGATCTACCTAATTTCAAGAGAG
>JAYZJX010000022.1:0-16323 GCA_036164015.1 Verrucomicrobiota bacterium | reverse complement strand
GATCATTGCTTATGTTCTTTGCTCCTTCTGTGCCGGCGTAGCAGGCATTCTTTTTGCTTTTGAATTGGATTCCGTGCAACCCGCTCAAACTGGTGAATTCTATGAGTTGTATGCGATTGCGGCTGCAGTTCTTGGCGGATGTAGTTTAAGAGGAGGTGAAGGATCGATACTTGGAGTCGTGATTGCTGCAGCTGTTATCCGACTGATATACAACTCGATCAATATGGTTGGAATTTCCACACATTTGGAGTTTGGTATTTTGGGAATGGTGATCCTGCTTGGGGTAATCGGAGATGAGGTTCTCAAAAAAACCATGGCCAAGAAACAATTGGCTGCCCGCTAGAAAATAATTCCATATTAGAAGGCTTTTGTCCTAATTGCTTACCTTTTTTATTATGTCATCCACTACGCTATCCCCAATCAATCAATTTCTCGTATCCAATGATCTTCGGATTAGCGATAATCCATGTATCAGTCCTGATTTCTGCTTGGATTGGGAGGAACTGAAAATTTCGATTCGATCAGACGATTACAAAAAACATTCGAGGAGTGAATTTAAAACCTTACACGGACAATGGTGTCTCATCGAGAACGCAAAGGGTGACCATGCATGGGAATTAACCGGTACGAATGAAATAAGTAATGTAAATTATCTAAGCGAGGGTACCGAGGCACAAGGAAAGCTTTATTTTCCTGCTACATATTCCAATTTGATTGGAATGAAGAACTTGATGATGGAGCATGATTCTTCCTGTTCTGTTTTTCCTCGAACAAGCGAACAGCTAGGTAAATCAACTCTTGGAATTGGGGCACGTTTTACCACACTTCACTGGGATGGAGTCGACTGGGCAATGAGTCGCCTGGGCATTGGGCTCACTGCAAATCAAAATAGCATTCCTCGGGAACTTGTGTACGATGTGAATGCGATGCTCTCCGATAATTTGGACTCAGTTCCATTTCCATTCATTGGTTGTGATGTTCCCGAGGGACATCAGGGACAAAGCGTGGAGGGAATGAGTCATGGTTGCATTTTGGCAAAATTGAAAAACGGTTTTCACAAACTTGGAATTGCATGGAGTTTTAATGCTGATCATCAACCGATCGGTGGGAAGTTTGATGAGCGGGAAGATCAGTTGGTGGAAGGTTGTCTTTTTGCCAGTTATATTACTTTTGATTTATCTCCCGAATTGGCCATCACCGAGATTCCCGGTAATGAATTTGAAAAGCAAGAATTCGTAAAGCGGGAAATACCTGCCGATCTTGTTGTGTCGACCAGAAAAAGAGTGGCCGAAGCAGGACTTCATCCAACAGATGATGAGTATAATGGATTACTTGCGTATGTCTGGCCTGCGATGGTGAAAATGAAAAAACGTGATGATAAATATAGAGCCGTCCGCGAGAAAAACTTCACTACTGAAGAGGGTAGGGAATATCTTCGAGAGTTGTCTATCGATGAACTGCCAGGATTGACGACTCCTGAAACTACGGCTGTAATGCTTGCCCTATCCTTTGAGATGGGTATGCCTATCCATTTCGTAGCCCCAGCTTTTGGCTTTCAGAAAAATATTCCTTACCCGGATAATGAAAAACTACGCGAGATGATTACACCGATTTGGAATATTTGTGAAAAGTTTGGAGTTTCCATTGGTTTTCATTCCGGTTCCGGGAAATCTGCTGAAAATTATCAGGTGGCAGGTCAAGTTACCGGTAGTAATCTCGAAATTAAAACCAGTGGGCGTTATACTTATGAAATGGGGGTGGCACTTTCGAAGTCATCTGACCCTTATGATCAGCAACTTTGGAAGGAATGGTATAACTTTACCATCGATCTCGCCTCCAATGGATGTTTTGCAGATGATGAAACAGAAAGAAAAATGGCCCGTGAGTTTGTCAGTCTTACTTTGGATGAGGAGTCATCAAAAAAAGCATTTTCAAGTATTGAAGATTGTCGAACCATTCTGCAAAGCTTGGAGCCCAGTCCTGACCATTTTTTCTGGTTCGAATATAACTTCCTTTATGTGCTCGCTGCCGGTGGATCAGCTGATAAAAATTCATTGGGTGATCATTCATCTGAAGGTTACAGACAACGAAGAAGATTCTACTCGATAAGCGACCAGGGGAAGCTTTTATATTCCAAGCGAGTATCGGAGTACATCATCTTTTTGGCTCTAAATACCCGATTGGTCAGTTCTGAGATTTGCAAGGATGCATTATCCGAGCTTAAGACTTTTAGTGAATATACAGACTTCATCGAGAGTATCTCAAAAAGCTAAAGTACCTAAATGATAAATACTTTAATATTTTGTTTTATTTCCGGTCGATATGCCCGAGTTTCTTTTCTGGAGACACGAAATCCCTGATTCTTTGCTTCAGTTCTTTTATGTCCGGGAAGCCTTTGTCTCTTGACCTGCACCAAATTACTTGCTGATTGCATGAAATTTGAAAGACTCCACTCTTGTCCTTGCGAGGTTTGAGGGTGACTTCATCAATTTCGTTTTCGAAAGTCGTAAGAATTTCCTGTGCCATCCAACTTGACCTAAGTAGCCAGCGGCAACCCGGACAATATTCGATAACAATTACAAATTTCATTTTTTAGAAAGTCCTAAATTTTAGTCGCTCGTTTGTAAAAAGTTTTCGGGAGATACCCCGTACACTGATTTAAAGGTTCGGGAAAAGTGAAACTGGTTTTCAAAACCTAACTCAAAGGCAATATCTTTTACGAGTCTTCTTGTGGAAAGTAATAGAGAAGCTGCATGACCCATTTTAAGCCGGATGAGAAAACGGTAAGGTGGTTCATGGTGAAACCGTTTAAATACACGGGATAGATAAGCTGAATCGATATTTACTTCCGCAGCAAGTTCGTCAATTGTTCTGAGTCGAAAATAGTTGTTCCGCAAATGTTGAAGAATCCTGTTATAAGTGTCCCATGCGCGGGCCTGCTTTTCTTTCGAAGATTTCAAAAGTTCAGAAATTTTTAAAACCATGGCATTCGCCAGATGGTTGCATACAGCAATGGAATGATTTGAGCCTGAATTTGCATTACTTAAGAGTAATTCGAACAATTCAATGATTTCACCAAGGTTTCTAATTTTTGGGAAGAATGGTTTTTCTGAAATTTGTTTTATCGATTCAGAATGAGTTTTGTGTGCCAAAACCAGGAAGTATTTAACTAACGGATGGGTGGTGGAAGAAGAAATTCTATGATATGTGCCTACGCCGTAGTTAAAGAAAGAACCAGGTCCGAGTTTATATTTTTTATTATTAAGAATTAATTCACCTTTTCCTCCGGTTATAATTTCGAGAGTGGTAAAATATTTTTTGGAGGTTTTTTCGCATATCAGCGGATATGAATCGCGCTCAATCAGAAATTCCGGCAGGCACTTCTCAAAACCCAAACTAACAATTTCGAGGTCATCATTTTCATTCGTTGGTATTCCTAAGAACACTTGGCGTGCATCAGTAACTTGTTTCGAAAAATGCTCTTGTGTGGTTTCCATTAAAAAAAGTCAAAAAGGGATATAGTATTGTCAAGGATATGTATTCCAAAAATTTGTCATTAAAGCTATATTTCAAAAGTAATTGTAAAACATTTCTTATCTTACAAATCTATTATTTGTCTCCTCTATAAAAAGAATTATAAATCATAATTTGTAATGTTATTATTTCCAAAACTAAATTTGAATGTTACGCCTCTGTCGGTTGACAGAATATAATATTTTACCTTCAATTTTATTAATGCGTATCTCACCGCTACTTTCACTGCACTTTATTACCTTTAGTTTTTGTTTGGGTGAAGATTTAACTTTTTTTGAGTCAAAAATAAGGCCTGTTTTATCTGAAAAATGCTATGAATGCCATTCCGCCCGGGGAGACAAGGTAAAGGGTGGGTTGCGCTTGGATCACATTGATTTGATCTTGAAAGGTGGCGACACGGGTCCAGCCTTGGTGCGAGGAAACCCTGAAGATTCATTACTCGTCGAAGCAATTCGCTACCAAGAATCCGATTTCCAGATGCCTCCAAAAGGGAAACTTAAGGAGTCTCAGATTGGGGAAATTGAAACCTGGATCAAAAACGGGGCGTTTTGGCCAGACGAGCCTGTGCCCGAATTGTCATCCACCGAAAAGAGATCTGTTTTCAATCTTGAAAAAAGACGGAAAGAGCACTGGTGTTGGCAACCTATCTCTCCACCGACTATGCCCGTAGCTGAAGTGGACAAAAACCTGCATCCAATTGATCAATTGATTCGTGAAAAATTGGCTCATGCAGATTTGTTACCTTCCAAACTTGCAGAAAAAAGAACTTGGTTAAGACGTGTTACTTATGATCTTACCGGGCTTCCCCCAAGCTTGTCAGATATCGAAAGCTTTATATCAGATCATTCCGTCAATTCATACGAAATCGTTGTAGATCGTTTACTTGCTTCACCTCATTATGGGGAAAAGTGGGCAAGGCATTGGATGGATCTGGTTAGGTATGCAGAGACTTGTGGTCATGAATTTGACTATCCATTAGAGCATCCTCACGAGTATCGTGATTATTTGATAAGGGCATTTAATTTGGATGTTCCTTATGATCAGTTTCTTCGCGAGCATGTTGCCGGTGATCTAATTGAAAATCCTCGGTTACATCCCGACTCCAAATTTAACGAATCCGTTATCGGCACGGGGTTTTGGTATTTTCACGAAGCTGTTCATGCTCCGACTGACCCAAAAGTAGACAATGCGGACCGAATGGAAAATCAACTCGATGTTTTTGGAAAAACCTTCCTAGGTCTAACCATCGGTTGTGCCAGGTGTCATGACCATAAGTTTGATGCAATCTCTGAGAAAGATTATTATTCACTTGCCGCCTACATGCAGGGAAGTACAAGACAGGAGTACCCATTGGACGAGGGTGGAAAGCGGAGAGAAGTATCCCGAGTATTATCGAAGTTGTCCAAAGAGGCTTTTTCGAGTCTCAAGAATTCGAAACTGGTTAAGGGAAAGCCAAGTGTATATTGGCATACCACTGAAGAAATCTTTAAGCCCAAAAATAATTATGATATTAAAGGTGACCCATGGGAAGGTGATTCAATTGCCAATTTTGACCAAGATCTTGACGGATGGAAACCAATTGGCAATGCATTTGGAGCAGCTCCTCAAACAAAGACCTCTGGGAATAATCCTGTGACCAACTTCCATGGTAAAGGATGGGCAGGTTCTTTAATTTCGGGTGGCGATAAATTAACCGGCGAACTTCATTCACCACAATTTAAGGTAACCAAGCGCTTTATAAATTTTCTGGTAGCAGGAGGTTCGCGTTTAAAAGTAGGCATTGAATTATGGATAAATGATAAAAAGAAGTTAGTCAGCCGTGGCTCTAACAATGAGAATTTTACTCCTAGGTCTTGGGATTTGAATAGCTACCTTGGATGCGATGCTCAAATTCGCTTGGTTGATTATGAAACCGGTGGGTGGGGTCATATCCATGCAGATAGATTTGTTCTTTCCTCTGTGCCTTCCACTAAAGTTCAGGAGTTGCCTGTGCCATATTTGAAAGACATAGAACGGATTGCTGATTCAAATGGTCTTTCTCCGAAGTTGCTGGAATCATGGTGCTACCACTTCAAGCAAGAAAAAAGTTTATTTGCCACATCCAAGAATTTCGAAAAAGAGAAGGGCTTATTTACTGGACTTTCAAATGGGGAAGAGAACTTTTTAATAAACAGCTCCTTATTTGCTGATTTCAAATCAGGGGAAGTTCCAGAGGGTTGGAAAGTTACGGGTGAGGCTTTTAAGCCTCGAGGCAAAGATCTATTGTTTCTTGATAATTCTTCACTTTTACCTCACCCCGATAGATTTAGCTCAAGAACACTGGGTATTAAGCGTGTGGGAAATTTACGATCTCCTCATTTCAAAATTGAACACGATAATATTCTCATCAAAGCCAAGTCTAATAAGGTATTTATCCGTGCGGTAATCGACAATTTTCACATGGCTATTTACAACGCATTGCTATTTAATGGAACATTTATCAAAGAGGCTAATTCTGACGGAGAATTTAAATGGTTCACTCTTAATACTCGCAAATACAAGGGGCACTGGGCTTATCTTGAAATTGTAGACAAAGGGAGGGAAGCATTCATCGAGATTGACCAAGTTCGTTTTGCTAATGGTGGAATTGGAAAAACACCTAGTTCTGAATTCCCTTTTATCTTTAATCAACCTAACCTGAAGGCAGAAAATCTAAGTCAGTTGCTTGATAAATTTTATGACCTCCTCCCCGAAAAGTTAGAAAAAGGAAACCTGTCTGGTGAGGAAATTGCATTTGTTAATTACCTGAAAACCAGAGGGCTTCTTGAGTTTGAAGATGCTGACACCCAGCAGTTTTTGGCCCAAGCATCTGAAGTAGAATCCAAAACCCCAAGGGAGAGGTATGTTTTAGCCATGGGCAAGGGATCGTCATATCCCGGTAATGTCTATGTTAGGGGAAGTCCTCATTCTCTTGGTGATTCAGTGAAAAGTCGTAACCTATCCGCATTGGGTGGACAAACTGGGGACAGACTCCAGCTCGCAAATAATTTGGTTACGAAGGATAATCCATTAGTCGCAAGGGTCATGGCAAATAGAATATGGTTGAAGCTATTTGGTCGTGGAATTGTACCAACTCCGGATGATTTTGGTCCCATGGGTCAGGAACCAAGTCATCCCAAATTACTGGATTGGTTAGCTTCAGACTTTCGCGAAAATAATTGGTCAGTTAAGAATTTGATTCGGCAAATCGTGCTTACTCACTCATATCGTCAATCGAGTACTACGCATCCGGATAATAGTAACGAAAAAATAGAACTAACTGATCCTCAAAATATACTCCTTTATAAAATGCCAGTCCGTAGATTGCAGGCGGAATTCATTCGTGATTCTATTTTATCATTCTCAGGAAGATTGGATTATAAAATGTATGGCAAATCGATAGCTATTCATCGTACACCCTTTATGACTGGCAGAGGAGGCAGAGGTAGTGGTCCTTTGGATGGAGCAGGGAGAAGAAGCATTTACGGTTCAGTGTATCGTAATTTTATTTCACCATTTATGTTAGCCTTTGATCAACCTGCACCTTTCGGAACGAAAGGGAGAAGATCCGTCTCTAATGTACCCGCCCAATCTTTGGCATTGCTGAATGATCCATTTGTCATCGAGCAATGTAAATTGATCGGTAAAAATATATTTGAGTTAAAAGGTGACACATCGTCATCTCTACAGAATCTTTACAGCACCATCACGGGTAAAGAATTAACTCAAGAAACTGAGAAAAAACTTCTCTTATTCCTTGAAAATCAATCCACCACTCTGGGTAAGAATGATCAACAGCTATGGGCAGATTTGGCTCATGTTTTGATTAATTCCAAGAGCTTTCTATTTTTGAACTAAACTATCTATAGCCATGCACTGCAATCAATTCAATCGTCCAGTTACCCGAAGATCCATGCTTCAATCCTGTGCCATGGGATTTGGAGGTCTTGCTTTTTCCGCGTTGTCCAATGAAATTAGTGCTGCTCCTTTATCACCAAAGAAGCCCCATTTCACACCTCGTGCAAAGAATATAATTTTCCTGTACATGGATGGAGGACCTTCCCATGTAGATATCTTTGATTACAAACCAGCACTTGAAAAATATAATGGTAAAGACCCTCGTGAGGTAATCGGTAAGCTAGCTCCGACGCAGTTTGATAGAATTGGCAAGATTTTAAAAAGTCCTTGGGAATTTAAGCAGAGGGGAAAGAGCGGTCATTGGGTTTCTGATCTTTTTCCTCATATAGCACAGGATGATGTGATTGATGAAATTTCAATGGTTAAGTCCATGACATCCAATTTTTCAGAGCATACCTCCGCAAACTATTTCCTTCATACGGGAAGTGGCTTTCAGGGAAGACCCAGCATGGGTGCATGGTTTGGCTATGGTCTTGGTACAGAAAACCAAAACCTGCCTGGTTTTGTGGTGTTGAATGGTGGATTAATACCTCCAGGAGGGCTCGATTGCTTTGGGTCCGGCTTTTTGCCTGCAAGCTATCAGGGTTCCGTATTTCTTCCCCAGAATGAACCTGTAGCTAATATAAAACCAAAGGAAAGAACCACACAGCTCCAACAAAACAAACTTTCTTTGCTTTCTGATTTAGATAAAGATTCTTTAATAGAATCAGAATTTGATCCGCAGGTGGAAGCTGCGATTCAAAACTACGAAACTGCCTATCAAATGCAGTCATCAGTTCCTGAACTTATGGACCTTAGCGGGGAATCTGAAGCAGTTAAGAAATCCTACGGAATGGACTCAGATTTTAAGAATACCCGCACCTTCGGATTACAATGCCTTCTTGCCCGTAGACTGGTGGAGAGGGGAGTACGGTTTATAGAACTCACATGTCCGGGAGGAAATGGTGATAGATGGGATCAACATGGTGGACTGGTTGATGGACACGGGAAAAACTGTAAGTCAGTGGATCAGCCAATTGCAGGACTTATTCGAGATCTTCGAAAACTTGGTATGCTCGATGAAACTTTAATAGTTTGGAGTGGAGAGTTTGGCAGAACTCCGTTTGCACAGGGTTCCAATGGTCGCGATCATAATCCCTTTGGCTTTACCACATGGTTTGCAGGAGGAGGAATTAAACCTGGAGTCTCTGTTGGCTCCACGGATGAATTTGGTTACAAAGCTGTGGAGAATAAATATGAGATTCATGATTTACATGCAACTATGTTGCATTTGTTAGGAATCGAGCATACTGAAAGTACATTTCGCTTTGGGGGTCGTGATATGAGACTCACCGAAGTATATGGACATTTAATCAAAGAAATTTTGGCTTAGTTTAGATCAATATCAAGATTGCGAAAATTTTTTCAGCTTTGATTTTATTGTGGAAACCTAGCTTTTCATAGTTGATAGTTTATTTATGCCTGAACAGTCCGAAGATGTATTTGAAACTCCCATCCTTGAAAGCCCACTTTCAAAATACCTGCGAGAATACCGTTTACTTAACAGTCTTCTAATTTCTCTCTTTGCAGTCGTTTTACTTTTTGCATTACTTTGGAATATTGTCGTTTGGGTAGCCCCTGCTGGAGAACCCGGCTCTGATTTTGCCGATGCTGGACCTAATAACTCTGCTCCAAAAAAGCAGGAACAAAAAGTCCGTTTAATGCAGAGGCAAAAACAGGCTAAGCCATCTCAAACCTTTACTTTCCAAGCCCAGGCAATATCAGATATTGTGGCGCCTGTTGTCGATATCGAAACCAAAGATTTAACTCCGGCAATGACAATGAGTCCTATGGGCGATGTGGGAGATGTGAGAGTGGATGTAGACATGTCTGTGTTAAACAAGGCATTCGCTTCCAACTTCATGGGTGTAAAGTCACAGGCCAATAAAATTTTATTTATCATTGATTATTCGGCATCGATGAGAGGACGGGATAAAGTAATGCGATATGAATTATGTAAGGCCATAGATAAACTTCCTGCCGTTGGTTCATTTGCAGTGATATTCTTCTCGGGTCCGACTTGGATTGCAGGTCAGGACGCGAATGCACTTCACAAGAATTGGGAAGGGTCAAACGGTGGAGGATGGAAACCCAAAGAGGGGCACACACCGGAGCGTCCCAAATGGTTGCCTGTTACACCGTCAAATAAGAAAAAACTGAAGGAAGCAGTTGTATCTACCCCATTAACTTTTGGCACTGTCTGGGATAATTCATTTGAATGGGCTTTCTACATGAACCCCAAGCCGGATGTGATTTATTTTATGACCGATGGAAATGCCAATAAAAATTTACAAGGCATGGAAATCATAAAGAGCAAGAAGGGAAAAACCAAAATTTACACGATTGGGTATGGAGCCCCAGCAGGAGCAAAACAACCGCTTGAAGAAATTGCTGCAATTACTGGCGGAAAAAGCAAATTTGTAGAAATGGATGAAATTCGTCAGATGGAACAAAATATCGACAAAGAAGATAAAGAGGTAATGAATTAATTTTGTAGATTTTCTTTTCTCATTTGTTTTCGTTAAACTTCATTTTTAAAAATTATATGCCAACGGGGCACGCAGATTAGTCTATGAAATGTTTTCTATTTCAGGATGTACCGAGGTACTGAGTGGGCCGTTGAGGGAAGAGTAAGTTTGCAAACTTTCCCCAGATGAACAAAACCTGCCTGACTCCCTAGTAATGATTCCGAATGACAGATGTTGAGTGACTGTCAGTTGTTTCTTTAAAATACAATCAACAGTCATTCGCATTGCCAAATTTGGCAATACATTCATAGCTATATTGAATGAATACGATTGGTCTAGATATTGGAACATCTTCAGTAAAAGCACTCTTGGTTTCGCCAAATGGAGAAGTTTTGAAAGTAAGTTGTCCGGAATATCCTTTTCAAACGCCAAAACCTCTTTGGGCTGAAACCAATCCAAGTGTTTGGTGGGAAGCTACCCTGATAGCAATCAAGGAATTGTTGCAAGGAAACAAGCCAGACAGTATTGGCGGAATAGGATTGACGGGACAAATGCATGGATTGGTTTTATTGGATGCAAAAGGAGAAGTGCTTCGTCCATGCATTATGTGGAATGATCAAAGATCTTTTGCTGAATGCGATGAAATGACATCGATCATTGGTAAAGAAGAGATTTTGAGGATAACTGGAAATCCCGTACTTGCTGGATTTACTGCTCCAAAGATTCTTTGGGTGAAGAAGAATGAACCAGAAGTTTTTGCCAAAATTGACAAGGTTCTTTTGCCCAAGGACTATATTCGTTACAAACTAACAGGTGAACTTTTTACTGATGTTTCAGATGCATCTGGCATGTCGTTATTAAATGTGGGCAAGAGAGAGTGGTCTCAAGAAATTCTAGAAGCACTTGACTGGAAAAGAGAATGGTTAGCTGAAGTTACCGAGTCTACAGAAGTTTCATCAAAACTGTCCAGTTCTACTGCTGAAATTACTGGACTATTAGCGGGTACGCCAGTTGTAGCAGGGGGTGGTGACTGCGCAGCACAGGCAGTTGGAAGTTCGATTGTAGAGGAAGGCAAGGTGTCGGTTACCCTTGGCACAAGTGGCGTAGTTTTCGCTCAAAGTGATGAATATCGAGTGGAGCCTCAAGGTAAGCTCCATTCATTTTGTCATGCTGTGCCAGGAAAATGGCACATGATGGGAGTTATGTTATCAGCAGCTGGTTCATTTCAGTGGTTTAAAAATCAATTTGCACATAAAGAGAGTCAAATTGAAAAGGAAGGTGGATCCAATGCTTATGATCAATTGACTGATCAAGCATCAACGATAAAGCCCGGAAGCGAAGGGTGTCTCTTTATGCCTTATTTATCGGGGGAAAGAACGCCCCATCCTGATCCGCATGCGAGGGGTGCCTTTATCGGTCTAAGTTTGAGGCATGGAATTGAGCATATGGCACGCTCAGTATTGGAAGGAGTAAGCTTTGGACTCAATGATTCCCTTACCCTTATGCGTGGATTGGGAATCAACCCATCGAATGTCATATTAACCGGTGGCGGAACTCGTTCGACTGTATGGAAGCAAATGCTTTCAGATATTTTCGAATCTGAATGTTCTCTGGTTAATGCTAAGGAAGGTGCAGCCTATGGAGCGGCTTTGCTGGCTGCTGTAGGAATAAAGACTAAGGATTCGGTTGAAAAAGCTTCATCTGAATGGATTCAGGAGACAGAGAGAGTCTCACCAGGAAAAGATGTCAGAATTTACAGACAAATGTATACTCATTACCAAAAATTATATCCTAGCTTAAAAGAGCATTTTAGTTCGATTGCAGAAATTACTTGATTTCTATCAAAGGAAATATGTCTAAGAATCCTTACGAGTCCCAAAAGCTACTAGGTGAATATTTGTTATTTCACTACGGAAAAAAAGAAGAGATTCTTCCCTGGAAGAGCGGTCCAATTGATGCGTTGAATTTTCCTCAAAGAACGGTTGAGTCATTAATGTCGGGTTTGGATGAATTTAAATTGCATGCAAAAGCTTTGGATGTTGGTTGTGCAGTCGGTGCCTCCACTTTTGTGTTGGGCAAGTATTTTGATGAAGTTTTGGGAATTGATTATTCACAGAGTTTTATTGATGCAGCAAAGAAACTAGCCGCAGATAATTCGATTGATTATTCTTATCTTGTAGAAGGAGAACATTTCGTTGAAACAAAAGCAGTCCCTCCAAATTACCGAGGGGATATTGATTTTCAGGTGGGAGATGCAATGAATTTACCATCCTCTCTTGATAGCTATGATCTTGTGCATGCAGCGAATTTAATTTGTCGATTGCCTGAGCCAAAAAAGTTTCTCAATAGGCTTCCTGATTTGGTTAAAAAAGGAGGCTATCTAATACTCGCAACTCCATTTACTTGGCTCGAAGAGTATACCCCTCGAAGCAAATGGATTGGATCTGGTGATTCCAAAGAAAAACTAGAAGAGTTGCTTAACCCTTGGTTTAAACTTGAGTATGAAGAAGATTTACCATTCCTCATTCGAGAGCATCGTAGAAAGTACCAGTATTCTGTGTCATGGGGAAGCCGGTGGATAAGGCTTTAATTTTTACATTCTTTAACAATGAACAAATTAGAAGAATTCGTATCCCATGTTTCTAAGGAAGAGAACCCTCAAAGTGATTGGCCAGAATTAATAAAGTCTCTATGGTGGGCTAGAAAGGGAGATTGGAACATGGCACACAATATTGCCCAGGATGTGGACAGTAGCGATGGAAGTTGGGTTCATGCCTACCTGCATCGGGTTGAAGGAGATTTGGGTAATGCTGCATATTGGTATCGCCGTGCAGGTAAACCAATAAAAACTGACGAATGCCTTGATGGAGAATGGAATGAAATAAGTAAATCCATACTTTCTTTCCAAAATTAATTTCTAGGGCATCTCCAGATATGAAACCTAAGTTATCCGGTAGAATTGATGAAACTGAACTTCTGGAGGAAGAACGTTGGGACTTGAAAATACCTATCTGCTTGGGAGCGTTGTGTATTATGAGTGTATTATTTATTGACTCAGCTCAAGCTTATGACGGAGGTAATGAATGGAAGAAGCAAATCGTATGGAGCGTCTTGGGTTTTGTCGTATATTTTGGCTTTTCATTGCTAGATTATCGAGTGTTCTTGAAATATGCACACATTGTTTATGGAGTATCACTTCTGACTTTGCTTTTAGTTTTTGGAGGTCCAGAGATTTATGGTGCCAGTAGATGGGTAGACTTTGGTTTTTTCAAAATTCAACCATCTGAAATGGCTAAATTTGCCACAATCGTGATGGGGGCAAGTATTATGTCGAGAGCTAAAATTGGCGATCTACGAGATTCTTTGCGTGGTATCATTCGTTTGTCCTTATGTTTTATCTTCCCAATGTTCTTGATTTTTTTACAGCCTGACTTAGGATCAACTCTGGTATTTCCACCAATTGCCTTTACTCTTTTGTACATCGCTCGCATACCTGTTAAATTTTTTATCGCAACAGCTTTATTATTTGCTGCTTTGTTGGGTGTGCTGTGTCTCGATGTATATCGTTATTATCAACATAAATCTGAAAATCTGCGTTCTTCAGAGCCGGTGGTGGCTTATGAAGAAAACGCACTCTTACCACTCAAAGACTATCAACGTAAACGAATACTTACTTTTATCGCTCCTGAAGTAGTAGATCCTCAGGGAGTTGGACCTAACTGGAATAGAATCCAAGCTTTAATAGCAGTTTCAACCGGTGGAATTTCAGGCAAGGGTCTAGGTGAAGGTTTGCAAGCTAAATTAGGATATTTGCCCCCGGCAGTAGCACATAATGACTTCATTTTTGCTGTCTTGGCTGAAGAATGGGGCCTAATCGGTGGGGTTTTAACTCTCTTCCTGTATTCGATCATTATTTTTGGTTGCTTAAAAGTTGCATCGAAGTCCGGTGATCTTTTTGGTCGCCTTCTTTCTGTTAGTATTTCAGTACTTTTGATGGTTCACCTATTTGTTAATGTAGGAATGACTTTGGGCATAACTCCAATTACGGGCTTACCCCTTCCTTTTTTAAGCTACGGGGGATCCTTTTTAGTAACATCATTTCTTATGATGGGGGTAGTTCAAAGTGTTTACCGACATAGGAAGGAATTTTTGGTATGATTTCAAAGTATCATACTTTTGTGTGTATAGAGTCGCATGGCAGATTGTTAAACTCATTCGAACATGGCTCGCAAACCAAGATCACTTAACGATTCTTCAAGAAGTATACCTAGTCAATCTCCTGATTCAGAAAACACATCTTCTGAAAATGATTTAACCTCGGCTCCAGTTGAGCCCAGACCCGTTCACATAGATAAGGCTGAACTTAGAAACGCGTCCCTGCAAAGGGCAAAATCTCGTCCAATACGAGAGCGAATTGTCGCTTTTTTTAGGGGAGAAAAAAATAAAGACTATAAAGAGTTGATCATTAATACTGAGGCTTTAGAGAGGAGAGTTGCCCGTATCGAAAATGGGATTCTTCAAGGCTTTGAAGTTGAGCGCCTTGGAGAAGACCGAATGGTGGGTGCTATATTTAAAGGTAAAGTTCAGAATCTAGAACCTGGACTCAAAGCCGCTTTTGTCGATATTGGACAGGAAAAAAATGCGTTTTTGCACTATTGGGACATGTTACCAGGGGCAAATAATGATCCTTCTATTGAAATTGTAAGACAGAATAAAAAGAAAGCATCCAGTAAGAACGAAGTAAAGTCCGTAAAAGATATTCCCAAGGCTTTTCCTATCGGTTCAGAAATTATTGTTCAAATTACGAAAGCACAAATAGGAAGTAAGGGACCGAGAACAACTACAAACCTATCACTCCCTGGTCGTTTTCTTGTTCTTATGCCTTTTGCAGGTCAATGCGGGATATCACGAAAAATTGATGACAAGGCTGAGCGGAATAGACTTAAGAGTATTATAGCCAATCTTTCGCTTCCTGAAGGCATGGGAGTAATTATCAGAACTGCTGGACAGAAAAAAGAAGAAAGATTCTTTGTCAGGGACTTACATTTACTTCTTCAGCAATGGAATGAGATTGAATCCAAATTGAAATCTCAAGAATCTCCAGCGTTTCTATATCAGGAACCAGATCTAATTGGACTTACTGCCAGAGATTTTCTCACAGATGATGTGGATCGGGTACAGGTCGATAAGAAAGATGATTTTGACCGCTTAATGGAAATAATTCAGAAAATTGATGCTAAGTCGAATACCAAGAAAAAGATTACCCATTTTGACGAAGAAATCCCGATTTTTGAAAGATTTAATGTTGAGAGACAGATAGAACAAACTTTTATGCGAAGAGTTCTTCTTCCTTCAGGTGGGGAGATAGTCATGGAAGAAACCGAAGCATTAGTATCAATCGATGTCAATACTGGCAGCCATAAAGGTAATCGGAAAGATGGTAAAAATTTCATTCTACAGGCAAACATAGAGTCTGCCGTAGAAGTGGCACGTCAGATGAGATTAAGAAATCTTGGGGGTTTAGTAATCGTTGATTTCATTGATATGAAAAACAAAAGTGACCAGAGGAAAGTTTTTCAAAAAATGAAGGCGGCAATGTCCGAAGATAAAGCCAAACACAATATCCTTCCAATTTCTCAACTTGGCATAATGCAAATTACTAGGCAAAGACATGATGAGAGTAACTCGAGTGGAATTTATGAACCATGCCCTTATTGTGTAGGGAGGGGTATTGTTAAATCACCCCGGTCGGTAAGCATTGAGATACAACGCAAATTATCTAGTATTGTACGACGATCGAGAATGGAACAAGGAAGTGCATCATTGAGTCTAAAGATTTATCTACACCCTGGAGTATTGCGAAGATTACGCGGCCCTGATGCAGATTTGATTAAAAAGATTGAATCAAATTATGAAGTGGAAATTAACTTTGAAAGTTCTGATTCATATCATGTGGAAAACTTTAAGATTGTAGATGAGAAGACGGAACGAGAAATTCGCTAAGTAAGATGACTCATTTCCTTGTAGCTTGTGATAAGTGCAAGGGCTCACTTTCAGCTTTTGAAATGTGCAATTTAGCTGAGTCTGTCTTATCCGAACGATTTCCAACTAGTGATGTTACAAAAGTTCCTCTGACAGACGGAGGTGAAGGGTTTTGTGAAATCCTCACTCTTGGGGCACAAGGTGTTTTACATTCCATTGAAGTTCTTGATTCTGTGGGTAGTAAACAAAAGGTACAGTATGGAATTTGTGATGTAGAAAAATTAAGTCCTAAAGTAATTAAATTTCTGAACCTACCTTCCTGTGGAAATCTGGGAATTGTTGAAATGGCACAGGCTGCAGGGCT